>JBICHZ010000386.1:0-4207 GCA_043101355.1 Rhodopirellula sp. JB044
TTGCGATACTGGTGTGACGAGGCTGGAAAACCGTGCAGCAAAACGATGGTCGGCTTGCTCGGGTCACCTGCTTCGCGATAGAAGATCTGCAGTCCGTCGACGGTCTCGTAACCATGGCGAACTTCGGTCACTTCCGCCTTCGAGGTGTGTGACTGATAGGTCTGGGCGTTGGATGCCGTGTTCATGATGATTCCGATGAAGAGGGATGCGGCCAGTGTTGGAAGTGAAATCAGTTGGGTAGTGAGTTTCGTGAAGTGTCGCATGGTTTTCTCGTATGGATTGGCTTGAAGAAGATTAAATTGTGGGTTCACTATTTCACCGTCTCGCCCAGTCCCGGTGAGTCGTCCGGACGCGGCCCCAACGCCCAATGAAATTTGCGTTCCGATTCGTCGATCGCATGGTCGTTGATACTGGCTTCGCGACGACGCATCAGGCCATCGTCGTCAAACTCCCAGTTCTCGTTTCCGTAAGCACGAAACCACTGCCCTTCGGCGTTGCAGTACTCGTACTGGAAACGAACCGCGATGCGATTGCCCTCGAATGCCCAAAGCTGCTTCGCGAGTCGGTCCTCGGATTCGTTGTTCCATTTGTCAGCGAGGAACTCTCGGATCGCTGTTCGCCCCGTGACGAACTGGTCTCGGTTGCGCCATTGACTGTCCAACGAATAGGCCATCGAGACCTTTTCCGGGTCACACGTATTCCACGCGTTCTCGGCCGCCCGTACCTTCGCGATCGCGGTCTCACGAGTGAACGGCGGTTTGATATCCGTGGGGGAAGTTTTCTTTCCTTCTTGCGTCTCAATCATGGGTTACCTTTAGTTTGATGTTCTTTGAGTTGTCGTTTGAGTAAACGGTTTTCACGTTTGAGTTGTTCGAGTTGGTCGGTGAGTGTTTGCATGCGTCCGTCCAGTTCGTCCATGGTCCAACGCGGTGCGATGTTTTTGGGACAGTTGGAATTCCAGGTCGTGATACGAAATACAATCGCTCGTTCTGGTCGCTCGTCGACGGTTAGTCGCTGAAGCAGGTCGACATCGTTTTCCACGACCTCCGCGGTTCCCCAGATCTTGACCCTTCGTCGATTTGGGTAGTCCATCAGGAAAAGGAACGCATGATCATTCTCGGATAGGTTTCCGATCGAAATGTATTGGGCGTTTCCCGCGACGTCACCGAAGGCGAGCGTCCGTTCGTCCAGCACTTTCAGGAAGCCTTTTTTCCCACCTCGATGTTGAATGTAGGGCTGGCCTTGGCGGTTGGCCGTGCCGAGATAAAACGAATCACGTGCGGCGATGAAAGCTGCAAGTCGTTCGTTGATCTCGCCGGGGAATCCACCATCACGATCCATGTTCTCGTACATCTCCCGCGAGCCACGCTGCTGTTGAGCGGCGCGGACGGCAGGCGTAAAGACGATGTCGCCAGCATTGCTCGCAGTCATGGTCATCCCTTTCGAGTGTTGTTGGCTCATCCGCGATTGCGAGAACACGATTCGCGGATGAGCGGTCTGGTGACTTTGTTGGCTGCGAGTGCTGCCAGCCGATCGGGAGCTACTGGGCACATCCCGCCGAGCAGGTTTCGCTGGCGCTGAGAGGTTCGGCAGCCGGGAAGTCGACTTCGGTTTCGGCGACGTGGTTGAAGTAGTTCGTCAACAAGTTCAACGCCGTGTTGGCGACGACTTCGGTGATCTCGGCGTCGGTCACGCCGGCGGTTCGAGCCGCCGCGACGTCTGCGTCGGACACCTTGCCTCGTGTCTCCACGATTTGCTTGGACAGTTTCAAAATGGCGTCGGTCTTGGTATCGCTGGCGTTCGCCATTCGAGCGTCAAGGATTTCCTCGGCTGAAAGGCCGACCATCTTGCCGATCGCCGAATGGGCACTTAAGCAATACTGGCAATCGTTTGCTTGACCGACCGCCAATGCGATCTTCTCGCGAGTCTTCCCGCTCAGGTCGCCCTTGCTGAGGGCGTCGCTGAATTTCAGGTAGGCGTCCAACGCGGCGGAGGAATGTGCAAACGTGCTCATCAGATTGGGAGTCATGCCAAGCTTGGCTTGCACGCCGTCGAGCAGGGCTTGGGATTTTTCGTCGGCGTTGTCACGAGCGATAGGGGCAATGCGAGTCATGGTCTGGTTCCTTAGAAAGGAGTTGAAAGAAAGTGCCGAACACGGCGTCGGCTGATGTCGGCCTTACACAAACCCCGTGCCAAAGTCTGTCGTAAGTCGTAAGTCACTATTCCGTAATGGTTTGCGGTTTCTAGTGTTGGCTGTCCTCGATTACGAAATATCGTGAATTACGAAATGTCGTTGGCTGTTCACGAAAAATCGTTTATTTTTGGGCCATGCTCGAACATCATTCACCCCTGATCGAAAACCCGAGATGTTTGCTTCTGGACTTGGCTCAGCGGCGTGATGTCCGCGATGCGTTGCGGCTGATCGTGGACCGTATTGCGGCATCCAAATCGGTGGCGCTCACTCGGATCTGGCTCCGCCGCCCCGGGCTTGGTTGCGACACCTGCCGGATGCGTCCGGAATGTCCCGACCGGTCTGAATGCCTGCACCTTGTTGCTAGCGCCGGTCAATCCGTCGTGGAACCCGAGCGAGATTTGACAAAGACACAGGGCGACTTTCAGCGGTTTCCGATCGGTGTTCGCAAGGTGGGGAAGATTGCTGCGTCCGGAAAGCCGCTGGAGGTTCAAGCGATCGAGGGAGAACACTCATGGATCGCCGATCCGGCATGGTTCCAGGCCGAGGGCATTCGGGGTTTTGGTGGCCAACCGCTGATGCATCGCGACAAAGTGTTGGGGGTTCTCGCGGTGTTCTCGCGGTCCACCATCAGTGAAGAAGACTTTGATTGGCTACGCACGATCGCGGACCATGCGGCCGCGTCGCTCGGCAACGCGATGGCGTGGGAAGAAATCGAATCGCTGCGTAAGCGATTGGAGATGGAGAATGAATACCTTCAAGAACAGTTGAATGAGGACCATGCGTTTGGCGAAATCGTCGGCAAGAGTGCCAGTCTTCGCAAAGTGACCGAGCAGATTGATTTGGTTGCACCCACTGATTCGACGGTTCTGATCACGGGACAAAGCGGCACCGGCAAGGAACTCGTCGCTCGCGAGATCCACCGACGTTCGGCTCGGGCAGACAGGCCTCTGATCAAAGTCAATTGTGCGGCGATCCCAAGAGAGCTTTACGACAGCGAGTTCTTCGGCCACGTCAAAGGCAGTTTCACCGGCGCGATGCGTGATCGGGTCGGCCGGTTCGAGTTGGCCAACGGTGGGACTTTGTTCTTGGACGAAGTCGGTGAGATTCCGCTCGACCTACAAAGCAAGCTTTTGCGGGTGTTGCAGGAAGGTGAGCTCGAACGCGTCGGCGAAGAGAGAACGCGCGAAGTCGATGTGCGGATCATTGCCGCAACCAATCGTGACTTGAAGGCCGAAAGCGAAGCGGGATCGTTCCGAAGTGACTTGTATTACCGCTTCAGTGTTTTTCCGATCGAGTTGCCACCTTTGTCGCAACGAACCGAAGACATTCCACTATTGGCCGAACACTTGTTGAAGGCGGTAGCCCGTCGAGTCGGTCGTGAATCGCCACGACTAACGAAGGCCAACATCACCCAACTGCAAAAGCACTCTTGGCCTGGCAACATCCGCGAGTTGCAGCATGTTCTCGAACGAGCATTGATCACGTCTCGCTCCGGGCGGCTCAGTTTCGACTTGCGAGATGACGGCAACAAACCTTCGACGGATTCTGCCGCGAACTCTTCGCATCAAGACGATAACGTCATGACGGAACAAGAGGTCCGTGCTCTCGAAGCCGAAAACATCCGCCGAGCTTTACAGAAATGCAACGGCAAGGTCTCAGGCGACAACGGTGCCGCTCAATTGTTGGGCATCAAACCAACGACCCTGGCCTCGCGGATGAAGAAATTCAACGTCGGCCGCAATTCCAATTCATGACCCTGTGAGTTCCTCCGCACAGTAACCGTTCACCACAACCGTTGTAGGCGCGGGTTTTAGTCTGTTGGGTTTCCTCCCTGCCCGATGGAGAACCTCGATGACTCAATCCGAAACCTTGACGCTTTGGACGGAGCGCCTGCAACGATTTGAACAAGCTCAGATGACGGTTGCTCAATTCTGTGCCTCCGAAGGTGTTTCGCAGCCTTCTTTCTACAACTGGAAACGCAGGCTGCGTTCGTCACGAGAACCAACAGCCCGG
>JBICHZ010000387.1:0-7967 GCA_043101355.1 Rhodopirellula sp. JB044
TGAACCCCAACATCATCGCCGCGGAACTCGGCGTCATTGCGATGGAGGCCGACAAGAGACACAACGAAACGGGCGCTCTCGTGATCGCAACCGCTGCTGAGTTTCATCACCGCGCGGTTTGGGTTCATCCCTTTGAAGATGGGAATGGTCGATGGGCAAGACTGCTGGCGAATATCTGGCTCATGCAACACGATCAACCAGCAACACTTTGGCCCGCGACCGACTTGCGAAGCACAGAGAGTCCGATTCGTGACGAGTACATCGCTGCGATCAAAGCAGCTGACTCGCGAAACTATGGACCGCTGATTGACTTACACCAGAGGTTCAGCGAGTAAACACACAGATTAGTCCAGGCACCAGACGAATGAGCGGTGACAAAGATGCGATCAGGTCTCGCGGCAAAGCCCTTGAGTACACGCTCGAATTGGATCTGCATCTTTTCTTTACGCCACTAATGCAGGACTGGGGAGACGGGATCGTGATGACTCGCACGCTCCAACTTCCGTTTCCACCTGACAACAAAGTTGCGATCGGAGGGCGCTCGATGGAGGGCGACGGACAGCCACTTGGCTATCGCCTACGTGACACTGTTTGGGATGTCGATCGCGCGAGGTTCATTGCAACGACAATCTCCGAACACGGCGGCGGACCTCTTGCGTATATCCCCGATGACATTGACAGATATTTCAGTGAGGGCTGGTCAATCGGAAGCTGGCAAAAGCACTATGACAAGAGTTGGAAGAGTCCCATCGGTGAACTTTCGACTCTTCCTTCTTGGACTTGCGTGACTTCGGCGGCGTCAATCGAATCAGCGATTCGCCCGCCACCACGGTGGCTCGCTGGATTGCCCGTTTGCTCAATCCGCCTTCGTCGTCGGCTTGCAGCTTCCACGCGATGCGGCGATGAACGTACCGCCGATTTCGAGAGCGACATTTTTCGCCAAACAGCTTCTCGTACTTCGCCGCAAGCTGCCCGATTGTCAAATCGGACAGCTTCGCCACTTTCAATCTCGTTTCAGGACTCATTGGCAGCCTCCGACTTTTCGTTCTTCTCTGCGTCCGCTGCCGATCTCTGCTTGGCGACCTTTTCTGCATTTCGCCGGATCGCTTCGACGATCAGCTCCGCGATTTGTTTTCGTTGTTCTTCGCACAACGCCTGTGTCTCCCGTCTCGTGTCGAGAAACGGTCTCGACCGAGCCCCCAAGTTGTTCTTGAGACCTAGCCCGATCGTTTCGACCAGTCACAGAGAGCGAGGAAACGGGACGAGACTCAAGCCGCTGGGGTAGAGAGTCGGAGACAATTTCCGAACTTTTCGCGTTGGTGTTTCGATCTCGCTGCCACCGCAGCACCGCACGCCCCAACAAACACGCCACCCGCGTCGCCTGCTCCGCCTGCAATACCGAATCCTGCATTCCGCCTCCCTTCCAAAAGAAACCAAACTCACCGAGCCGAACTCGACGGCTCCTCTCAGGGTTACTTATGCAAACGGAGCGAGTGGATTCCCGGAAAATGGCGTCCGAGGCCCGATCTCTGAAAAGTCTCTCGGGCGGTGGGATTCAAATAAGGGGAAGGTCGGAGACACTAGAGAGTGCTGAGATTTCCGGTTCCAAGGTCTTCCAAGGTCGCCCCACCAGCCGCGATAGAGACTCTCTAAACGGAGAGGCAGAGAACCCGGCGAGATACCGCCGAACAGCATTTGACACGGCAAAAAACGCCGTAGAAACCAAAAAAAAGCCAGCGATCGTGTATTACACAATCGCCGGCCAATTCGTTTACCCGACAATCAACCGAAGTTCGTCGAGAAATCTAGAGTTGTGGGCGACCGGCGGTTTTCAAACTCTTGTGGGATTCTAACCGTTGGTCAGAACACTTGGCAGATTATGTAGTGATTTTCTCTTAGGAATTGCTCGATCTCGGGGATCGGTTTGTTCGTTACCGTTCCTTGGTGGGGTGAATATTTTTTTGATTGGCTTGAATTCTACTTTGGCGCGCAGGCGAACGGTAGGACGGCATAGGTAACCGGGGAGGGAGCGTTTGGTTGCTCCCGGTTGCTTGTCGTTCTTTCAAAGGGTTGCGTGTGGGTAAGTCGGATTTTGATGTGGCTGAGTTGTCGCCAGATGCGCGACGACGGGCTGTGGCTGAGTTGCTTGGTCGCGGTGTGGGGCGATGGAAACGGTTTTGCCTGGAAGCTGTTTCGGGAACTCTTGAAGACTCTTTGGGAAAACGGCTTGAGGCGGGTCGGTTTCCAGGGCTCTCTGTGACGGACGCGGTTTCTGAGCGGCAGATGACCGCGGCCGAATCCATTCCTTCTTTCACAGAGGTACCCATTCATGAGTGATGCAAGACGCAGCAATATCGCTGCCATTCTTTCGCGTGCATTGACTCGATGCCGGACCAAGGCAGAACAATCTTCGACGCAATGTGCGATCTACACTCGCCAGTCGAATCAAGTTGACGTCGAACAAGATTCCGATTCGCTCGACAAAAATGATATGTCGATCGTCTCCGAAACGGAGCAAGCTAACACGGAGGTGAGCCGATGACGGATGAAACTCGACTGGCGGTTGCCGCGCTTGAGGACAAGACAGTCAATGAACTGCGATCGCTCTACGAAGAAGTGTTTGATGAAGTTTGTCGCAGTCGCCACAAGAAGTATTTGGTGCGACGAATCGCTTGGCGGCTGCAAGCGTTGGACGAAGGCGGGCTGAGCAACGAAGCGAAGCAGAAGGCTCGAGAGTTGGCGGCAACATCGGATCTTCGTATGACGGCTCCACGCGAAGAAGTTCTGGACAACGTTCGTCGGGCCACGCCGGAGGAAGATGGGTACGTCGACTGGGATCCTCGCTTGCCACCGCCGGGCAGCTTTCTGGAGCGGCGATACAAGGGCCAGATGGTTCGGGTGCTCGTATTGACGGACGGATTTGAGTACGAGGGCAAACGGTTTCGTTCGTTGTCGAAAGTCGCTGGCGAGATCACCGGGGTCAGCTACAACGGATTCCTCTTCTTTCGGCTCGGAAGGAGACAGAAATGAAAAAGAAAACGGAATCTGAACGGCGGATCATTCGGTGCGCGATTTACACTCGTAAGTCGACTGAGGAAGGACTCGATCAAGAATTCAATTCGTTGGACGCCCAGCGTGAAGCCGGCGAGAACTTCATCGCCAGTCAATCGCAAGAGGGCTGGAAGGTCATTTCGACGAGGTACGACGATGGCGGCTACTCGGGCGGCAACGTTGACCGGCCCGCGATGAAACGATTGCTGGAAGATATCGCGGCGGGAAAGATTGATTGCGTGGTCGTGTATAAGGTCGACCGATTGAGTCGTAGCTTGCTGGACTTCTCGAAGATCATGGAAACGTTCGACAACCATGGCGTGTCGTTCGTTTCGGTGACGCAGCAGTTCAATACGACGCACTCGATGGGTCGGTTGACGTTGAATATTCTTCTTTCGTTCGCACAATTCGAGCGAGAGATCATCGGCGAGCGGATTCGCGACAAGATCGCGGCTCAGCGACGGCGTGGTAAATGGGCAGGCGGTATCCCGGTGCTGGGCTACGACGTCGACCGATCCGGGCCAAGCCCGAAGTTGGTGGTCAACGCGGACGAGGCGGCGAAGGTGCGGCGTATTTTTGGCTTGTACCTCGAGATGGAGTCGATGACGCCGGTGGTCGAAGAACTTGACCGTCGTGGATGGTGCTTGAAGTCTTGGAAAACGAAATCGGGAAAGACGAGAGGCGGCAAGCCGTTTGATAAATCGTCGCTGCACACAATGTTGACCAACCAAACCTACATTGGTCGGATCAAGCATAAGACGCAGACGTTCAAGGGTGAGCACACGCCGATCATTGACCAGAAGTTGTTCGACGATGTCGCGGCGATGATGCGTAGTCACGCTCGCGGCGGCGGCAATCACTTGGTCAACAAGTATCAGGCGTTGTTGAAAGGTTTGATCTATTGCCCGGCGTGCAACTACTCAATGGTTCACAACGTCGCTCGCCGCCGGTCGAAAGTGTACCGCTACTACACGTGTGTGACGGCAATCAAACGCGGGCGGAAGTATTGTCCGTCACCCTCGTTGCCAGCGGCTGATATCGAGGCCGCTGTGGTCGACCAGATTCGCTGCATCGCGGATGATCCAGGTTTGCGCCGCGATGTGCTGGAACAGTCGAGCAAACGTTGTGAAGCGGAGTTGGCGGAGTTGACTACCCAACGAACGCAGCTCACCCAACGGTTGAATCACCAGCACGAGCAGATGAAACATGTGAGCAATTCGACGGATGCCGGGTCTGGCGATTCAGAGCGATTGGCCGCATTGCACCAGGAGGTCGCCGGCATTATCGAGTCGCTTGAAATCGTTAACGGCGAGATCGAACGTTTGACTGCGGAACAGATCGACGAGCGTGATGTGAACGCCGCCTTTGCAGATTTTGGCAACGTCTGGAATGAGCTGAACACTCGCGAGAAGTCGGCGGTGCTGACGTTGCTGATCAGTCGGATTGAATTCGACGCAGACGAAAGCTCGCTTTCGATTTCGATGCACCCGGCGGGCATCAAAGCCTTTTCCGCCGAAGCGACCGAACAACAACAGGAGACGAATTCATGATTACGGTCAAATGTAAGGTCAACGTGAACCTGAAGAAACCCGCCAAGAAGAAGGCGGAATCGGCCGACGAACCGCCGGTGAAAAGGCGCGGAAAGGTTCCCAGGATTTCTCGCTTGATGGCGCTCGCGATTCGTATGGACGAGATGCTGCGGCGTGGCGAGGCACAGGACACGATCGAACTTGCCGAGTTGGGCAAAGTCTCGCAGCCCCGTCTCACTCAAATTCTGAGCCTATCACTGCTCGCCCCCGAGATCCAAGAAGCGTTGCTCTACCTGCCCCGCGAAATGACGGGGCGTTCCAAAATTCACGAAAGGAACTTGCGTCCGATCACGAAGCAACTGTGTTGGGTCAAGCAGCGTGAAATGTGGAGCGATCTGATTCGCTCAGTCGGTCCGGCGGCGAAAGATGTTTGACGCCATATTTAGAACGCCGGTGGCGTGATTCCCTTGGCTTTGAGGGCGGCTAGGTATTTGTCTGGTTCGGCGACCAACTTTTTGGCACAGCCGGGGCAGCAGATGTAGACAGCTTTTCCATTGACATTGACCTTGCCTGGGACGCCCATGCCGCCCAGCGGTTCGTCCATCACGGGACAGGTTTTCTGTGCGGCGATTGCGGCAGCATCGGCAAGCGTCGATTTGAAAACGCCCTCGCGGACTTGTTCGCCTTTGGCGGTGTAGTACTTGGTGAGGTACTGGTCGGGTGAGGCTTCGACTTTCTTCGTGCAGCCCGCACAGCAGACGAAGAGTGACTTGTCACCGATTGTGATCTTGGGTGGCTTGCCCATGCTGCCGAGCGGTTGGCCGCTGACGGGGCACGTGGCTTGAAGGCTGATGAGGAGTTCGTCAGAGAGCTTACCGCTGGCGAGTTTGCCCATCGCATGGAAGACCAGAGGCTGGCTTCCGATGTTGGTGATCTCGACGTTGATGTGCAACGGTCGATCGACGACTTTAGACAGGTCGATGCCGACGCCGATTGCTAGGTTTTTGAGCGTTTTGAGTTCGTAGGCGTATTCCTTTTCGCTGTCGCCGACTCGCAGTTTCAGTGTGCCGGTCGCGTCGGGCGGGGCGATCGGTTGGTCGTTCTTGCCAAGGATCATGAACATGATGCCTTTGTCGGCGATCACGGTTTCAACGCGGCGGTCGCCAACGGTTTGCACAGTGCCACCGTGCGGGCCAGTTGCCGCAGTGGCGTGACTGTGCCCAGCGTGGTCGTGTCCGGAGTGGACGTCCTGCGCGGTCGCGAGTTGGGGCGACGCGAACAGTGTGGCCGCGACAATTGCAGTGAGAATGCGAAGTTTCATTGAAATAGTTCTTTGAAAATAGTGATGGTACAGGGTGATGAACGTGGGGCTACTGATTCAACTTGGCGAGGTACTTGTCTGGGTCGGCGAGCAGCTTGTCTTTGCAGCCGTCGCAGCAAATCCACACTGACTTGCCGTTCACATCGACCTTTTCAGGGGCTCCCATCGTTCCAAGCATCTCGCCGCTGACGGGGCACATGTGTTGGGCCATGGCGGACTTGTGATCTTCCGGCGATAGCTCTTTCAAGCCCGCCATCATCTTGGCCATTGGCGAATCGGAATCTGCGGTGGCGTGGTCGCCGTGATCGTGATCGGCGTGGTCGCCATGGTCATGGTCTGCGTGGTCCTCGGCCGTGTCGCTGGCGGGAGTCGCGGGTGGCGTCACAGGATCGGATTCGGGCGAGTTGCAGCCGAAAATGCCGAGAATGAGCAACCCGCCGAGTAGAAACGGGATGAATTTCGTGAGTCGCATGGGGTTTTGCCTTCGCGGATGAGGAGGGCGAATTTTTCGATTGACGTGCATTTGGATACTTGGGCGGTCGCTTTCTTCACGCCGTGCGGAAAGAATTCTGCAAATTCACTGAAATGCGTGAATAAACACGTACTTCGGGCATCAAAAACACATCAGCAGAAGCGTCTCCCAGAGAATGAGTGGGTTATGTCAACCAACGATTGCAAAACTGTGCAGCCAGACCTGTCGGCTTATCACGACGGCGAGCTTGCGGCTGGACGAGCGGCAACGGTGGCGAAACACGTTGAGTCATGCGAATCGTGTGCGGCAGAGCTGAGTTCGTTCAGGTCAATCGGGTCGAATTTCGCTCAAACGCCCATCCCAGCAAAGCCGTCTAGTCTGTGGCAGCGAATTGAGCGTGAATTGCCGACGGCCGTTGAGCCGGTGACACTGTCGCGACGGTTTAGCGTTTGGATTCGCGAGTCGCCGTATGGCGCGGGGCTGGTGTCGATGGCCGCGTCCGTTTTGGTTCTATTGGGTGCAGGTCTGTGGTACGGCGGCGGCAACAATCACAACATGGCCAGCAGTGGTGCGATGGCGACGCACGGCACCGATGGACATTCGCCTGATGGTGAGATGTCAGCCGAACACATGGTCGAGTTCGCTGGCGTGATGGACGAATACTTGCAGAAGCTGCCCAGCGATCCAGACGCAGCGGAACGAATGCTGCTTACCAAGTACGACGGTGAGAAAGTCGACGCGGACGGAGCAGTTAAGTTGGTCGGCTATCGACCGATCGTCTCGGGCGGATTGCCCGAGGGATATTCGTTGGCATCAACCAGCGTCTTGAAAATGCCTTGTTGCACGTGCGTAAAGGCGGTTTGCAAACGCAACGACGGTTCGACGTTGGTTCTATTTGAACACGACGACGAAGAGACGGCTTGGTTTGGCGATCGCCGCCAAAGCATGGCAACGTGCGGCGACAAAGATTGCTGCCTCGTCGATCTCGATTCCAGCATCGCGGCAACTTGGAAGCAAGGCACTCGAAGCGTCACCGCCGTCGGTGTTCGCGACCAAGATGAAGTGGCGAAGCTGGTGACCTGGTTAGACAAATCCTAAAGCGAACTCATGAACGAATTCTTCAAACAACACCGCGGGAAACTCTGGATTGCACAAGCGGTGGCGTTTGTGCTGCTCGGTGTCTTCGTCGCTTCTTGGTTTGGCGGCGGCTCGGATGAGCCGAATGTGTCCTCGAATTCCGGTACGTCGAATTCGGAGGCCATGCAAGGGAAACCGTCGATTTGGACTTGTTCGATGCATCCGCAAATCCGTCGCGATGGTCCGGGCAGTTGTCCGATCTGCGGGATGGACTTGGTTCCGGTCAGAGAATCGGCCGACGGTGTTCGCACCGTTTCGATCAGCTCTGAGATCAAGAGCCTAATGAACGTTCAGGTCAGCCCCGTGCGTCGGCAATACGTGACGGCCGATGTTCGGATGGTGGGCAAGATCGAGTACGACGAAACACGACTTGCCCACATCACGGCTTGGGTTCCCGGCAGGCTCGAACGCATGTTCGTTGACTATACGGGCGTCGAAGTCAACAAGGGCGACCACA
>JBICHZ010000388.1:0-12948 GCA_043101355.1 Rhodopirellula sp. JB044
TGGGTTGGTTGCGAGTTGGCGAAACGCCCCATCTACGGACGAGCGACTTGTTGTTCAAGCAGCCCAGTGGACGAACGAGCATGTTCCACCAACCGGGGTCGGTCAGTTGTTTTAAAGTCAATCAAGTTGGTGCCATAAGCGTTTCCCGTGAGTCCCTTTCGCCTTCACCGTCGCCTCGGCCTGCACCCCGCTGCGCCGAGGTCGAGGCGACGGGGAAGGCGGAAGGACGGTGCCCTTTTGTCGAGCCCGAGCGGAGGTTATGCCGCCAAGTGACACATCTCATAGTACAGTCCCCGAATCCAACGATTGGCCACGGCCGCAGTGATCACGTTCGATGGCTTGCCACGCTCCTTCATTCGATCGGCAAAATCCACCCAGTAATCGTCCAACCGACGTAGCCGCTGAGCCGCTTCGACCAACACCCGGCGAAGCTCGCGGTTGCCGGCCTTGATCAGGCCCGCGTCGGCTTGCCGCTGACCGCTCGAAGCATTGCGAGGTGTCACCGCACAGAACCGAGCGAGTTGCTTGCCACTGCGGAAACGATCAAAGCGACCGATCTCAGCTCGAAGCGTCGCGGCGGTCACGAGACCAACGCCACTTTGCTCAAGGAGTTTCTGGGCAACCGGATCGTCAGTGAGCATCTTGGTGAGTCGTTTTTCGACCGTGCGAATCTTTTGACTGAGCATCTCGATTTCTGAAAAATGTTCGCTGAGAATCCAGCGGCTTGTTTCGCCGAGCTCTTCGCTGCCTTCGGCCCATGCTCGCCACGCCTTGGTCCATGGGTTGATGCCCGATGGAGCCTTGGCCCGTTGATCGCGGAGCAGAGCCCGAATGCGCAGTTTGACGTTGCGACGTTGATTGACCTGCTGTTGCCGGTAACGAACCAACCGGCGAAGCTCACGGATGTTTTCCGGCGCAAGCCAAACCTTGGGCAAGTACCCGACGCGTTCCAAGTCGGCCAGCAACTTCGCGTCTGCCCAGTCGGTCTTGTCAGGGCTTTGCTTGATACGAGCGACGTAGCCGGGGTGAGCCAGATTGACCGACCAGCCCGCTTTGTGGATCAGTTCTTCAGCGAAATCGGCCGCACCACAGCATGCTTCGATGGCGGCGAAAACGGTACCGCCTTCGGGGACGACTTCGACAACGGACTGCCAGTCGTTGGGCCGGGTGGCGTTTTGGATGATGTTACCTTTTGAGTCCATGACACACACCTGGACGCTGTGTTGGTGATAGTCCAGGCCGACGTGATAGGTTACTTTCGACATTGCTCGCTGCTCCGAGTGAAATCTTGGGAAGTTAGATATCACTTGGTTTTACTCAGCAGCGAGCATTTCATCCCCATCTACGTCAGCTATTGATCCCGCGATGCATAGCAGCAGCGGCGACCTTAAACGCCGGGCTGGGAATTAGGTTGTTCGCTTGGCATGGCGGTGTCGTCCAGATCGGGTTGGCTTGCGCCGTTGCCGCTGAGGTCACCTTCTTGCCCCGGTACGTTGATCTCGACCGTTGACCTGCCGGTGCGACTGCTGGTCATGCTTCCGCCATTGCCCGCGTTCATGCTTTGCGGGAGCGTTGATGAGACCAAGTTTGTACGCGTCCAAACATCATGGATGGTTTCATCATTGGGAGCGAACACCGTTAGGATCGCGTCGGTGTAATCGATCGCGTAATTGTTGGCGTCAAAGCTGACTCCGAAAGGGGTTTTGGCTTTCATCGAATAGGCTCCCAACGCCGCCGAAGCGGGCAACCCCGAACTCACGATCGTCACATGGTCGATCGCGTCCAAATTCTTGAGACCATTGGCGACGAAGTGAGTGGTTTGTGGATCGCCCTCAACGCCAAAGACCTTGGAGGCAGACGACAGGATCACGTCCAGCGGGGCTGGGTTGACCGTCAAGGTTCCGGTGGTGAACGTGATGTCATAATTCGAAGCCGTGAACCCCGTTCCGGTTGGTGTGTTCGCCGAGATGGTGTAGGGACCACCGAGAACGCCGGCGGTTTCAGATGCTCCGGCAGAAGACATCACTAAGTTTTCGATCGTTTCGCTGTTCACCAAACCGGTGGCACGGAACTCGGTGCCTTCCCAACTGAACAAGTCACCGTAGGTCTTGGTTTGGTTGTCGATCACAATGGAGAGATCTGCCGGCGTGATAATGTGCCTGCCGTAGTTGGTGATGTCGGTGCCTGGTCCGCTGCCGTAGGTTTCACCATTGCGATAGATCTTTCGAATGAAATACCCGTCTTTTAGATTGTCGCTGTCGACTTGCAAGACGTAGGTTCCCGCGTTGGTTTCGTGGTCAATGTTATCGTAGTTGACGAGCAGACCAAGGTCTTCCGTTGTGGTTGACCCAAACAACACCGAGGTGTCACTGAGCAAGTCGACCGTCGCCGGCGAGTTGATCGTGTCTCCATAGATCGAGGTTGCGTCGGTGATTTGAACGTCCAACCCAATGGGTGCGGAGAACAACGACCAGTTGTGAGCTGCATCACCAAGGTATTCACCGAAGAAGTCGTTGGCGGGGTCGCTGGGGCCAGCGTACTTGGTCGGTGGATCACCGGTTGCATGGCCGCCGTTCAGGCTCGCAAAAGAACTGATGTTGTAGGAAGAAAGGGCGGGAGCAAAAAGACTCAGTTTGCCTTCGTCGGCGAACGCAGCGCTGACCAACACGGAGTCAGCGTCAATGTTTAGCGAGTAGGGCTGGTGGTAGTCTTCACTCTCGCGGTTCTCGTTGTTTTCGTTAAAGTCCCGACGGCCAGCGAACACGGAGGTGCTCCCCGAGGCATAGGTTCCATTGGCGTCGATGAGATGACCGACGTGCCCATTCTCGATGTTGACGTTCATGCCACCTTCGAGCGTCACGTCGCCAGAGACGGTTTTGCCAGTGTCATCGCCACCGAGCGAGTCGCCGTGCCCGATGGAAGCAAAATGGGACCCATGTCCGGACAAATTGACATCTCCTGACGTCTCCACAACGATGTCGCCTGCTGCCGTGGCTGTTTCGGTGCCTGAGAATGCGTATCCGACTTGGGCCCCTGCGGTGTTACTGGCGTTGATGTTCAAATCCCGTGTTTTCACCGTCGTGGTTCCGTTGGCACTGCCAATACCAGCGTGGCTGGTTTGGGTTCCATCACCAATGGTGGTTATGGTTGCATCGACCAGCACGTCGCCGTGGATAGTGTGTGCATCCCCGTTCACTTCCACGCGGCTGCTATCGAGTGAAATGTTTCCATCGGACGTGATTTCTCCCACGACAATTTTGTCCGCTCCTGGGTTGCCGGACCCGCCTGACTTGAAATAGGTACGAACATCCAAATCACTTCCATTGGTCATGGTCAACGATTCGATGGTTGTTTGTGCGCCGCCACGGAGGGTCAAGTTCTTGTCGAACGTGGCATTAACTTCCGCGGAACCCGGTGGGCTGGAGGAAACGAGCGAGACGTCGACCGTGTCGAAGTGTTGGATCCGATTGATTTCGTCATCGTCCAAGTGCACCGCGCCCGTCGTGCCGTCTCCGATCCCAACCGTGGTGGAACCAGTCACACCATTGGATGCTCGGCCAGCCGTGATGGTCAGGGTTGCATCAGACCCATCGGTTGTCACACCTCCATCAAGTGCAAGCCCACTGTAGACGGACAGTTTCAATGCTTCGGCAACCGACACATCGCTCAGTCGCATCGAATCACTCAGCAAACTAACCGACCCAGGTGTGATGGAACTGAAATCCAATTCGTTCCCGATCCCGACGCCCGCGACGTCGAGCATTCCGTCAACTTGAGTGTTGTGAAGAGTGAACTCTTTGAAGTTGCTCAACAAGGCGAACTCCGTGTTGTCCAGCGTATAGTCGCCCGGTGCGGCGGATCCAACGGCCATCCGCGAGACACCGCCGTTCAGATCCAGTGCGGTGGCGTCAATGTCCCCCGTGACGGCTTGTGAAATCTGCAAGTCGTTGCTGATCAGTTGAAACAGGTTGCTATCGATACTCACCCCATTCAGGTGAATCAGACTGCTGGCGTTGTCGATGCGGACGCGATTGCTGTAATTCCCGGTGAAGTCCATGTTCACTGTGACATCCCCGCTGCCGACGGTGACATCCAATGTGCTGTATAGACCCAAGTGATCGAACTCGTCAGCGGTGATATTCAAAAGCCCTGCCGTGCCATCGCCCAAGCCTGCAGTGCGGCTGCTCGTCATTGATTGGATGATCAGCGAGCCCGTGTCGTCCGTTTTGGTCAACGCGTTTTGAACATTCAGGCTGTCCGTGTAAAGGGTCAGGTTTTTGCCGATCGACAGCCGATCGATGTCAATCGCGGAACCTCGCAGTATCACCGAATTGAAATTCAACCCAGCATCCACGATGGAGATGTCGCTGCCCGAGTTGGTGTTGTGCCCCATCTCGAACGAATTGAACCCGGTGATGCCTGCCAAGATTTCCTTGGAGAACTGCAGGTCGCCAATACCGCTTCCCAACCCAATCGACCGATTGGATTGGCCAATGAATCGAAAGGTCCCGCCGCCAATCACCGGTCCGGTGATCGTCAAATCATTCGACTCAATGTCCAGCGTATGTCCCTCAAAACGATCAATATTAACCGTGTCACTGACCAACTTGAGTGTCGAGTACGAACTGGCTGGGCCTCCCATGTCGACGTCAATGTCACCGCCTTGGATCTCGACCGACCCGATGTTCGATATCGTTTCGTCGCTGAGAGTCATCGTTCCTGTGGCGGCGCTACCCACCCCGACGCTTTCGTTGCCTGTCGCGATCAACGTGTTAATCGAAGCGCTGCCCGCCACATCGAACGAATTTGCCGAAACGGTCACTTGGCTGCTCCCGCCCAAGCTGTAACTGAGAGACCCGTCGGCGGTGACCGTCACGCCTCCCGTACCCGCATCAATGTCGACTGTCGCACCTCCGCTTCGGTAGTCTCGAATTGCGGCTGCGATAGTGATCTCAACCGCCCCATCACCGCCAGATTGTTCGCGTAAAGTCAACGACGTCTTCGATCCGTCACCGCCATTCTTCTCATCACCGCCGGATGAGACCGTTGGAAACAGGTCCACGTCGATGTCAATGGAATCCTCCGCTTCGATCACTAGGTTGCTGCTTCCCCATTGAGCCCGAATTGCGTCTTGGTTGCTGGAATCCAGCGTGAACGTGGCCGGGTCGAGCAGCAGGGTTCCATGTTCACCTTCAGGACTGCTAGCTCGTAGATCCGCATTTCCGGTGAACACCAAGTCTTGCTTGCCGGAAACTTCCGCCTGCCCACCGTCGCCTGCGCCGAGTGCTCGGGCGTTGATCTGACCCGCGAAATCCGTCGTTTGTTCAGCCCATACCACGACAGAACCCGCGTCACCATTGACGGTGGCGTCCACGCTGATTTTGCTGTCGGCCGAGATCTTGTTCGTCGATGCATTGGCAACCGTAGCGTCCTGTCCTTTCCAACCGCCGCCGATTCGAACTTCGCCGCCGCCCAACTCACCCGACGCATCGATGTTGGACGATGTCACCTCGACTCGATCACCCGTGACGACGACACTGCCACCTTCTTGGCCGCTGACGTCAATTGAAGCGTTCGTCAACGAGGCGTCAGCCGATGCGACCATTTCAACGGTGCCGCCTGATTGCGAACCGTCTGGACTGGACAGTTTCGCGATGATCGTGGCTTCGTTGACGATGTTGCCATTCGGATTGACCAAGTACACTTCGCCACCAACGTTCAATCCACCTATCGCGCGAATCGTGCCACTGTTTTGGATCAGTGACGATCCGTTTGAGATGCCATTGTTGATCGTTTCCAAATCCGCTTGGATATATTGCCCACCGGGCATTTTCAATTGACCGCCCGTCGCCAGATTGATGTTGCCGGTTGATTCGATGGTGCCGTTGTTGAAGACTTGCGAGGCGATCAAGTTGGCACCACCATCGCCGGTCGAGATCAAACCGTTGTTGACGATGGACGCATCCGAATTGCCGCTGAAAGACAGATCACCGTTCATGAATCGATCGTTGGTGATGTCCAACGTCGTGGCGGTGAATCCGTTGGTGTTGATGACCCCGGTGCTGCCGATGACGACACCGCTGGCGTTGGAGACGAACACGTTTCCGTTGGACGTGATGGCTCCGTTGATCAAGGACTGGGGTGCCGATCCAATCACGCGATTCAAAACGGCTGAATTGGAATTGAGCTGATCGAAATTGACGGTGTGCCCACTGCCGACGGAGAAGTCGTCCCAGTTGATCACGGCTCGGTCGGTCGACGTCGTGATGTTGGTCAGATTGCTGACGCTGGTGTCGATCGTTCCCGCACCGGCAACAATGTTGCCACCCACGGGTGCTTGAGCGAACAAGGTCGTCGGCATCGCACAGCCCGCCAAGATTGCTGAGAGTAGCAAGCGTCTTCGCATCGCTCGCGTGTTCGTGTTCTTGCGGGTGAGTGGACGACCGAAAGAACGGCGGTCGGTACGGTTTGTCAAACAACGTGTCATCTTGTGCCCCGATGAAATTTCAAGTTTTGGTTCGCGAGGGAACGCTCCAAAACTCTTACACGTTTGACAGAACCGAGCGAAAATGAACGATCAAATATCACGGTAAAGCTTGACTGACCGTGAAAGATCCCTCAGAGCCCCGTCAGTCGGAATATGAGACTTTTACTCAAGAAACCGCGTGCCGCATCGACTGAGCCGCCTGCGCGATCCCGAAAACGGAACGCGACCGTTGGAAAGGGATGGCACATAAATGTGTCCGCCACCGTTTTCGTCGCCTGGGCGGAACCCCAGCGTCGCTGATGCAGTGATGGGCACCACTTCTTTACGCCGGAGGCGTTGAAAGCCATTAGCCAGTGGTCGAGCGTAGCGAACACCACTGGAAAGTAGTTGCAAAAGGCGGACTCGACCCAGGAGGCGGTCGCAGGAATTGGGATCGGATCGCTGTGACCCCATCCGGGGTCAAAGACTCGTTGGCTACCAGCAACCGTGGGTGTCGCTGCGCTCAACCCTCGGCCAATGGCTAGCAATCCCTCCGGGATACTCGAAGCTAGATTCGATGATACAGAAGTTATCGATGGTGAACCCAATATCGAAAAAAGGGCCAGCCAAACTCTCACCACAAAATAAGGAACGGGGGGCTATTCAGCGAATCCACCCTCGTCCAATTTTCTTCACCACTATCCCTCGCCATCGCTGACAACGCCTGCCATATTCGAGGCGATACAATCGGCCAGACATCGCTTGGCGACTCAATCGCGAAGACGCTGACTCAGAATGGGTTTACGAACTAGAGCACCGCGTCCAAGTTAGTCCTGCGTTCTACCTGCAACCTGCGATCCAGTACATCGTGCACCCGGGCGGCACCGGCAACATGCCCAACAGCACCGTGATGATTTAGTCAGCCGTTACGCGATAGAGTCCGGTTCGTCTCCGATAGCCGTGCGCTAGCGCCGAATGGCACTCGCTTTACCAATTCCCCCTTCCAAAGGGAGGGTGAAATAAAACGGAACGACCTTCTGCGAGAGGGGGATATGCTTGGCGTGCCTTCTATCGCTTCATACAGCACTTTTTGTACTTTTTGTTACTGCCGCAGGGACATGGGTCGTTTCGCCCTACCTTCGTCCCGGTGTTTCTCAGCGTGCCGACCGGCGGTTGCTGTGGCGCCGGTTCCGTGTGGATGGGCATGTCCAGATCGGGACGACGTTCATACGAGTTGGAAGCGAATGCGCTCTCCGCAAACTGACAGCCCTGCTGGACCACTTCGATGAGTGGTTTCCTTCGTATGACCTCCGTTCTTACAACTTCGTTTGCGTGCTGTGGCTGTTGAAGACAAATCTTGGCCGATTCAGAACTCAGAAGTAAGTGCGAGACACCCTCGGCAGTCGCCTGTTCCATCAACGGGTCATTCTCGGGGAGAGACAGCAGACACGCTGCATCGAAGATCGCCGCCTTGGGCATCGACGTGCCTGTTTCTCCAGCAGCCTCCTGCTGACTCAGTGTTTCCCAAAGCTGACGCAATATTTGGATGCATTTTTCACGACTCAGGTATCCGTGATAAACAGAAAGAATGAAGTAGAGGACGAAAGACGCTCGATCGATATCGTTTCGGTCAGAATCCTGAATACGATCCACCATCGGTTGGGTTTGGCCTACCAACGAGTGAGGCAATGCTTTGATCAAGTGCGTGTCGATTGAGTCGCCAAACCATTCTGTTCGCTGCTCGCATGGAAGGTCGAGGAGCTCCAGGAATAGATCGGCACCGTCAAATAGAACTCGTTGGGTGTCACAGTTGCTGGCCAGCAGGAGGGCAGCCAAGTAGGGCCCGTTGCTATCGAGCGTTTCACCGTTCCTGGCGGATTCGATTCCGTTTCGAACTCGTTCGAAAAGCGGTTCAACCGCTTGGCTGATGTTCTCGTTGAGTTGTTTGACCGCTTCCTGCGGATAGGTTTCATAGTTCGATTGATCAATGGCCGACAACCACTCTTCTATCTTTTGCTTCCCCACGCGGCGTGGGCGAAAGAACGAATGCTTGGGCAACGCTTGGCAACGTGCTCGGATAGGATCGAGATCATCGGTCGTCCAGGCGAATGCGTGCCAACTGGAAAGGTAGCTGATTGGATCGGCAAGCGTTTCACGATCGCCCTCAGCACGTTCACGCAAAAAGTTCAGTTGGCGTTCCTCCGACATGGAATCGAAATCATTTGCTTGAACATAATCATCGTCGAGCTGGTCTCGTTCCAAACAGGCTACTGCTAGCTCTTTGAATTCCAGGCCACCAATGTCAATCATCGAGGCCATCACCATCGATGAAAACAAGTCGTGTTTCAGATGTTGCCGTTGCTGAATCCACGTGAGCACCCACTGAACAGCAACCGCGTCATCCAATGTCTTCTCGGACACCAGGTTGAACAACGCTTCGACCAATTGAAGCTTGATGTAATCGCTGACTTGTTCATCCTGGACCAGCGAATCCAGCCATTGGCAATGCGTTGAGATGTCGTTGGGATCCGCCATCGCGGTCACGATGGCACGATTGAAACGTTGAGTGATTTCGCCGCTACAACTTTCAATGGTGCCTTCTTCGCACCGCAGAAATTGGTCAAACCAATCTCGCAAACCCGACTGCGGGTCGATGCCGAGCAAGTGGTAGCAAAGAAAAACTCCCGAAGGGCATGCCCCAAGGCCCTTACGGTCCGAGTCGGTCGCTAGATTCAAACGCGACAGCAAAGCGGGCATGACCTCCGAGCCTCGGCTGATCAGCTCTCGCATCACGCCCGCAGGTAAAACCCATCGTCGAAATTGGCCCAAAGATTCGACAAGTTGAGCGGTATCGATGTCTGTTGAAGAAGTGACCATTGAATATCCATCCTGAACGATCTGGGAAAGCAGCAATCAGTTTAGCCGAGATCCACCATCAGGCGATGGGGCTGAAATCCGCCGACATGCATTTTGTGCCACCCTAAAACGGGTAGTCGTCAATCCTGCCGTCGCAGTCTGCGTTGGAGGCTCTTGCTCGTTCTTGTTCATCGATTTGCGACTGGAAGTCGGCGACTTTCGGCAACAGTTCGGGGTGCGTCGCGGACACGTCCTCCAACATCTCACTCATCGCTGCTTTCGCGGTTGCTTGTTCGTCACCATCACTTTCGCGGTATTCGCGAAACGAACGATTCAATTGCTGGATGGTCTCTTTGGCGGCATTGGCTTGCTCCAGATCACCGATGATTTCAGTGAGGTAGAACGACAACTTCAAAAAGCCCGTCGCATCACCGGGCAGTCTTTCTTCGCACATGGGGCTGGACCAAGCCGAAGCGAACACATCCTTCTCGCTTTCACCCGCCGCGATTCTCGCCTCTTTCTCCGCCCACTCGCGATTCATCTTTTCGTTGAATTCTCGAAATTCATCCTGCTCTCGCTGCCAGTCTTCGATGAATTCGTGCGTCGAGAAGGCGAACTCGCCATCCAGTTCGAGACTGTCCCCCGCGAGCGATGTGAATCCAACGCCAAACAGTCCCGACCCCATCATGTCGCAGATGGGGCAGTCACAATCCGGCAGATGCTGCTCGCCCTCCTTGTCCTCCATCCCCACGATGGGTACTTCGCTCCCGCGGGGCACACGCCGACGACTGCATTCGATGATGAAGCGAGGCGGTGAGGCTTCTTCAAAAGGTTCCTTCAACCAAGTCTCACGAACACTCGCCAAGAAGTCGACGAGTTGCTCCCGCTGCTCCGCCTTGGCCGGTTCGCCGCCAGACAAATCCAATTCCGCTGCACACCAGTCCCAAGCGGCGGCGATCAGTTCACGACACAGGTCAAAGTACATGATCATTTCTTCGCGACCCATCGGCGCGTCATCGTATCCGATCACGTCATCAGGAGCGGCGATCATAGGCATGCCGCTCTCGAACCGTTGGCGTTGTCCCCAGATCACCGCATCGCTCCAATCGTGTGCGCCGTGCATCAGAGAGCGCGGGCACCGCCCCGAGAGTTCTTCCCGTGGTGTCATCAACCAATTCACATGCACTTCCACGGTCAAGGCGTGCCACGCGTTTCTCGTTTCGCGGTCTTCCTTGTTCTCCGTGGGCAATCTACCTTCGGAAACAGCTTTCAGAATTTGC
Source organism: Rhodopirellula sp. JB044 (assembly GCA_043101355.1). GTDB lineage: Bacteria > Planctomycetota > Planctomycetia > Pirellulales > Pirellulaceae > Rhodopirellula. The sequence goes on from JBICHZ010000388.1 coordinate 10,603, forward strand.
TCGGCAAGTGCCACGATCATCGGCGCACCGAACAAGAAGTCCCGATCGGTTCGCGGAACAGCAATCTCGCTTTCGCGTGTCATGCCAACCTGATCGGGAGTCGCCGACTCATGCAGCTCCCACCACGGCGGAATGGAAAACGGAAGCGGGCAACACTCTTGACCGTCCAAGTCGGTTTCCAGTGCCAGAGTGGCTTTGCGTCCAAGTTTTTGCACGTTGTCGCCGGCAAGGATTCGCTTTTGAACCAAATCGATGGCAAGCCAATTGTCGTGTCCTTGAATCGCGGCGAACGCCTCCTTGCGATCACAAGTCTGGATCGGAAGTCCATCGACAAATTCGCAGACCGTCGGGCATCGATACCGCGCCCAGTACTGAGCGACCTCGTTCCAATTCGCAGGATCCTCGGACATCACCGCCCAGATGGTCAGGGCACTGTCGTAGTGAACCGCGGTGCCGAGGTAGCACGCGTTATGGTCCAACACCATCACCATAACTGGTGGCGATTCGGTTTCTTCGTGCGGATCGAATGCGTTCATCGAAAAGCTCGCCATTCAATGGAGGAAGTCAGAAGATTCAGTGAACTTCCATTGTTTTCCCAGAGCGTCATCTGCTTCCAACTTGGGTTGGGAACTGTTTGATGTCACCCACCATACCGGATCCCTAGATAAACGTGCTTCGTTTGCGGGTCCCCCAGGGGCATCCGCTGATCGCCGGAGGCGTGCAATGCGTTTAACTGTTCGGCGGTAAGCTTCGGATTCATGTCGCGAAGTATAGCGGATCGGCGACGAAAAGCCGAGAAAACCAACTCAGCGGCAAGGGCAACTCAGTTTTTCAAGCTGGGGTGCCTCAGCAAAGGGTAACCCGACGCGTCAGATTTGAAGGTGCGTTTCTATCGCAACCCGCTGCGTAAGCAAGGGAAGTTGGTGATGGCAAGTTCCTCGCCGACGCGTTTTGAAGTTGCGTCTTCCTGCTGGCTAATGGGCCAATGGCCCAGTAATTTGCCTAGCCCAGCCCAACGGGCTGGGTGCTTGGCGAAACGGGTGTTTGGCGAAATGGTTCGTTAGGACCGAAGGTCCGACCATATATTTTTCTTTCTTTTCAATATCATCAAAGGGTCGGGCCGATGGCCCTGCAATTCATGTCTATTGTCAGTAACCAGCCCGATGGGCTGGGCTAGGTAAACGAACGGGGCGTTGCCCCTAAATCCAAAAGCGCAACTTCAGAACAGACGCGTCGGGTTACCAGAAACACTCAAATTCAAACACTGAGTTGCCCTGACTCAGCGGCAAGGTCCAAGAATGGGGAAGGGAGGGCCTCTTGCGCCTTTTTCCTCGTCCACTAGTTTGGGTGCACCGTCCCCTTGTCGTTAAACAGTTGGGCCGAAGACTAGCATCGTTTATGCAGTGATGGCCACCACTTCTTTGCGCCGGAGGCGTCGGACTCACACAAAAGGTGTCCGACACCTTTTTCGTCGCCTAAAAGGCTCACTCGCCCCCGGAGGCGGTCGTAGGAATTGGGATTGGATCGCTGTGCCCCCATCCGGGGTCAAAAACTCGTTGTTACCAGCAAGCGTGAGTGTCGCTTCGCTCAACTACGGCGAATGGCTAGGAATCCCTCCTGGATACGGAATGAATAAAGAGCTTCCGACAACTTTCTCCTCGCCGACACCTCTTTTCTTTCTCGTTGCAAAGATGGGCATGGAAAAGCGTCTGCACTTCCTACTGCACATCAAGCCAATTCTTCGTGACTTCATCGAGAGGCTGGTTCTCTCGGCAAACTTGGTAGTCCAACTCGGCGATGATTTCGTTGGACCAACGCAGGCTGTCGAGCGTTTTCAATTCGTCTTCCGTGAAAAGAGTCGACTGGTCATCGCGTAAGAGCAGAACCGCCTTGTCGACCACACCCAGCAAACCCTTTGGCTCCCTCAGTTCTCGAATCTTGTGTTTGAAGTGCAGGAACTGCGGCTTCCATAGCGGGACGACCACCCATTCACCGTTCTCGACCGCATGCTCAAACGCGGTGAAGCAGTCTTCTTCACTGCCCGTGTGGAACCGGTATCCCGCATCGTTCAATCCGTATTCGCTCATCATCGCGATGGAGAACCGAGTGATGCCCGCCCCCGGATTGATGCCCTGAATATCACGCTTGGCATCACCGATCTTTCGTTTCATCGAGTCGCAGGATCTCTGACGACACATGTCTTGAATGGCATGGGAATCGAGGTCGAACGGATTTACTCGCCACACGAAGCCAACTTTCAAAAGTTGAAAGCAGGTGAGACGCAGATGCTGGCGTCGGCTTGGCTACCGTCGAGCCATGGCGGTTACAAAGCGGAGGTCGAAGAAA
>JBICHZ010000389.1:0-3944 GCA_043101355.1 Rhodopirellula sp. JB044
CCACACGAGCAATCATCCGGACGAACGAAACCGAGCCGGCCCAAACAAACACCCGGAGGAGCACATTGCAAAATCCTACCCACCGAGAGATCTGCATGTCAAGGAGCAGATTTCAAGTCCGTTCGATTGGCCAGCAAACCACGGCGCGACGAGAGACCGAGCAGCCAAACCGCGTCCCTCGGCTTCAGCAGCCGCGTTCTTGCCGTTCGCTCGACTTTGTTTGAGAGAAGACTCCGTGATAAATCGGCAGCCGGATCCAGTAGGCGAGTACCGCGAATCTCACCGGCAGCACAGTCAACATGACGCTGTAGATAGAGCAGCCCCTGCGAATGCATACGCGTCCGGTAAAGACGCGTGAGAACGCACCCGCCTGCGAGTGCGGACAAACCGAATCATTTCGTTCAGGAAATCAACTCGCTCTCGCCGCGATGCCTGCCGCGTGCCAGCCAGCATCCCACGGCAAAGATCGCGCTGATCACGGTAAAGGCGGCTGAGATCAGCAAGAACACCATCAAGTGCGCGTACTCCTGACCTTCATAGATCTTCAAACTGGTGCTGCCTTGGATCAAACTGCCCCAATGGAATATCGCCCACGCCCCACACAACGCCGCAGAAATCGCTAATTGAACAAACTTCGTCGTCCGCTTTACCATCAACCATCCTTGGTAAACGACGTATGCATGCAAGGGTAACACGATGAATGTTTCAAACAACAATAGTGCCGGCATGTGCTCGATCACCACCGGGTTGCTGCCGTCACGGGCGATAATCAGCAAAGCCCCCGCGAACGCCCAGATAAAGCTGCCCACGCTAAGCGCGATTGCCGACCACCCCAGCCTTGCTTCCCAATCACGGTAACGCAGCGAAAACTGGAGTCGCTCCCATCGGCTCTCGGGTTTCGCCGACAGAGTCTCGCCATTTAGAAACCTCCCGAGATCTTCGGCGAGTTGTTTCGCGGATTCGTATCGACGTTCGGGTTCCTTCCGCAAACACTTCATGCAGATCGTCTCGAGACGTTTCGACAACTCCGGCCGTATCGTTCTCGGACTTCGAACCGGTTCGTTGTGGAGCATCAAGATCGCTTCAGGAAGCGTCGTCGCCGGATGCGGCGTTTCTCCCGTCAACATCCGATACAGGACCGCACCGATCGAATAAATATCAGATTGTTTGGTGATCCTTTTTCGGCCAAACATTGCCTGTTCGGGCGACATGAAATTCGGTGTGCCCGCCAAAACGCTCGTCGACACCGACGCCGATTGCTCAACACCGCACAGCCCGAAATCCAACACCACCGGGCTGAACCCAGACGCCGATTCCGAGGATGGATTCAAAAGGATATTCTGAGGCTTGATGTCTCGGTGGACGACGCCTTGTTCGTGCCCGTAGTGGATCGCTGTTGCGATGTCACGCACCCATTGAGCCGCTAGTTTCTCATCGACAGGGTCGCCTTCGCGAGCATCCAACCATTTGCCGAGATGCTGCGAATCGATGTACGGCATCACGTAGTAATGCAGCTTCCCCTCAACACCACAGTCGTAAACGGGAATGATTCCAGGGTGACGCAGCGTCCCCGCGATCTGTGCCTCGCGCAAGAACCGCTCGACCCCCTCCTCACTATCGGTGATCTCGGGGCGTGCGATTTTGACCGCCACCTTTCGTTGGAGCTCGGTGTCGTTGGCGAGAAATACAACGCCGTAACCACCACGGCCGATCTCTCGAATGAGCTGATACCGGCCGATCGCCCCGAGCATTCCTCCGCTCAGGCCCGGCGTATCGAAAGTGGAAAGATCGCTCGTTTCATGGCTTTGAGAGCCTTTCGTCGTCTGCGACTGCGTCTTCGCTTGATCTGTATCGAGAGATGGTTTGGTAACACCGTCGAAACCAGCCCCCCTGTTTTCCTTTGCCAACGGAATCCCCGCAATCAATGACGCCCAATCACTTCGGCAGCAGGAGGGACATCACCGTTCGAACCAATTCCCAGGGCTCTTACATCAAGAGTTATCTGAAAATTCATGCCCCGACGCCCAACACTCCTCTCGCCTTTTGTTCATGCGTAGCATATTGAACAGATGTCTCATTCTTTGCAATGCAAAATGCGGTCGGTCAACAGGAAAGCATCCCAACCCCGACCAAAAGTCCAACCGAGCGGGCTACGAATCAGCCGAATACAAGGTCATCGAATCTGACGGCAATTGTGAAAGCCGCGAATCGTCCGACGTGATACTGGTTTCAACGGTCATCCGTCTGGTGCCACCCACCATCCATGAACCCTGCTGATCCACAGATCAGACATCAAACACACTGACATCGCTGTAGCCGGATGCGACGAATGCATCGGCTAACGTTTCAATTCGCCGCTGAACATCAGGAAGCATCGGATCGAAAAGAGCGGCCGCGACGGTGCCACTATGACTGACCGACATCCCCGCCGCACCGGCTTTGAAACAACGGTCCACGTTGATGTCAAAGTCGACAATCGGTACGCGATCTTGGTTCAAGCGAGCCGACTGGGTTGCCGCGGCGGCCAGTTCGTTGACGTCCCCCAGTTCGATCGCGGCGATCGCACGCGAAAGGATGCTGCGAAACCGATTCACTTCCGACAAGCGATAATGGGTCTTGCTCGCAACTTCGCACGTCAACACCTCTTGGCCGGGAGCAGGATTGAAGGCAAGGCAACGCATGGCAGGCAGACGGTGCGACAGTCGTTGGAGCGTTCGCCCAACTCGTGAACCGTACAACAACACTTCGCCATCCGCGATCAATGCGAGTGGGTCGGCCGCTCGTTCAATTTCCCAATCGATTTGTTGGACTTGCCGGGGCGACATGTCCCAATCGACGGCCCGACTGACCGCCTGAATCGTAGCGGTCACATCAGCCGTCGTTGCGCCCGCGCCGCAGCCAAACGGGATGTTGGATCGAACGGTAAGACACCCGCCCAGATAGGAGTTTCCCGTGATATCGAGAACACCCAGGGCGGCTCGATGCGCCTTGCAACACCACCCAGGATCGACAACCAATGGACCGCTGTTCGGCGTAAACGTTGCCACGCACTGCATGTCATATCTTGGTAACGTGATGAGGCCGGTCACAATTTCACCCTGGTCTTTGACTGGCCCTTGAATCAGTTCGCCCCAGTGCGTGAATTGGCAAGCCGACGACGCGAGCGAAGAACGACCACCCTTGGGTGATGTGACGGGCGTAGTGGTTGCATAACAGCGAGACGAGAGCGTCGTTACCATGATCAAATCCGTTTTAAAAGAAGAAAGAGAGTGCGAGACTAGGCGGTCGTGCTTGGCAAGGATGGACGCAGACCATTCGAAGCGTTCGCCTTCAACGGTAAACTGCACGCTTGGCTACCCGAGGCGTCGAGAAACGCCCCCAACCCTTCAACCAACCGATCCACGTCGTGGCGGTTACGCACCGCGGCGCGTATGTAGCGACCGTCGATTCCCGCTTTGTTGCCGCACTCACGAATAAAGAGCCCACGATTCGTTAGCAACTCGTCACGGCATTCCGCCGCGTTACAACCAATCGGCAAATGCATCATTATGAAATTCCCCTGCGACGGAAGCACTTCCACGTCAGGCAGCAATCGCAATCGATCCATCATGTACGTTCGATCGTCCGCGATTTTTCGAATGCTGTCGTGATACGCATCCATGTTGTCACCCAACGAAAAGATGATCTGCTCGGCAAGTGAATTGATGTTCCACTTTGGCAGAGCCTTTCGGAGTACCGATGCCATCGCGCGGTTCGTCACGGCATACCCAAACCGTACACCATGCAAGCCAAAGTTCTTTCCAAGACTTTTTAGCACCACCACATTCTCGCGGTCGACGACATCGTGAACCAGTGACGGATGATCTTCTTGGTCCACAAAGTCGATGAACGACTCGTCGACGACAACCAGATCGAGGTCACCCAAACGGTCGATCAAAGACAAC
>JBICHZ010000390.1:0-7444 GCA_043101355.1 Rhodopirellula sp. JB044
GAGCTGACTGAGAAAACGGTCTAGATCCGCACGTTTGAACAGACGATATCCGTTCGCTGGGTTTCGTCGCATTGGAATCTTTCCGTCCTCAGCCCACTTGCGGAGCGTGTTTTGTGCAACGCCAAGGATCTCGGCCGCTTCGGCGGTCTTCACGTATTCAGTCAATTTCGGCATCGGAACCTTCCCGTTCATACACGTTGCCTAAAAGCCCGCATAGCAAGTCTATCAAAGTCTGCAGTTTAGCGATATACTGGGGGACCTCGAAACAGCCAGGAGCATTACGTGACGACCGCCACCGCGAAAACGATTCAAATCTACCTTCCCTCCGGCGAACCAAGACGAAACGCTCAAAGCAGACTACCGGCGATGAACGGAAGCTCGCATCGGTGCGACAGAAGATTGAACGCGGCACGGAAAACCTAGCTCTGGCCGACCGCGAGAACTTTTCAGCGATCTCGAAACTACTTTCGCAATGGCGAGACGAAGAATCCGCCCTGTTGACACGAATCGAGAACAGGGCGATCGAACTCGCCCCGCTACCCGAAGCGATCGACGTCATCGAACGGATGGGCGAGAACTTCGCCAATCTTAAATCAGCAGGTCGAGTCCAACTGGCCCACGCCATCCGGCTAACGGTCGCGTCGATAACGATCGGCACGCGAAACGCGACGACGGGCGGCATCAAGCATCCCGAACTATTCGGCGAACTAACCGCACATCCATCGCTCGCCAAGAAGCCGATGCCCATTCCAGATGAAGCAATCGGCCGGCGAAAGATCTGGCGAGAGATCGCCGACCTAGTCCGGCAATCCAAAACTCCCCTGCACCTTAAAGACTTCTGCGACCACATCGGCACGGAAGACGCCAGTCACGCTGCCTGCCACGTCCGCCGAGCGGAGCGAGCAGGCTTAATCAAAAAGGTTGGTCATCAGGGCGGATGGGTGAATGCCTAGATCCTAAAACCCTTTGGAGTCGCGAAAGCGTCCCAGGCTGTCGGACCAACGATTTGCCACGACGATCAGTTGGTCTGCGAAATCCGACAGGCACTCGGGCGTAAAGAGCAAGTTGTCTGGGCCGAGGTCGCGGTTGAAGTATTCAAAGACATTACCATGGCAGATGTTGTTTCGCTGCCGCACGATTTCGACATCCACACGGTTTGGCTTTTTCGATGCCAGCTTAACTTTGAAATCGGTCTCGCTAGGGAAGGCTAAGTCTTGAACGGGCATCCCCAAATCGCTGGCAGCCAATAGCAAATTGTTGCTCAGCACTTTGTACGGCGATGGAGCCTCGCTCTGGTCTGTGTTTTCCAGTTGGGCGATTGTAAATCGTAAGCTAGCTTCGATTCCGTTCAGGATGGACGAAGCTCCAGGAACAATCAGCCCGTTGTTGATCGCTGAAACGCCCTGGACGAAAAACCAGTGAAATTCGGCGGCGTGAAGTCGCCGAACGAAACCGTACGGGTCGGCTTGTGGATTTGGCATTGCCATAGTTTGTATGTTTGCTGGTTGGTTATTGCGTGGGTGAAAAGGCAATCGCTGTTAGTAGTCGACTGCGCATGGCACGCAAAGGTTCGCGGTGCGAATTATTCAACACGTTAGCGGAAGTGGGAATTGGCACAAGCGAGTGCGTGCGGAGCAGCCGATTCGCACTTACGTCACATTCCAACGCCCGATCGCTTGCGCGCATCGATACACTCAGCATTGGCGATATCGAAACGGCTTTAGCGCTTGATTTGGAAGTCGACGGTGGCTTGGCCGTACTTCTTTCCGTGGATGTCTTCCATCGTCAGGCGTAATTGGTAGTTGCCTGGCTCGATCGCGTCGGGAAGATACATTTGGTAAGCGATGAAGTAATCGCGTAGCAGTTTCTTTGAAATTTGCTGGTCTTCGGGCAACGTTTGACTGGAAACGCGATGGCCGTTTCGATCCAGCAAATCGTAGCTGCCTTGCAAGCGAGTCTCGAAACCGCCGTCGACTCGGTTGGCGACAAAGTTCTCAATCTCGCAGTACAAAATGACTTCTTGGCCGGGAACAAAACGTCGGCTGGGGAACGGTTTGATTTGGCCGTACGATTCGATTTCGGTGCAGAATTCGAGCGAGCGGACTTCGAGTGAATCGCTCGCGGCGGCCAGGTACCCGGTCGCTTTGCGAATCTCCGGCAACGCGGAACTGAACCGTCGCGACGGAACCGGGTGACCTTTCGGATCGATGATCGTCCATAGGCCCAAAAGTTGATGTCGCAGGTATTCTTGTTCCTCGGTGGAAAGACCTTCGAGGTTGTCGACCGCGCGGTCAGGATCGCCTGACAAAACCATCAGGTGACGAGCGACGACTTGGCGGCGATGACGATCCGCGTCGCTTTCGCCGGGAACTTCTTTTTGCAAACGTGCGACGAGTGCGTCGAACAATTCCGCGTCCGACATCTCCGATGGCGTCACCGTCGATGGGGCTGTCGATGCGATCGGCATGTCGTTGGACGGGGTTGCCGCGGTGTCCGTTTTGTTGGCAACCGGTGGCTGCATCACAGCGATGGCGACCGGTTCGGATGAGGGATTGTTCGCCGGTTCGGTGGTCGTCGTTGGAGAATCGGATGACGGCGACACGTTGTTCGACGCGACATCAGACGAAGAAGATGATGTCTGGCCCGATTTGGATTCGGGCTCCGGCAGCATGTCGGTTAGCGTTTCGTGAGCGGCGGTTTCGACTTGCGGTTTTGCGGTCTCCGCGTCTGCCGGGGTAACCGCCGAAACGGTTTGCACGGCCGGAGAGGCCGGTTGGTTGCCGTCGCCGATCCGCGAAGGGTTCACTCCCCGATCGACGACTTCATCGGGAAGCTCCGGAAGCGAATCGAACGAGGCGGCGAGCGCGCTTTCGATGTCACGTGGGCGATCGGACGACTGGGCTCGTTTTCGGGACATCGCGATCAAACGGGCGATGGCGGCTTTTTGAATCTCGGGTGGCGCGTCTTGGAGGGCACTCATCAGGTCGCTGACGTCGACGCCGTCGTATCCCTCAGGCAGTTCCAAAGACGCGTCGGCGGCGGGGTGGTTCGTGGCGGTGTTCGAGGGTGACGCGGTGCCGTTCGATTGTTGCGGGCCGTTGCCGGATTGAGCGATCTGTTCGGGCGGGACAACGACGGCCTTCTTTCCCGATTGATGCGACACCTGCTGAACGGGCACGGCATGCGTTGCTTGATTGACCGCGAGGCGTTGTTCGACCGGTTCGATCTCGGTTTCCGGCGTCGCGTTTTCGCTGGTAACGCGAATTTGGGTGCGTGACGGATTCGCTCCGCGTTGAGCAGTCATCTGCGCGGGGCCGCCGATCGACGGCCCGTGCATCGATGGGCCCGTGTTGTCGATGTTGCGTCCTCGCGACAGCGGCGTGAACACCTTGCTCTGACTGCATCCGCTGAACGTCGCGATCGTCGACAAACCTAGCGTCGAGACGAGTACGGTAGCGAGAGAGCGGCGAAAAAATCGTCGACCTGATTGGCGAATTTCGATTGCTTGCATGACGAAAACCTTGCGAATAATGTCGCGAGAGACGGTGTCGGGGCGTGTGAAACCGCCCGATGTAAGTCGACGCTACAAAATTCATGCATGCCGCGACAACGGCAATCGAGACGCCGCGGCAAAATAGGAAGACGACGTGGATTGAGGGGGCCAGCGAGTGTGCCGATGTGGCCTCATTTCGATGGCCCGAGTTCCAGGCGATTCCAGCAGCGGAGGTGAAGGTCAGGCCTCGGGAGTGCTCTAGCCCTCGATCTTGCCGGAGTCGTCGTCTTCGTCGAGCCAGCTCAGGTTGAACTCGTCGTTGTCGTCATCGATGCCGTCGGATTGTGGGATGACCGGATCGGAATCGTCGGATTGGCCGTACTTCAGTTCGCCGGTAAGCGGGTCCGGTTTGAGTTGCAACGAATCGTCATCAGGAGCGAAGGAGGTTTCGCCGCGGAGTTGTTGAATCGCGGGCGAGTCGGTGTCGTCGGGCGTCGTCAGGTCGCCGACGTCGAGCGGCTCGTCATCGAGCAACGATCCGATGGATGCCGCGTCATGAGCAGGCTGTTCTCCAGCATCGAGAAGTTCGACGTCGTCCAGATCCAATTCATTGAGTTCGGCTTCGGCGGGCAGCGGGTCGAGTTGCGGTTCGCTGTCAGAATGTTCCGCGACGGATTCGTCCAATTTTACGGAGCCTCCATCGCGTTCTTCGATCACCGTTGCTGCGGAATCAAACGCGGCGGTCGCGAGAGAATCGTCGCCACCGTCGGAGCGTCCCAGATCGTCGTCCAAATCGTCCATCGAGTCACCGGCGGGTTCGTCCTCTTTGAGTTCGTTTTCTTCGCCGGAGTCGGATCCGGACGAGGCAAAGTTGGGGTCCATCACGACGGTGTCGAAACTTTCTCCCGCATCAACATCGCCTGCATCAACATCGCCTCCTGTGGCGTCCGGCTCAGATCCTGGTTCGGACGCGTCCAATTCGGTCGCGTCTTGCGCAACTTCGGCAGCAGGTTCTTCGACATCGGGACTATCAATTGTCATCAGGTCATCGTCACCGATGGTTTCTTTCGCGGGGGCGATTCCTGCCTCGACGGCTTCCTCCGAGTCAACCAAGACGGGCGCCGGATCGACCAGTTCGATGTCAGCGAGGTCTCCGGTCGTCGGTTCTTCGATCGTGTCGAGGCGGTCGGCTGGCTTGTCGGCTTCCGAGGATGCTTCATCGCTCGTCGCTTCGGTTGCCAGTCCCGCCGCAACCGCTGCGAGTCCGGTCGCACCCACGGCCGCGCCGATGACGCTTTCGTCGTCGTCACCTTCTGCGGCCCCGCTTTCGTCGACCAATTTTTCGACGCTGTCTTCTATCACTTCCTCGACGCTGTCGATGTTCATCAAGTCCGAATCGTCACCAAGGCTCGCACCGGCAGCGGCCAGGCCGGCAGCGGCGGTGGCCACGACGCCCAGGTCAGCGCTACGGTCGGAATCGCTGTCGGGGGTATTGGCGTCGTGGTCCCGCGGAGTCACTCGGCGAGGGAACAGGATCTCGGTGTTTTCTTTGAGGACCTTGCGGCCCAAATCGACCGCACGTTCGATCGACCAACCTTGATCGCGAACGAATTGATCGGCGAGGACACCGGCGAGCACTTTGCGGTACATGTCGAACTTCGGCCAAACGAATTCGAGTTTGTACGCGTCGCTGTAGTAGCCGATCATTTTGGTTTGCGGGACCGCTTCCAAACGTGCCGCCAAATCATGAGTGATCGTCGACGGCGTGTTGCTGTACCACCAGTGCCCGTTGGGATAAACGTTCGGGAAGATCCACGCGTAGCTGACGAGTTCTTGGTTCGTCACACTCGCCAAAACCGAGACGGGGAACTTCACGTCGGGGAACGTGTTGAACAGTTCGCGGTACTGGATCAGCGACACGCGCGAGTCGTACAGGTCTTGGCCTTGGAAGACGCCTTCGGGATAAACTTTGCGGTTGACGCCGATCATCAAGTCAAACGGCAACTCGAACTCGTCGCAAAGTTCCGCGAGTGTCCAGAAGACTCGCCGCGAGAGCGCCTCTTTGTTGCTGTCGTCCGCCATCAATCCGCTCTGCAGCACCGCGTCGAGCGCCGTCGTTGCACGGCCGTCGGCAACCGGCGTGGGCGTGAACGTCGGTGGCAACGAGATCGCACACGCGCGTGCACCTCGACCGACAAAGTGGACAAACAACGCACGTAGACTTTCGCGAAGACTCGACAGAGACCCGTCGAGTTCGATGCCGGTGCATTTCGCGAGTCGTTCGCGAACGGTCGGGTTGGCGAGGTGGAACACCAGGTCGTCGGTTCGCAAACAAGGGATGTACCGATCGGTGTCAAAACCGGCCAGGTCGTCGTCGAAGTCGTTGGTCAAGAAGACCGCTTCCACGTTGGACTGGTCGAGCACCATGTCGGGCCACTGCGCCGACGACATGATCGACTCGCTGCGGTCGTAGAGTTCTTCCCAGTTGTTCAGATGCAGTCGGTCTTCGTCGAACCCGAAGAACGTTCGGCAGATCTTGATCAACCAACTGTACTGGACCGTGTTTTCGAGTGGCCCGAGACCTCCGACGAGCCGCTCGACCAATTCCTTCGGCCCGATCGCTTTGTCTTCGATTCGCGACTTGGGCATGCCGGCCGAATGAGCCAACTCGGTGTAATAGTGATAACCGAGCAGGTCAGCGAGCGTTGTCGAGGCAGGCGAGTGCGGGTTGATGTGAGTGTGCGGATCGATCAGCCGCAACGACGCGAGTTCGGTGTAAATGTCGTATCGGGCGGTCCCGCTCTGGCTGAAGACGTCAGACATATCTGTTTGCTATCGCACGTTGGTAGAAATGAACCTATTTCACGCCCCACAAGATAGTCGCTTAGCCGCTGAGATTCGACGCCGCGCCGGGCCGTGAATCCAAAAATTGCAACTGTTCACGCAACATCCTGACCGAGGGCATCGGATGAGCCAGTTTTTCCGCCGAATCCGCATTCCGATCGGCCAATCGGCGGTCGACCGCTCGCAGCGGATTGCCCAAAATCGCTTCGATTTCCATCGGTCGACCGTTGAGGAAGTCCAGCCGCATGCTGCTGTCGTAGGGCACCATCGTTTCGGTGTGACGCATCGTTTTTTCGATCGCGGATTCGTCGATCGCCACCCCGCACAACGCCGCGCCGGCATGCACTTCGCGAATAATCCGGTCGGCCAACGTCCGAGAAGCGGGACAACCAATGATTGCATCGGTCGACGCATCGAGCACCACGCTGAGCCCGTTGAAGGGCACGTTCCACATCAGTTTTCGCCATCGGGCGGCGGGCAAGTCTTCGGTCCAATTGGCGTCGATGCCGGATGCCTGCATATCAGCGGCGATTTGATTGCCGAGCTTTTCGACCCGGTCGACTTGACCAATGAATTCATAGCCACCGAATACGATCCGTCCGTAGTCGAGATGATGGATGTGCCCCGGACCGAGTTTGTTGCTGCACAAGAAACAGCAACCACCCATCACGGCATGACCGGGCGCCGCGGCAACACAGTCGGCCTCGACGTCGAGCCCGTTCTGCAGAGTGAGCATGACACCGTCGTCGGCGAGAATCCTGGACAGCGTGTCGGCCAACATCGCGTTGTTGGTTGACTTCAGAGCGACAATGACCACGTCGCAACGCGGCATGTCTTCGGGACGTTGATACACGTTGAGGTTTGATACAACAAAATCGCCGTTTACCGAATCGATCCGCATCCCGTTTTCGCGGACGTGATCAAAATCCGATCGCAACAAAAAGTGAACATCCTTCCCATGATGAGCCATCATGCCGCCGTACAAACCGCCGACCGCACCGCTTCCTACAATCGCATATCGCATTGAATTTTCTCGCCTGAAAAAACGGCGTCTTTGCTGGTCCTGTTGACTCTCAATTCGCGCCTATCGCCCGCCCTACACTCTAA
>JBICHZ010000391.1:0-51064 GCA_043101355.1 Rhodopirellula sp. JB044
CCAAACATAGTACAGGCTCTCGCTCCCGATTCTGTCGTGAGCGATGGTCCATCAATCGCCTGCGGGAGCGGCGGTGGCGCATGTTCACTGGCTGCGTAGCGAGCGGGAGTGGACTGCCCGACGACCGTATTCATCAAGTCCGGAAGGAATGTCATGTTTTCGCGAAATGCAGTGTGTCTTGTCGCTTTTGTCATGAGCGCGGCCGTGATTGGAGCGACCAATTTGCGGGCCGGTGATGCGGAAAACGATGGCTTCAAGCCGCTGTTCAACGGAAGGGATCTGACGCACTGGGAGACCGCCGGCACTTGGTTGGTCGAAGAGGATGGTGTGTTGGCGCTTAAACCCAAACCTGGCAAGCGTGGGATCTTCAGTTACCGGCTATTTCTTTGGACGAAGTATTCGTTTCGAGATTTTCAGCTCGACTTTGAATTTAAGCTCGATGAAGGAGGCGACAGCAGCGTGTTTTTGCGTTCCCAATCGCTAGCTGGCTTTATCGAAATCGAGCTGTCCGATTCCCACGGCAAGGAAGGGACATTGACGACGAACGACTGCGGCGCGGTGCAAAAGGTTATGCCTCCTAGCAAGAACATGGCGAAGCCTGCCGGCCAGTGGAATCGTATGATCATCACGTGCAAGGGTCAGTCAGTTCAAGTAGAGCTTAACGGCGAGCAAGTCGTTGATCTGGACTACGAGAAGATCGGCAAGACCGTGCCGACCTCGGGCAAGATCGGTTTGCAGGATTGGGGCCACCCGGCTTGGTTTCGTAACATTCGCATCAAGAAGCTATAGCTCGTTGGTGATCTTCGTTCATCACATTCTTCGTTGGGCGAAGCGTTTCATGCCGTCTTCGAACAGCTTTCGTGACATGCCGGTTTCGACGAACACACTCGTTACACCCAATGAGCTGACTTCACGTATGTTTCGCATCTCATCATCGAAGAACAGCATCTCGTCATAGGCCACGCCGCTTTGTTGGCTGAGGGATGCGAAGTGTTGCAGTTTGGACGAGGGGTAAATTTCCGCGTACGCGAACCGCTCGGTGATGCCGAGCAACCCGACCAATTCGCGGGCCCATGGCGGTTGTTCCGTTCGTGACGCCAATGCCATCGTGATGCTGTGCTCGTCGCAGTGATCGAGGATCCACTGAACGTCATCGTACAGCCGGATGTGTCGATCGCCTCGATCGAGCAGCCGAGCGTTAGATTGTCGAAAAGGTGGTGTTAAGCAATCGCACCATGTACCACCGCAATCCCACAGCGTGAAATCGAGATCGAAAACGATCAATCGAGGAACCGCTCGCGTCATCGGTTGACGGCCGCTAGGCATCGAGGATCTCAGTGATTTTTTCGGTCGGACGGCCGATCGCGGCTTGGCCGTTGTGAACCACGATGGGGCGTTCGATGAGTTTCGGGTGTTCGACCATCGTTGCAATCCATTGCTGGTCGGTCAGTTTCTTGTCGGCCAATCCGAGTTCCTTGTAAAGGGTTTCCTTTTTGCGGACCAACGATTCCGCCGGGATCCCCAGCATCTTGATGATTTCGCCGAGTTCCTTTTTCGTCGGTGGCGTTTCGAGATACTTGATGACTTCCGCTTCCACGCCGCGAGATTCCAGTAGCTGAAGGGCTTGTCGTGATTTCGTGCAACGTGGGTTGTGGTAGATCTTCGTCATCGTGGGACTAGCCAAGAGATTGTTGGAGCAAGGAACGTGAAGCGACGTCACATCAGAAACGCGCGCAACGAATTCTTCAATCCCCGCTCGCGAAGGTGTTGTTCTATCCTGTGGTCAGGATGCCGCGCTGCCTGTCGCGGGTTTGGGCGACAACGTCGGGTTCGCCGGTATGGTGGATGCTGACCACGAGGAGGGCGCAAACGAGCCATGGTGTTAACACCAAAATCCAGATCAGCGTGATGTTGCTGAGGCTGAGTTGCGGGGCGAGCCACAGCAGTAGGATCGCAGAGGCGGCCTCCGCAAACGGTTTAATCATGCCGCGAACGACAACGATCGTTTCGCGGCGGACGTCGTGACGCATGATCGCGTAAGCCGACGCGAGTCCGGGATCGTGTAGCGATCGGCGGACCACGTTGAGCCCGCTGCCGATGGAGACCACGATGAACAGGTACGCAACCTGCGGCGAGGCGAGCATTGCCAGAGCAACGCACATCAACGCGAGCGGATACAGAAGCAGCACCCATCCGATTCCGAGGCGGTCGAGCAGGCGTCCCGCCGCGGTGACCTGCATCAGCAAGATCAACCCATCGTTGATCGCGTAGAAGACGCCGAAGTATGCGATGATCCCTTGCTCGAATCCAGCGTGGTATTCGGTGACCACAACGTTCCATTGGTATCCCATGAATGTCAACGCAACGACTTGCGCGGCCATCAACGCACCGAGTGCCCAGCGATAGTGGCGCACGCGGCGGTAGCGCGTCTTCATCGTTTCGGCGTGCGGGTTGGCTTCATGCTTCGTTGCTGCGACCACGTCGCGTTCATTCGTTTGTGGCAGCCATCGAATGACGCTGATTGCCAGTGCATCGAGTCCGACCGCGGCGATCATGAATAGTTCCCCGGCAACTTTGGACGCTTCGATCGACAACAGGGCACCGATGATCACGCCGGCCAGTGTTGCTCCGGTGGCCACCCAGACATAGGGGCGTTTGGAGCCCGCGTTTCCGAAGGCGTCATTGCTGAGCGTGGTCACATATACCGAATTTAAACAGCCGCGAACTTCTGCCAAAACAAACAGTGTGCCAAGCCACAGCAATGAGTCCGGCGACTGGCGAATCATGACGGCGAGCAGGGCGGAAAACCCCGCGAGTACCGACCAAGTGAACCCGAGAGCGGCACGGGGTGACGTCCACCGAACCACAATGCGGGTCAATGCCGACAATACGATCACCACCAACGCCGCGCCGGTGAGTGCGTAAGGCAGTTTTTCCGTACCAATGCGGGACAAGAACAACCCCACGCCTACGGCCCACGCCTACGGCCCGCGTGATCGCGTAAGAGGCAGCGGTCAAAAACGAAAACAGCGAAATCGCGAACGTCCCTTCAGGAAGTTCACGAACCCGCGTGATCCAATTTGACCCTTCGGTGGATTGGATGGTGTCAGCCCTCTTCGGTGAAATTAGATGCAATATTCGAGGGTGTCCTTCGTCGGGAATTCAACCGGTTCCTGATGCAAGATCGATTGAGCCACGTGGAAGGCCTGTTGGCGAAGTTCCGGGACTGCGATGCTCTCCCACAGCGTGCCTTTCAAGATCGGGCCAATCGCATGTAGGAAAGGAGACGCTTGGTCATTTGCATCGAGCACCTCAAACTCGTCGCTAACTGCGATTCCCATGTCCATCTCATCCGGTTTGGCGAGGCCGCGATCGAACAAGTTTCGATACAGCGGCAGATTCGAATCGGAGAAACGCGACTTGGGTCCGGTACAGTTGATGACCAAATCGCCTTCGATCATCTTTTCCTGTCCCTCGCGTCCCACCAAGTGAATCTCGATGCCGTCCTCGCCGGCGGTCAACGATTGAATCGTCGCAGGACGAATCGTCAGTTGACCGCAATCCAAGGCATCCGTGATCGCGTCGTGAATCGGTCCGGCGATTCGGTGGCGGATCACGTTCCAATCCGCAGCGTATTTTTTCAAGAACAGTTTTCGTTCATCGAGCGTCAACGTCTTCCAAAGTTGCTGCGTGCGGCCGCGAAGTTTGTCGACCGCGATTGCCGGGTTTTGGCTGGCACCGCGAAGCCGTTGGCAGTCTTGTTGGATCAACCCAGCCAGTTCCTTCAGCGATCGGGATTGCCCGTCATCCGGCACCGCGTGCGGCCATTCGATTCCACGGAAATGGCGTTGAGGCACCATGCCGTTTCGCGAGATTGCGGTGACCTTGCCGCACCAGCCTTTGTGACGCAGCGTCACGATCACGTCCACCGCCGTTAGCCCCGTTCCGAGGATGACAATGTGTTTGTCATCGGCAGGCAAGTTTTCATGCCAGTTCATCCAAGGGTTGCCGCAATACCGACTGTCGTTGGACAATCTGTTCGCGCCTGGTAGTCCAGCGGGAGGCTGATTGCCTGTCGCGAGCACGATCGATTCTGCTTCGATCGGTTCGCCGTTTTCTAACGTGACGATTCCCCCCTTACCGCCGTCTGGTTGAGCGTTCTGGCTCGCTCCGCGTGGTTCGATATCGATCGCGACATCCTCAATCACTTCGCATTGCACGTTCGAACGAGGGTCGGCGGAGCCCAGGTACTGCGTCGCCAAACAGCGAACGTAGTCGCCAAATATTCGTCGCGGAATGAACGTTTCTCTTAGGGTAGCGTCGTCCACTGCGTCGAAATCGCAGCGGGATCGCAACCATTCGAAGAAGTGCGACGGGTGATCGGGAAACGCGGACATGTTTCGTGCCGCGACGTTCAACAGGTGTTCGTTGCGCGTCGTTCCGTAGGCGGTGCCTCGGCCGAATGGTCGTCCCGAGTTGATCACAACAACCCGGTGAGGCGTCTTCGCAAAACGGGCAAGGTTGACGGCGGCCAGCGTTCCGCTGAATCCGCCACCGATGATGGCAGTCGTTGGCATAAAGGAGAACCAAGTAGCGAGGCGGGAGTTAGGAAACCGATTGTGCAACGTTCGGTTGCAATCTTTGCGATTTCTGGACACAGAAACGCTGCATCGCAACAGATGGCAAGGGAGCGGAGTTTCCTAGGAGGGGAAGGAATTGCGTGGGGCGGGATATCAGACTCAATTGGCATTCGAAACCGGACGCGTCAGAGCTTGATGCGCGAATACTTTATCGATAAAGTATTGCTACGTCAACTGAAACTGTGTTTGCCGCTCGCCTCAATTCCGCCCCTCTTTGGTTAAGTCGATGACCAACCTTTCAGACGAACTCCATCGATGCCAACCGTTCGCAAGTGTCAATCAAGAAGCGTTGCTGAGTTTGGTCCGCACCGGTGACCAACTGGACAACTACTTGGCTCGCTTCTTTCGGCGACACGATCTGACGTTCTCGCAGTACAACCTGCTGCGTATTTTGGACATGGAAGACCGTCCTTTGACTTGTAGCGAGATCGGTGACCGATTGGTTCAGGTGGTTCCCGCAGTTACATCGTTGGTCGACCGGCTTCTCAAACGCGAATTGGTAACGCGGAAGCGGTCCGAGACCGATCGACGCACCGTGTATGTCGCGATCACAAAAAAAGGTCGGAAGCTAGTCACGCCGGTGATCGAACATCTCCGTGAACTCGAACGCGAAGTGATGAGTGAACTCAAGCGCAAAGAACAAAAGGAACTCATTCGATTGTTAGAACGTGTCCGCATTGGCATGAACAAAGCCGTCGAGCGACGCACCAGCGAATCGTTGTCGAGTTCAGGTCTGTAGATCGTGCCTTCGCCCTTCCGTTGATATCAGGCCGTTTTTCCTGTCTCCAATCTTACTTTCCGTTTTCCCTCTCACCTTCAGCCCGCCTTCCTCTTCTTTCTTCCCTCAATTTCCCCACCCTGTCCTTTCCCCACCCTGTCCTTTCCCACCGACCGAGTCCCGCCATGACGAAAACGAACCATCCTGCTGAAACAAATCAACTCGATCCTGAGAAGGACGAGGAAAACGCTGCGACCGTTTCTCTGCCAACAGAGCGTCCGAGTTTGTGGCGAGACATGACGACCAGCGAGGATTGGTGGGCGATTTGGTGTGCCGGGATTTTGCTCGCGATCGCGTTCGCCGCCGTATGGTTCGGACAGCCGGAAAATTTGAGCGAGAGCATCGCCGCTCAGTCGCCGGTGGAGGTTGTTAGCCCTTTGAAAGAATGGAGCGCCAAACCAGGCAAGTGGGATTCCAACCCGGTTGATTCGATCGCGTCGAAGTGGCAGGGAATCGTGGGCTCGTTCGTGATCATCGGTTTGTTGTTCACCGTCGCCAATCAGCTTCGTGGCAAGTCGGGGATGGCGTTCCTGGCTGGTTTTCCGATTGTGTTTGCACTGGCGACGCTGGCTTACATTTTGGCCGGCCAGAGTGTTGTGAAGGCGTACAACCTGGAGTACGCGTTGTGGGCGTTGTTGGTCGGTTTGATCATCAGCAACACCGTGGGCACACCGTCGTTTCTACGCAGTGCGGCGTTGACGGAGTTTTTCATCAAAACCGGGTTGGTGTTGCTCGGTGCGGAAGTGCTGATGAGCCGTTTGCTCGCGTTGGGACTGCCCGGTGTGTTTGTGGCTTGGTTAGTGACCCCGGTCGTGTTGATCACGACATACATCTTTGGGCAGAAAGTGCTGAAGATTCAATCGAAGTCGCTCAACATGGTGATCTCGGCGGACATGTCGGTGTGTGGTGTTTCTGCGGCGATCGCGACCGCGGCGGCGTGCAAGGCGAAGAAGGAAGAGTTGTCCCTGTCGATCGGTTTGTCGCTCGGTTTCACGGTGATCATGATGGCGGTGATGCCGATGGTCATTACCGCGTTGGGGATCGATCCGATTCTCGGCGGTGCGTGGCTGGGGGGCACGATCGATTCGACCGGTGCGGTTGCCGCCGCCGGTGCGGTGCTGGGCGACGAAGCCTTAGAGGTCGCGGCAACGGTCAAGATGATTCAGAACATCCTGATCGGTGTGACGGCGTTCTGCGTCGCGATCTACTGGGTGACGTTTGTGGAACGCGACGCGTCAGGTCCAAAGATCGGGTTGTCTGAAATCTGGTACCGCTTCCCGAAATTCGTACTCGGGTTTGTAACGATGTCGATTTTGTTTTCCATCCTTTACTCGACGTTGGTCGGCGGGCCGGAATTGGTCGGTGCGATGATCGGCGGTTCCACCAAGACGCTGCGAGGTTGGTTCTTCTGTCTTGCGTTCGTCAGTATCGGGTTGGAAACCAACTTCCGCGAATTGCTGCCTCAGCTCAGAGGTGGCAAACCGCTCGTTCTGTATGTTTGCGGCCAGTCGCTTAATATCTGTTTGACTTTGATTGTCGCCTACCTGATGTTCAAAGTCGTCTTCGTGGATGTGGTGACCCCATGAGATCGCGGGCACGGTTTTTCCGGGCGGCTTCGTTTTCGGTCGTGATCGCGGTGCTGTCGATCGTGTGGTTGGTATTGCTGCCCGCCTACGCTCGTCAGCCAAAAATGCAACGCCACCTGCGATGGCTCGACGAAAAAGGTATCGATCCCAGTGCGATGTATTACACCGAGTTAGATATCATGGACGACATACTCGCCAAACAACGCCGGGAGCAGTTGCGTCGGTTGAGTGAGTCGTCGGATCCATGACGTATCTTTCTTTCATTTTAGTAGGCTAGGTGACTAGCCTGGATGACATGGTCTGTTCGACCGCGAGCGTCATTTGTGTTGTCTTCCGCCATCGACCGAACATGCTTTCTCTGTCTAGAACCGTCGTATCGCTCTTTGTGTGCTCGGCATTTCTGCTTCAAGCGAGCGGAAATGGGGGCACGCGTGACGATTTGCCTTTGTTGCAAGACGTCGCTTCGGTTCGCCGGTTGAGCGATGCGGAGGCGAATCAGCAATACCCGATCGAGATGGGTGGCGTGGTTCTGTTTGCATCGCCGTCGAGTTTTATCTTTCACGACGGGGAATCTTCGATTTGGTGTAGCAAACCATGGAAGCCCGCCGGAGAAAAACAAATCGAGCTTGATGCGGGGATGCGTGTGGAAATCAAGGGGCATTCCAACCGAGGTCACAGCGCGCCGGTGATCGATTGCAGTCAGGTAGTGATTGTCGGAGAAGGCGAATTGCCACAACCGCGTGAGTCGACGTTGGCGGAACTGCAGGCGGGCACGCTGGATTGTCAGTGGGTGACGATTGATGGCGTGGGCATTAAAGCGACCCGCGGCAATTTTCTGGGTATGCCGGGAACGAGTATTCTGGTTTCGACGTTTGGCGGGGAGTTGATCTTCAACACGACCGCGTTGCCATCGGAGAAGATGCAAGATGTCATTGATGCGGAGATCTCGATTACGGGGGTCTGTCTACCACGCTTTAACAATCGAGGAGAGATCCTCGACTCGGACATCATGTCATGCGTCGCCGGCGGTCTGGTGGTTACCAAGGAAGCGAGCGAGAGTCCGTTTGACAGCCCCAAAGTTTCGCTCGAAAACCTGTTTGAGTTCAGCCCGCAGTGGAGTCCGATTCATCGCAAGGTGGTTGAGGGGACTGTCACGGCGTGCCAGCCGGGGCAGCAGGTCTTTATCACCGACGGGGTTCACAACCTGCGAGTCATTCCCCAGGTGACCCAGCCGTATGCGATCGGTGAAAAGATTCAGTGTGCCGGGTTCCTCGGCATGCGATCCAATTTCCCGGTTTTGCGAACGTCGGTGATTCGCAGTTTGGGATTAGGCGAGCCGCCCGAACCGGCGCGGGTGACTCCCGAATCGGTGTTGTCGTTGCAGCTTCCGCTGCCGAACTCACGCCAGCCTGACTATGAGGCTGCGTTGATTCGTATATCGGGCGAACTCGTCGCGATCGAAGACCGGGTGGAAAAGCCGTTTCAGATCATTTTGGATTCGAACGGCTCGATCGTGCCCGTCATTCTGGCGTCGTTCCAACCGCCACGCTATTTGCGCGAGATCCGGCTCGGTAGCACGATCGAAGTGACCGGGATTTGTTCCATTCGGACAACAAATCGACCCGAAAGGAACCGCGCCCTCGAAGCGGAATCGTTTGAGATTCTGTTGCGATCGCCGTTGGATGTTTCGGTGGTGGAGGCGGCGTCGTGGTGGACGGCGGCGCGCCTGTTGTATTTGCTCGTGTGGGCCGGTGTCTTGTTGGTCGGTGCCGTTTGGGTGATCCTTTGGATGCGTTACCGGATTTCGCAGCGTGGTCAACAGTTAGCCGAGGCGATTCGCGCCAAAGACTCGCTCGAGTTGGTGACCGAAACGACCAAACGCGAACGCACCCGCGTCGCAGCAGATTTGCATGACACGCTCGAACAGTCTCTCGCCGGCGTGGCGTTGCAACTTCGAGCGATCGAGACGGCGGGCTCGGCCGAACTCGCTCAACGCAACCTATCGCTCGCGGGGCAGATCCTCGCTCAGTCCCGCGAGGATCTCCGGCGCAGCGTTTGGAACCTGCGGATGACCGATGAAGAGGGAGCGAAGTTGCGCGAGGAGTTGAAGAAGACGTGCGAATCCATCTTTTCGCAAACCAAAATATCGGCGACCGTCGACGGGCGTGGCGTGGAACGGCAACTCGGTGTGTTGACGACCGACAACCTGCTAATGATCGCCAAGGAGGCGATGACCAATGCACTCAAGCACGCTGGTCCAACTGAGATACGAGTTTCGGTTGATTATGAACCTGATTCGGTTTGCGTGAGCGTGAGCGACAACGGTTGTGGATTTGACTCTGGCCGCGTTGCAGGAGCTTTGCAGGGGCACTTCGGACTAGCGGGCATCAAAGAACGGGCAATACGAATCGGCGGAAAGTTGTCTGTGGAGAGTTCGCCCGACGAAGGAACACGTGTTACGGTATCGGTTCGCGGTTGACGGGTGACATGCGACGGGGTTGAACCGTAGGTGACATGCGACAAGGTTGAACCCTGACGCGGGGGAATCCATAATCGTGACGACGACTTTCGCTACGCGAGTACTATTGTTTGCTTCATGTCGATCCGAATCCTGATTGCCGATGACCATTCGCTGCTGCGTGTCGGTCTCTATTCGATGCTATCCAACGAAGAAGATTTTGACGTCGTTGCGGAAGCAGACAATGGCGAGCAGGCGGTGGCTATGTTTGGGGAGTTTCAACCTGACGTGTCGATCCTCGACGTTCGGATGCCGGTTTTGGATGGCATTGAAGCTCTCGGGCAAATTCGGACGATCCAGCCCGATGCGAGGGTGGTGATGCTCAGTACCGCCGAACTCGAAGACGAGGTGACTCAATCGTTGAAGTTCGGTGCAGCGGCGTTTGTGACCAAGTCCGCGCCGCCGATCACGTTGGCTGACACGATCCGGCGGGTGCATTCCGGTGAGGTCATCGAACATCCGCTCTACCAAGCAACCGGGGTCGGGCATGACCATCTTTCCCCACGCGAGATCGAAGTGTTGCGGTTGGTGGCCCTGGGGCACAACAACAAACAAATCGCGGCGGAATTGCACCTGAGTATTCACACCATCAAAACGTACATCAAAAGCATCCTGGCCAAATTTGATGTGCAGGACCGCGCCGGGGCCGTTTCGGTGGGATACGCCAAGGGCATCCTCAAAATCTAGAGCCGGATTTCATTGGAGGGCTTCTCCGTCGGAGAGGGGACGCAGCCCCCGGTCGGCAAAGTGAGGTTCCCGGGGGTTCTTGGGGAGCTCTTCTATTCCGAACAATTCGCGTGATTGTGGCGGAAATCGCTCGATCGAGCGAATTGTTGCAAAACGTGATTGGTCTAGGATGGCTTGCGTTGCAGGATTGTTTTTGAACGTCTCAGACGATGACAGTGGAGCAAGCAGCGGGGCATTGAGTGCACGCTAACTCGTGAGAAAGTCGTTCGGGCGGAGGGGGCAAAGCGTTTTCTGCAACGCGTAGCCTGAATGGGCTGGTCGGATTTTTTTCTTTTTGAGCGATTGAATGATGATGCTTGATTTTGAAACGCCGAAGAAGCGGCCTGCGTTCACGTTGGTGGAGTTGTTGGTCGTGATCGCGATTATCGGCGTGTTGGTCGGTTTGCTCTTGCCGGCGGTTCAGGCGGCACGGGAAGCGGCACGACGGATGAGTTGCGGCAATAACGTCAAGCAACTCGGTCTGGCCATTCACAACTATCACGCGGCCTACAACGTTCTGCCAAAACAGGGGACGGGGACATACATCAATGGTTCGTATGGCGACGACGGATCGGCGACGACCGGGGGTGGGAACAACGGTTGTGCGTTGAGCATGCTGGTGCCGATTCTGCCGTTTCTCGAGCAGCAGGCTTTGTGGGAACAGATCAGCAATCCGAGCCGGGAAACGACGACCGGGACGCTCACCGGCACTCACACATGGCCTGCGATGGGACCGCGGGCCAAGCAGGTCGCTTATAAACCGTGGATGACGGAGATCCCTGCGATTCGCTGTCCGAGCGATCCTGGCGTCGGTCTGCCCGCGATGGGGCGGACGAACTATGCCGCCTGCATGGGCGACAGCGCTGACTTCATCACCGACTCCGTGTTTCGCGTGCAAAGCAACGTTTGGAAGATGGATTCCGGGCAAGCCGAAAAGGATCGCGCGTCGAGCCGTGGGATGTTCACTTATCGAGTCGCGTTAGGATTTCATAACGTGTTCGACGGTCTCTCCAACACGATCATGATGGGCGAGATCAACACCGACCTCGGGGATAACGACATTACCACGACCATGCATGACGGCGCGGGTGTGGTTGACTACTACGCCAACCCGGTTCAGGGAGGCATCTTCACCAATCCTCGTATCGCCGTTGACGACGGTTTCATTGACCCGAACCGGCCGCAGTACTGGTGCGTCAGTGGTGCGAGTGGATGCACGCCGGCGGTGATCAACCCGGGCACGTCGGAGCGTCGAGGATACAAGTGGGCGTTCGCGACGCCGATGCACACCGAAGTCTGCACGATTTTGCCGCCCAACAGCGAGATGGTCGGCTACGGAAGCGGACAGGAATCGCCAGGCAATCCGACCGTTAGCAGTCGTCACCAAGGCGGGGCGCATGTGCTGATGGGCGACGGAGCGGTGAAGTTTATCACCGAGTCGATCGACGCGGGAAACAGCCGGGCACCGATGGTCCGTTTCAAGGCCACCGGAGATGCCGCACCCGGCTCGGCGAGCCCATACGGGTTGTGGGGAAGCCTGGGCACCCGGGCGTCACGCGAAGTCGTATCTGCCGAATTCTAGGATCGCGGGACGTCGGCGATCGGCCGTGATGGCACGTCGCAATGCTCGAGATAGCTGCGTTTTGTCGCATGCGTGGGTTCGTACTCGAGCGGTCCATTTCGTTCGTGGGTGTCAGGTGGTACAAACGTAGTCCATAGACACGCATTGCGGACGCATCCTCTCCCTTTCGTTCGCATCGCGTGGCTTCGTGCTGTGTTGCCCCGCGTTCCTGAATGAAGCGTCTGAATCAATGTTCCGATTCCCCACCATCGTTTTACTTCTAGCTCTGGTTTTCAAACCCTCCTTCGCGGACGAGCCGAAGTCTCCGAACACCGAGATTGATCAGCAGACCCGAATGCAGTGGTTTCGCGATGCGAAGTTTGGGATGTTCGTTCACTGGGGGGCCTATTCGCAGGCGGGTGGCGAATGGAACGGGGAAACCAACCATCACGAGTGGTTGCAACTGACTGCGAAAATTCCGCTCGCCGAATACACGGAGTTCGCGAAGTCATTCAATCCAACGCGGTTTGACGCCGACCAATGGGTGAAGATCGCGAAGGATGCCGGGATGAAGTATCTGGTGATCACGTCGAAGCATCATGACGGGTTCGCGATGTACGACTCCCCGAGCAGTGATCACGATATCGCCGACGTGACGCAGTTCAATCGTGATCCGTTGAAAGAACTAGCGGATGCCTGTCACAAGCACGGCATCCGATTCTGTGTTTACTACTCACTCGGCCGTGATTGGGAAGATCCTGATGTGCCAACCGGTCGCGGCGACAAAGTCGGCTTTCGCAGTAACCTGATCGATTATCCGAACGAGAGCGAGAAGGACTTTTCGCTTTACTTCGAACGAAAGGTCAAACCGCAGGTGCGTGAGCTGCTCACCGGATACGGCCCCATTGGCATCATGTGGTTCGATACCTATGGGTTGATAACGAAAGAGCAATCGCTCGAGCTGAAGTCGTTGATCCGTGAGTTGCAGCCCGAATGCATTATCAATCAACGGATTGGCCACAACCTGGGCGACTACAAAGTATCCGAGCAAGAGATCCCTGCAGACGGTTCGTATGACCCATGGGAGTCATGCATCACGATGAACGGGCATTGGGGATACAACAAAGCGGATGACAACTGGAAGAGTCCGGAGGCGATGATTCGCAGTCTCGTGGACATCGTCAGTAAGGGCGGGAACTTTCTGTTGAACGTCGGACCGACCGGTGAGGGTGTCATTCCAGAACCGAGTGTGCAGCGACTTGCCGTCATCGGCGACTGGATGGATGTCAACGGTGAAGCCATCTACGGTTGCGGTCCAACCCCTTTTGGCGAGGAGTTGGGAAAGAAGGTGAAGGACGCGAGCGGCAAGACCCGCGTTGTCGGCAAATCGCCTTGGCGCGCAACGACCAAGCCCGGAAAAATCTACATTCATCTTTTTGAATGGCCGGCGGGCGAGTTAAGTTTGCCGGCCATTCCGGGAAATGTCGAAGATGCAAAAATCCTCGGCACGGATACAGACGCGAGCCTGGAGGTGAACTCGATCGGCGACCGAATGACGATTCGCTTACCGGCCGAGCGGCCTGAGTGGGCGATCCCGGTGATCTGCCTGACGTTGGCCGAGTAGAAGCGTATCGCACGCAGGGTTCACTACCACCTACCTGCTGGCTGATTTCGCTGGGCTTCAAGGTTCGACGACAAAGATCGCGGAGGATACCGCCTGAAGATCAGGATCTGTTGATTCGACTTCCAATCGATAGTAGGTCGGTCCGCCACCGAAGTTGTTGTCGGTCCAGTTGATGTCGAATTGTTTCGCGTTGGGTTCCCACGATTGGATGGTCTCCCCGTGTCGTACCAGTCGCACGGCGGTGATGGTTCCTTCTTCCGCGGTCGCGTTGATTTGAATTTCGGGAGAGGTGCCGGGGCTGATGCTCAAACGATCTCCGATCATCGCGTCGTTGACACGCAGCATGCACAGCAGCCCCTTGCCATCGACCGCTAGGGTTCTGCCTTGGTGGATGGCTTCTTTGATGGCCATGTAGGAATGGCGTTCGGCCCACACGCACCATCGAATCCCTCGTTTGACGGACCATCTGCCGTGAGCATCGCTGCCACCTTTCGCAATGACGGGGATGCCTTTTTTGAGATACTGATTGTCCCACGCCTCGAACGAGTACCAATCGCGGTTGTTGACCAATTCAAAGAGCGTGATGTTGTTGGGACCGTCTAGATAGTCGCTGTGGTTAGGGCCAACCTCTGCGCCCATGGCCAACGCCATCGCATTCTGTTCCTGAATCGTTTGGTCGGTCGTGGGGACGAAGTGTTTTAGGAAGGCGCCGGTGCGGTGCTTGCCTCCATCGGAGATTTCCTGTCCGTTGCCGAAAACGATGAAGTCCTTTGTAGCTTGGTCTTCGGATCGGAAGTACGAACCCAAACTGTTGTGTTCGGTCACCAGGACAAAATCGAAGTCCAGTTTTTTGGCTTCGGCGAGAGTCATCTCTGGTGTGAAGTCTTCCGCGAAAATATCATGCGTGTAAGTGTGAAAGTGTCCGTCGCCGAGATACCACCTGGGTTCGTCCGCAGCGCGATACGGGGTTGCGGAAACAACCTCCGAAGGTTCGCTCGCGTTGGTAAAGGACTTTGCAAGAACGCGGTAGTGATAGGATTTGCCAAACTCGACGTTGTAGTCGCGGAAGTGGTCGCGGCCGTGGGGGACAACGATCAGCAGATGTTCAGGGCAGATAGCGACGTCAGGTTGTTCGCTGCGGTAGATCTCATAGGTTGTGATATGGGGGCCGCAAAGTTCCCAGGACAGCACAACGCATTCGGGGAGTTTCTTGTCGTCGGCGCTGAACTCGTTGGGGCACTCGAGGCCAAACGTGATCGTTGTGTCGCCTGAATGGTTTCGCCGCATTTCTTCGTCGTACAGGGCGCGGTCATACACGCGAAGTTCGTCGATCACGCCGTGGAAGTAGGCGGAGTCGTCGCCGCTTCGTCCGATACTGAACGGTTCGCCCGAGGTGCGTCCTTTCCAAATCCCTTCGACCTGCTGTGATTTCGGCTGAGGGTCGAACTCGTTTTCGCTGACGTATCCGCGAACATATCCGTGGTGACGCACACGTTCCGTAATGTCTGAGCCCTCCCAAAAACCGGCGGTATGCATCCACGTGTCAGGTCGGAAGACTTTCCCCAGAGAGAGGGCGTCTTCGCGTTGGTCTTTGGCGCGTTGTGCCGAGCGATAGTGATAGACAATGCGTCCCTGATCGATCGACAGGGCGTAGTCGCCGCGGTTGGAGTATGACTTCTGCGCGACGATTTGAAGCTCTCGGTCGTCAACGTCGTCGGCAACGCGAACCCAGGCTTCGATGTAGTTCGCGTCGCTTCCGCTCATGCTCGGAGAGTCGGGGATCTCGATGTATTGGCTCTCACCATCGAGTGAGATGGCTTGGCCGACATGTCCATCCACGAATTCGGGCGAACCAAAAATCTCGCCATGGTTTGCATGGAGGGAAAGGTCTCGAACCACGTTGTCGGCTTGGATCCCGTCGAAAGTGTAGATGCCGACGGCACCGTCCAGGATGATGCCGCGATCGATACGGACGCCGTCGCATGTTGCCGCGAGGGTCGAGTTACCCGGTTCGGTCGAGCGTACTTCGAATCGGGCGACTCCATCGTTGTCGGTGGTCACCGATGCGGGGGTAATCGTGTCGGAGTCCGCACGGTCGGATGTGAGGGTTACCGTTTTTCCAGGTGCGATCGTGCCATCCGCGTGTCGCACAGCGACGGTGACATTGCAGGTTTGGGTGCCGTTTGCCTGACTCGCAAAAGGTTTGCAGGAGATAAATGAATTCTTCGAAGATACCTCTGCTGCTGCCTTCGGTGTGGTCGCGCTCAAACAAGAACACACGGCCACCACCAACCCGAACATACGAAACGTCACGTGAAGTACTCTCTCTGGTTTGTGTCGATTGATTCGAAGCGGCACATCGTACGTATCGCGATGTTTTGGCAAAGGTGCTCGTTGCCTGTTCGCTGAAATCTTCGCGAGAGCTTCATCTGCCGGCGTTCACTCATCGATGGATCCGACCGTTGGTCCCTCGTGAGGGGGCGTGTGTGTCACCTTTTTTGTCAAAGCTTTCAAAGCCGTGGCATTCTGGTCGGTTGCTTCGCATCTGCGAAACTGAGTTTTCAAAATGTGGTGTGTCCCCTTCCGGAGCGTTAGTGGCGGTGGGCGAACCGCTAGTTCTGCCGGCGAATCGCCAAGGTTAAGGCCCGGTGAATGTCGTGTGTGCTTTTCCTCTTCGGCTCGTTTTCGCGGTTGATGAGTCGAGTTCGAGCGATATCTTTCGGGCGCAAATTGAACATCCGGATGTCTCCATAGGTTCCCCCGCGTTGGCAGTCGGATTGTAAAAGGTCACACACAACAGATTTCAGGAACAGAAATGAAGAAGTCAAAAGGTTTGGTCCGGCGTGGTTTTACGTTAATCGAGTTGTTGGTCGTCATCGCGATCATCGGCATCTTGGTCGGGTTGCTACTGCCCGCCGTGCAATCGGCACGCGAGGCCGCTCGCCGTATGCAATGTTCCAACAATATGAAGCAGTTTGGTTTGGCATTGCACAACTACCACGACATGAATCGTGCGTTTGTCGCGCTGCGTGGCGGCAACTATGGATATCAAAGCGGGCATGTTGGCTTGCTCCCTTTCTTGGAAGAGACCGCCCTCTATGAGCAGATCGGTCATCCCGCGAGTCCGTACCCGCCGTTCGGACCAAAGCCTTGGGACTCGAAATTCGAACCCTACAAAAAAGGCGTCGCAACCTTTCTGTGTCCCTCACAACCAAGCCACATCAAGGACGGAGACGTTAGTGGTTGGCTCGGTGACAAGAAGCGAAACAACTACATGTACTGCATGGGAGATTCGATCGACGCCAGTCCTGCGGAGTTCCGCGGGATGTTCAGCAAGTACAGCTATTTGAAGTTTCGTGATTGTCTCGACGGTACGTCGAATACCATTTTGATGGCGGAACGACGATTGCCAGTCACCAAGGCTGACTTGGGGCATGTGCTAACGGGGAATAGCAGCGCCGCATCGATTCCAACGAATTGTCGGGGCGAATTCAACAACGCGACCAATCAATATTTCACTCCGTCAAACGCGTCCGACTTTGTCGGTGTGAATTGGGTTGATGGTTCGATGGGGATCAGCGGTTTTAACACGATTCTGCCGCCGAACTCTCCGTCGTGCGTCAAAAGTAGCAGTGCCAACACATTCGGTTTTCATACCGCTGGGAGCCTCCATGTTGGCGGATGTTATGTCCTCTTTGCGGACGCGTCGGTTCATTTCATTACCGACTCGATCGATACCGGCAACCAATCAGTTGATGCGGATTTGAGTGGCTCGCCGGGGAAGAGTCCGTTCGGTGTCTGGGGCGCTCTCGGTTCGCGTGCGGGATCCGAAGTTCTCGATCCTATCTGATTTCGTTAACCATATTGCGAAGTCGCGGATTGCGACTGTGTTGGATGTCGTTCGGTTGAAGTCGTGGTTTTCGGACGTGCGATCGTTATCGCAGGCTATCACGCGAGGTCCGTTTTCTTCGATGAACGTATCGGACGGTGTTTGTTGACTGAGTGTTTTGATGGGGCGTTCTGAATTTACCTCAAATGTATGAAAGAAACGTGATGAGAGTTGGTGTGAAATGCAAAGGCAGCGATCTGCTGGCTGTGTGTTTGTCGTGCACGGTATTGTCGAGTAGTTTGATCCTGTCCGGATGCTCAGGTGGTTCGGACCGATGGAAGGACGCCCGTCCACCTTTGGTGGATGCATCCGGAGTTGCGACGTTCAACGGCACGCCGCTTGAAGATGCGGTGGTGACGTTCCGGCCGGTCGAAGGGAACTATGCCGCGTTCGGCCGAACCGAAGCGAACGGTGAGTTCTATCTGACCACGTTTGATGACGGCGACGGAGCAGTCGCCGGAGAGTACAACGTCACGGTGACGAAATTGGATATTGAGTTGCAAGAGAATCCTGACAACCCCCAGGTCCTACCGCCGATTTATCATTCCGAGCAATCGATGATTCCGGCCACCTATGGGATTGTTGACGAATCCGGTTTGACCGCAACCATCTCCAGTGACGGCAATGACGATCTGCTGATTGAGTTGGTCGGATCTCCGGAAAAGAAAAACGTCTTGGCGGATAATCGTTGAATATGAATCTCGATCTCACTTTGCGAACGAACTCGCTTTCCTCCCCGCCCCATTTTCAGAAACAGGTCAATGCAATCGTGTTTCCAAGCAAACGATGGGTGTCCCCTCTGGTGCGATTCTTCCTCCTCGTGTGGATCGGTTTGGGTGCCGCGTCGGTAGGACCGAACGTTTACTCGGCTGATCGCCCCAATGTGATTTTCATCTTGGCGGATGATTTGGGATATGGCGAACTCGGCTGTTTCGGCCAGGAGCACATCCAAACGCCCTGCATTGATCGGATCGCGTCCGAGGGGATGCGTTTCACGCAGGCGTACGCGGGGGCCACCGTTTGTGCCCCGTCTCGATGCACTTTGATGACAGGATTGCACACGGGACATTGTTTCGTTCGTGGCAATCATAAGATCGATCCGGTCGGACAATTGCCAATGCCTGCGGATACCAAGACGTTGGCTCATTTGATGCAGAACGCAGGGTATCGAACCGGGGTGATCGGGAAATGGGGACTGGGGTATCCGGGTTCGCATAGCACGCCCGGCACGATGGGGTTTGATTATTTCTACGGCTACAATTGCCAGCGAAACGCACACAGCTACTACCCTGAATACCTCTGGCGAAACGAAGAGAAGGTTCCACTCGAGCCAAACACCTATTCGCATGACGTGATGGCGGAGGAAGCGTTGGGTTTTGTGCGGAGGAATCGTCAGTCGCCGTTCTTCTTGTATTTGGCATTCACCATCCCTCACAAGAAACTGCAGGTGCCATCGCTCGGTGCGTATGCTGATAAACCATGGTCGGAAAATGAAAAAATCTGTGCCGCGATGATTTCTCGGATGGATTCCGACGTCGGTCGGCTGATGGATGTTCTGAAGGAACTGAAGATTGACGATCATACGTTGGTGTTTTTCACTAGTGACAACGGTGCCGTTCACCAGTTTCCCCGCTTCAACCACTCCGGACCCTTGCGAGGACGAAAACGTTCGATGTACGAGGGAGGCATCCGCTCGCCCAGCATCGCGCGGTGGCCAGGAAAGATTGCTGCCGGCACGGTGAGCGAACAGGTCTGGTCGTTTTGGGACATGATGCCGACGATGGCCGACCTGACCGGGCAATCGTGCGAAACGCCGACTGACGGCGTTTCGATATTGCCTGCGTTGCTCGAAAACAAAATTGTCGAGCATCCACCCATGTACTGGGAATTTCACGAGCGTGGATTCACACAGGCGGCGCGGATGGGTAATTGGAAAGCCGTTCGCAATGGCGTCGGTAAGCCGCTCGAACTTTACGATTTACCATCGGATGTTCATGAGGACAATGACGTTGCTTCCGAGCATCCTGAACTCGTCGAAAAGTTCGAGTCTTTCCTTCGATCGGAACGCACGCATTCCGATGTCTGGCAAATTCCATCGGCCCCGTAGCCCAGTGTTGCCCGCTGCGGGATGTGGTCTGCATCATCGGCTCTGCATTCCAAGTTGGTTTGTCAGATTTTTGTCGGTCAATTTCAAAACCTTCTCATGAGTCACTTTTATGGACCATCGTTCCACCGGGTTGAATCGAAGGGAATTGTTTCGTCAGGGCGTCGCCTTGGGGGCATCGATTGCGACCTGTTCTGGGGTGCGCGCGAGTGACTCGGGTGATGATCATTGGCACTCGCGAGTTGAGGCCTTTTTGGCGGGGCATGCTCGGCCGGACCACGGTTATGGATGGCAGGATCAACAGGAGTCGCATTTGACGCCGACGCATGCTGTGATTGGGTGTCTGCATCACTTGGGAGCGTTGCCGAGCGATACGGAAGATCTCGAAAGTTTTGTTCGCACCCATCATCCGGCCGCGTGGAAAATACTCGAACAAGAGCATCGTGTTTTCGTGTTTCAGCAGATCCAGTCGCTGCGTTGGCTGGGGGCGGATGCTTCCGACTTCGTCGACGTCGTGAGTGAGTGGACCTCGCCGGTGCCGTATTTGCCGCAGTACGAAAAACACCGCTACCCGGTTTTTCGCTTTCAGCTCAAAGTGTTCACGTGCCGCGCGTTGTTAGGCATGTCGTTGGACGATCTTTCTCCCGAATGGATTGCTTATCTCGATGGGCGTCGACGTGAAAACGGTAGCTTCAACAACACACCGGCCAGTCAGGGAGGCGAAGGTCATGTGCTGAACACGCTTTGGGGACTGGAGGCACTGGAGTTGCTCGGCCGCGAGGATGAAAAACGCGAGGAGACCGCTGAGTGGATTCAATCGTGCCAGGGAATAAGCGGTGGTTTTCGATGGTGCCCCGATCCACCGTTTGCCAATCAAGAGGACATCGCGTATTGCTGGGCAGCGGTGCGTGCGTTGTCGATCCTGCGAAGTCAACCGGCGGACCCGGAGGCGTTAATCGGTTGGATTCACTCTTGCTTCAACGGGGACGGCGGTTTTGGTGATCGGCCCGGTTGGCGAAGTAATCCGGTCGCGACGTTCTATGCCATCGACGCATTGAAAGAACTCGGCGCGCTGGATCAGCCACTTACCTGTGACGCGGCATCGCAAACCGTTGTTGTTAGACCGCCGCAGGATCTCAAAGTGTTTTCATGCCAGGTCGAAGCGCATGGGCAGGGAAGTCCTGCCGACGTCGTTCGTCTCGCCGAGAGTTTGAAAATCCATTTGTGGGGTGCCAAGAATTCAGAGCCCGGATGGCTCGAAGCGGCGCAGAAGATTGCCGATCAAAAAAGGGTACAGGTGACGTTTTTTCGTGCCAACGAAGAGTACGGGACGTGGGTCGATGTGCCCGGTTTGGGGACGTACAGTCACACGAGCGACGTGATCGCGCCGGCGGAAGGAGACATGGGCGAATCGCTCGCCGACGTGGGTGACCTTCCGTGGCCCGAATTCCGGCAACGACGGGTGTCGCGACTGAATCAGAACGACGGCCGATTGATTTGGCAATTCGGTGAGAACGAAGAACTCACGCGTCTCTTGCTCGATGACTCAATGCAGCAGGGTGGTTTCGCAGCGATCAGTACGTTCCACTTCGGCAACCCTGACTTCACCAACAGCGAGCCTTTCTTGAAACGCTATTCCGGTCAGTTGCCATTCATTGCGTTGCAGGACGCGCACGGGATCGAACCGTGGTGGTTTGCGGACAAGACGAGTGGATTCCGGACGTTGTTTCTCGCCAAAGAGCCGACCTGGGAAGGTTGGCTGACGGCGCTGCAGAACTGTTGGACGGCACCGGTGCGGCGCGACGAGGTGACCGAAAATCGATTGCGGATGCATCCGGGATCACAGGTCGTTGCTGACATGGTGATGAAGCAACAGAACGCGTGGCGGTGGTGGGACAACCCCACGATCTCGCGTCCGCTGGTTTCCCTCGTTGTCATTCGATCGGAAGATCGATACGAAGCGGGCCAACCTGAAACGGGTGTCAACCTTCGCGTTCGGTGTGCTCATCGCAACGCGGCCCGGGGACAGTTAAAGGCTCCGCTCGCGGAGTATGTCTCTCTCACGGTCGACGGCAAACCGGTGCAGCCACGTGTTGTCGAACGCCGTGGCGGCAAGAAGTTCGGCGACCAACTAGTAGATCGATACCATCTGTGGGAGATGCCGGAAATTCAGGCGGGCCGTCATCTGGCGACCGTAGTGGCACGCTCGCTCGAATCGAACGTTACCGTCCGTCAGACAGTTGAGTTCAAGGTCGGATGAGCCGCTAGTCATTTGCGAAGCCTGTTGCCGGCTTCGCGGGCGATCTTTGTCGAGACTCTCGAACGCTGCCGTGCCGGATCCGTGTCGCTAGGTTCGCTTGGAATCAGGCGGCGGGGTTTGCCGCAGCATGGGCGTTGCCAGGTTATTTCGATTGCACGTTTTCGTCGCTCTTGCGTGGCACGATTTTGGCTTTCGGTTTTTCGTTGACCGTGCCGGGGACGAGCCACGGGCCGGCGCTGTGTTCGCGAATCAGCCGCATCAATTCATCGCTGTCGATCGACTCGACTTCGAGCAATCGCTGCGTGACGGCTTCGAGGACTTCGCGACGTTGTTGAAGAATCTCGCGAGTTTGCGCGAGCATGTCGTCGACGATTCGTGAGACTTCCTTGTCGATCATCTTCGCCATTTCTTCACTGTGCACGACTTGGTACTCGCCCATGCCGCCGTTGTTGAGGAATGGTGATCGGGTGCTGCGACGCAGGTTGATGCGTCCGAGTCGACTCATGCCGTAGTCCATGACCATGCCGCGTGCCGTTTCGGTACAGCGTTCGAGGTCGTTTTGAGCTCCGGTGCTGATGTCTTGGAAAATCATTTCTTCAGCGAGTGTTCCGGCCAGCATGACTTTCATTTGGCTTTCGAGTTCGCTCTTTGTCATCAGGAAGCGTTCCGATTCGGGACGCTGCATCATGTAGCCCAACGCCGCGAGGCCGCGAGGGATGATACTGACTTTGTGAACCGGGTCGGTGTTTGGAAGTGCCGCGGCAACCAATGCGTGTCCCGATTCGTGATAAGCGACGCGGATCTTTTCGTCCTCGTTCATCACACGGTTTTTCTTTTCGAGGCCCGCGGTCACACGTTCGACGGCGTCGTTGAATTCCTCCATGCCGACGGCGGGGCGTTCATTGCGGGCGGCTAAGAGTGCGGCTTCGTTGACCAGGTTCGCCAGGTCCGCACCCACAAACCCGCTGGTGATCGACGCGATGCTGCGAAGGTCGACGGACTCATCGAGCTTCACGTTTTTCACGTGCACCGACAGGATCTGTTCACGTCCGGCGACGTCGGGCCGATCGACCAAGACGTGTCGGTCGAACCGTCCGGGGCGCAGCAGGGCGGGGTCGAGCGTTTCGGGACGGTTGGTTGCGGCGACGACGATCACGCCGGAGTTGGATCCGAAGCCGTCCATTTCCACTAGCAACGCGTTAAGCGTTTGTTCGCGTTCGTCATGTCCACCGACGGTCGTTCCGCTGCGGCTCTTTCCGAGCGCGTCGAGTTCGTCGATGAAGATGATGCACGGGGCACGGTTGGTGGCTTGGGTGAACATGTCGCGAACACGGGCGGCACCGACGCCGACGAACATCTCGACGAAGTCGCTGCCCGAGAGGCTGAAGAACGGCACGCCTGCCTCACCCGCGATCGCTCGGGCGAGTAGTGTTTTACCGGTGCCGGGCGGTCCGACCAGCAGAACGCCTTTGGGGATACGGCCGCCGAGCGATTGATACTTTTCGCTGTTGCGGAGGAAATCGACGACCTCGCGGACTTCCTCGACGGCTTCTTCAATCCCGGCGACGTCTTCGAACGTGGTCGGCAGGTCGTCTTCGCTGTAAAGTTTGCCGCGGCTGCGCGAGAACGACATTGGTGATCCGACGCCGCCCATCCGCCGCAGCATGACGATCCCGAGTGCGATCAGTACGCCGATCATCAGCAGTTCGGGCCAGTGATTTTCCAGGAAACGGCTCGGACGGTCGTTGTCCCATGACACTCCCGATCGTTCCAGCAACGCGATGAAGTCCGCGGCGATCGCGTCGTTGGGGTAACCGCGGATCGTCAGAAAGTCGACTCGGGTTGGTTGAACATTGGCGTCACCGGGGCGGCCGAGAAGAACGCGGTAGTCGACTTTGCCCGTAATCCGGTCGTCAGCGACGCGGATGTCGCTGGGGTTGCTGAATTCGTACGACACCTTTCCGTCTTCACCGGGGACGATGATTCGCGCGACGGGTTTTCCGTTGCGTCGCACGATGCTCGTCGACGATTCAGCGGATGTTTCCGATTGGGAGTCCTGTTGATCGGCGGCGGAACCGTCGGTGTCGGTTGTCGTTTGTGAAGACGCGGACACCTGGCCATCGTTTGATGGGGTGTCATTGGATGCGGCGGCGTTCGGTGATGCCGACGTTTGCTGGTGTTCGGCCTCATGCAGTTCGGCAGTCTGGGCGAGCAGCGACTTCAGGGCGGGGTAGGCGAGACGTTTTCGGTTGTCGGAGACCAGGAACGCGCTGACCAGCACGGCAATGGTGATCACGATCAAGACAAACCAAATGTTGCCGCTGCCGCGATGTTCGGAAGATCCGCGTGAAGATTTCGGGTTGTCGCTCATTCGAAATGCTTGAAAAGGCCTAGGGACGAAAAGATCAAAGTTAACCGGTACGCGTGGTTTTTGGCGATCGAGTACCGTTTCGCAACCATCCTGTCTTCGTCCGCCGCGAGACTGGATCGGTTATCCGGATTGTGATTCCGGTGCTGCTTGTGCATCATACGGGCCACTCAAGGTTTTTGTTAGAAATAAAGAAGGTGAAAAGATGACGGACGGACGCCGGGTCGCGATTCTAGGAGCGACCGGCAGCATCGGTGCCGCCACGCTCGATGTCATCGCAAACCTTCAGAAGTACGCTCCCGACTCGGGTTGGTGCGTCGCATCGGTTTCGGGGCATCGTCGGATCGGGCAATTGATCGAATCGGCGCATAAAGCGTCGCCGGTTCCCCAAACCATCGTGGTGTCGGATGAACAAAACGCCAGATGTGCGGGCGATTTGATCGCGAAAGCCGGGCTCGCCGAGCGGTGTCGTCTCGACGTGGGACCGGAGGCGTTGGTTCGGGCCGCGATTTCGCCGGACGTGGACACGGTGGTCGCGGGGATCGTGGGACGTGCCGGGTTGGAGTCGACTCTCGAGGCGGTCCGTGCCGGCAAACGTGTTGGGTTGGCCAATAAAGAAACACTCGTCATCGCCGGGCCGGTCGTGACCGCGGCGGCGGAAAAGAGCGGAGCGGAACTGTTGCCGATCGACAGCGAACATTCTGCGATTTATCAATGTCTGGCCGAGGCGAGGGAAAACGCGACCGCGAAGACGTCGCCGAGCAGTCCGGCCGGCATGCATACTCAGCCTGGCGTGAACGGGCCGTCCGGCGTGAACGGGCCGCCTGGCTCCAACGGGCAGTGCGAATTCGGCTCGCCGGGGCACAAACTCCCTGGCGTGCGGAGACTGATTTTGACAGCCAGCGGCGGGCCGTTTCTCAACGCGTCGTTTGACGAGATGGAAGCCGCGACGCCGGCCGAGGCTCTCAACCACCCGACGTGGGACATGGGCCAGAAAATCACGATCGATTCGGCCACGATGATGAATAAATCGCTGGAAATCATCGAGGCGAAGTGGTTGTTTGATGTTCCTGCGGACCGGATTGAGGTGGTCGTTCATCCGCAGTCGATTATCCATTCGCTCGTCGAATTTGAAGACGGCAGCGTGATCGCGCAGCTCAGCCCGCCGGATATGCGATTGCCGATTCAGTACGCGTTGACTTACCCGTATCGCCTGCCTTGCCCGGCCCCGCCGTTGGAACGGACGCAGCGTTGGGACATGAGTTTGATTCCGGTCGATCACGAGCGATTTCCGGCTCTGCAGCTCGGGTTTGAGGTCGCGCGGGTTGGCGGAACGGCCGGTGTGGTGCTCAATGGAGCCAACGAAACGGCGGTTCCTCTGTTCCTGAGTGGCAAAATTCGCTTTACTGACATCGCGCGTTTGTGCAAACAGACGCTGGACGACCACCATCACGAGTCCGCACCGTCGCTGGACCGGTTGCTCGAACTGGATACTTGGTCGCGCCGCCGAGCGGCGGAACTCGCCGAAACCATTTCCGTGGCATAGCCGTAAACCCTCTGCCGTGATTTGACCTGCGATCGTCGGATCGGACCGTCTCTCGACCTGCCCGCCGGGTGAACAGGCCGTGGTTTGTCTGGAATTTCCGATGGTAAGAATTTCCGATAGAGTGTTCGCCGAAACCTATCATTGCGAACACGTTGCGTCTTTCAACTCTCCGCCTCTGGCTTTTTCGCCCCTCCGATTTTTGCCGTAGCCTCACCTTATGTCATTGCTGTCTGATCTTTCATTCTTCGCCACGCTCTTGGCGGCGACCGACGAACCCGGTTTTTTCGCCTCCTTTTTGAGCGGAACGTGGTTGTGGACCAAAGTCCTCGTGGGTATCGGATTGGTCATTTTTGTACACGAACTCGGGCACTTTTTGGCAGCCAAGCTGTTCGGCGTGAAGTGCGAGAAGTTCTACGTGGGATTCGATGTGCCGCTGCAGATCGGGCCGATCAAGTTCCCACGCACGCTCGGCAAATTCACCTACGGCGAGACCGAATACGGGATCGGGATCATTCCCCTGGGAGGCTACGTCAAAATGCTGGGCCAGGATGACGATCCGCGCAAAGCGGAAGAGGAGGCCAAGCGGATTCGCGAAGGCGGCGAGAACGGCGAGCCGGAAAAGCTCGATCCCAGAAGCTATCCGGCCAAAACCGTGTGGCAGCGGATGATCATCATCAGCGCGGGTGTCGTGATGAATGTCATCACCGGCATTCTGTTCGCCGCGATCGCGTTCTTCTATGGCGTGCCGTACACACCGGCAATCGTTGGCGGCGTGACGCCCGGTGGAGCGGCCTGGACGGCAGGCGTGCAGCCCGGTGGGTTGGTCACATCGATCGCCCACTCGGATGAAGACACGCAGATGCATTTCAGCAAGATGCAAACAGCGATCATGACCGAGGGGATGGATAATCCCGACGAGCCGATCGATGTTCGGTTCTCTTACGGCAGCGATTCCCGCGAGTATTCGTTGATGCCGAAACCGCATCCGCTCGAACCGAGCCTACGGATGATCGGAATCCACGGACCGATCAGTGGCAAATTGCTGCCGTCGATCTACGCAATGCCGGGCTCGGTTGCGTCAACGGTTTTGACTGATGATGACGCCGGTGCCGAAGTAGTTGGTTGGAACGGAACGCGGGCGGATCGTGATTCGATGATGCCGATCGCGCCGCTGCTCAATCAAATCTACGGGCAGCCATCGGAGGCGATTTCGCTGACGTTGCTGCGTCAAGACGGAACCGAGCACACTGTGGAGTTGCCGCCGCAGCCCGAGAAGGAGTTTGGTGTTCGTTTCCGAATCGGCCAGATCACCTCCTTGATGAAGGACGGGCCTGCCGAAGCCGCCGGGATGCAGGTGGGTGATCAAATCGTTGCCGTCAATGGTGACGAGTCGGTTGACGCTTACACGTTCTTGTTGCAGTCCTGGCCCGCCGGCGAACCGGTCGAAATCACCGTGCAGCGTGGCACCGGAGACGACGCGACGACGGAGACCCTGACGGTCGTGCCTGACGAAGGATTCCAAACCAAACCACCGGTTTCAGAACTCGGTGAAACGATGGCCAGCACGCCACTCGGGTTCGCGTACAACCCAACGACCATTGTGGAATCGGTTACCAGCAGTGACAGTCCGTTGCAATCGGGAGACGAAGTCAAAGAAGTACGGATTCGCTTCCCTGATCAATCGGCGCGCGACGCGTTGGCGGCCCAACTCGGCGAGCCGACGATGAAAAAGCTAACCGAAGGATGGGAGCTCGGCGCGACGATGCCTCTCGGTGTGTTGATGGAAACCGTCCAGGTCTTGCCGGTCGGCAGCGAAGTGCTGGTCAAGGCGACGCGTCCGCCGGAAGGATCGGTGATCGAAGCAACATTGAAGGTCCAAACCTCTGACCGCAATTGGTACGAGCGAGGTATGAATTTCAGCGACGTCGAGATGATTCAAACCGCCGACTCGGTCGGCAACGCTCTCGCCCTGGGGCTGCGTGAAGGAATTCGCGGGCTGGAGAACGTCGGACGTTTCCTGGGGATGTTGGTTTCGGGCAAAGTCCAAGCCAAATTCCTCGGCGGCCCGATTCGGATCGCACAAATGGCCAGCTATGAAGCCGAACGAGGCATCTCGGCTCAGTTGCTGTTCTTGACGATGCTGAGCATGAACTTGGCGATCTTGAACTTCCTGCCCATCCCGGCTCTCGACGGAGGTCACATGTTGTTCCTGATCGCCGAAGCGATTCGCGGCAAGAAACTCGATGAGGCGTTGGAGATGCGGCTCACCTTCGCCGGTGTGCTCGCTTTGTTGGCGTTGATGATTTTTGTCTTCGCAAACGACATCTTGCATCTATAAGGAAACGCAGGCCATCTGTTGCTGCAAACGAATCCGACGTTTCGTTTTCGTTATGCTAGGTGTTGAGGCCGGTTTGTTTGGACCGGAGTGTCGACGTCCTTCTGGTTAGCAGGTGGCTTTGATGATTGATTTCGAACTCGATGTGGAGTCCGCTCTTTTGTTCGTGCGTCCCGAGGGGGCGCTCGAGGAACGCGATTTTGAGGCGTTGTCGGAGGTGGTTGATCCGTTCATTGAAACCGGCGGTGGGCTTCGCGGCCTGTTTATTGACGCCCCGTCGTTCCCCGGATGGAAGGATCTCGGTGCGATGGTTGCGCACTTTCGGTTCATTCGTGATCACCACAAACAAATCGGTAAAATCGCGATCGTGACCGATTCGAAGATCGGTGATTTCGCGGAGCATCTCGCGGGTCACTTTGTGTCCGCAGAGATCAAGCATTTTGAATCGAGTGACGTGGTGGCGGCGCAGAATTGGCTGATGGGATAGGCGGTCTCGGTCGTTGTTTGGTTGAGGCTCGGGCAGGAAACTCCGAAAAAATTCATTTTTGTTCACCTGCCTCACCGGGGGCGAAGCACGGCCTTGTTGCGAAAAGTGTCGCGTTTTCCGCAGTCAGAGCGTGAAACTGCCTTGGTGGACCATCGTTTTCAGTTTCACGAATTAGGTCTTTCGGGAAAATCGCTAATTCGGCTAAAGTTCTCGCTGGAAATAATTTCGGCGCGGGAACCCGCTCTGAGCAGGACTGCTCAGAACCTTCGCCACAGTTGGTCGACCGTTTGAATCGTCGGCCGCTCGCACCCAAGGAATGGAGCGTAAGCACGATGTTGTTGGATCGAATCGAAATCGACAGCCACGGCCCGTTGAGCCGAGTGGAACTGGGCCCGCTGTCGCATCACCTAAACGTTCTGTTGGGGGCACCCGGTTCAGGGAAGACCGCGATCTGCCGATTCATCCGTGACTCCTTGGTCGAACGCGAATACCCACGAGGGATGCTGAGCGGTTCGGCCGGACGTATTGTTTGGGTCAACCAAAACGGCTGGATTCATTGCCGCCGCGAGCAAGATGGCACGCCCGGTGGACGCCGAACGGTTGAGTTCGAACCGCGAAGCGAAACCGCCGGCATTTGGGACGGATACACCGACGGTTGGTTCGACGGACCGCACGTTCAATCGCTGCATCGCGAGTCGGGCTATCGAACCGATGCTGCCAATCACACTGCGTCGAACTACCGGGCATCGCTCGCCACTCGGACTCTGAGCGGGATTCGGATTCCTGAGTCCATCGTTGACGGCGTGATGATCGATACAACGGTCAGTAGCGTTTCTCGCGTGGTCGCGTCGTGTGTGTCGGCGGGCCTCGACCGTGAAGATCTCGCGAGACTGCCTTTTGAAAATGAGACTGCCCATTACGCCGAGAACGGCTATGAGGGTGAAGCGTATCGCGACCGAGGCGAGCGTCGTCGCCGTGAGTTGCGAAGCGAGTTGGCGGATGTTGAGGCGGAGATCGCCAAGCTCGGCTCCTACAATGATCGTTACCACGTTGAGCAGGAATATGACGCGTCGGTCGACGTCGAGGTCGCCGGTTTAACACGCGAACGCCAGGAGACTCTGCGGCGGCGTGATTCGCTCGTTGCTCGTCGAGAGGAAGCCATCCGTGCCCGCGGTCGCTACCACGCTCCTGTGGTTCCTTATGCGAGTTCGTGGGGGCCGATCGACGCACGCTATCCCTCCGCGTCGGCGGCATCGTGGGAAGCGAATACGTCTCGTTTGCGAATCCTTCATCAGCGTGCTGATGTGCTGCGGTCACGTGCCGCTGAGTTGCAACGCTGGATCGCCGAACTGGATTCGAAATCGTTTACGCATGCTTCGCTGGGGCACACGCCATATCGCAGCGGTGAAGTGCACTCGCTGGAATACCCGTTACCTCGCCACTGGCAAGACACCTCGGCGGAGCAATTGCAGAGCCGTATTCGTCAGGCCGATCGCGAGATCGTTTCGCTTCGTCGTGTCCTGTCCGACGTGCGTGGTCTACGTAATTTGTTGGCTTCGTCGGTCCGCCAAGACATCCCGTATGTTAGCTCGTACGAATGGCTCGATGACTCTTGGATGCAAGGTCGCCGATACGACTACTTTGTTCGCGAGATCGACCGATATCGCAGCGATCGTCCTTGGGGCGACTTCTATAACCGTGCCTACCAACCACTGCGTCCGGTGGATGATCTGGCGATGCGAGTGGAGGCG
Source organism: Rhodopirellula sp. JB044 (assembly GCA_043101355.1). Lineage (GTDB taxonomy): Bacteria > Planctomycetota > Planctomycetia > Pirellulales > Pirellulaceae > Rhodopirellula. The sequence continues at coordinate 30,174 of JBICHZ010000391.1, forward strand.
ACGACTCGTCACCTCGATTGGTTGTTGTCCCGATTTGATGCATCGGGTTCGGCCGATGCGTCACGTTTGGAACAACCCTACACATGGATCTATGAAAATCAACGCGGCGGCGTGATGGAAGAGTCGCTGCGTCGCGTTCGTTCGCAACTGCGTCAGCGGGACTACCTCAATGCGTCGAGTTTGGATGCCACGATTGCCGAGTTGACTCGTTCGCTCGACTATCTGATGTCGCATCGGCATCGCGTGGTCGAGATGCTCGCGTCGCGGCACAACAATTGGCAGCGAGATTTTGCGGGTGTCTCGAGTCGTGAACTCGATTGGTCAGCGGAGCGACGGGCCGCCAATGAAGAGCTCGCCGGAATCGAAAACGAATTGCGTCGTGTGTTGGATCAGACCGCGTCGCTGCGTCACTCGCAGCGTCATCTGCCGATCATCGATCCGGTCTATCCGATCGGAATGCGTGGAGTTGGTGTCGACTACACGGCAACAGCACCCTACGGGACGGTTGGGTCGGCTCACGCGGATACGATCCGAGCAGAGTCGCTGCGTTCGGAGGTCTTTACGTTCGACGAGGAAATCGCTCGTTGCAACGAACGTTTGACTGCCTTGGACGTGCAAATCCGAACCTTGCGTGCTCGTCCTGTTCGTGTGCGTGTTCCCAACGAAGAGCTCGCTCGTTTGAACCGCCGACGTGATGAGATCGTTGCGGAGTTGAACCGTTTCCGTCCGATCGCCCGCCGGGAATCGTCGCTCGCCGAATTAGCGAGTCGTTGGCTCGTTCGTCTGTCAGGCGGACGTCACCGCGTGATTCGGTGGACGGTGACGCCGGCCCCGACGGATCCTTACACCACGCTCGAGATGAATGCTCGGCACGCCGACTTCGATCCGGGCAATCGCACCGAAGGACGCCGCGTCGCTGTTGTTATCGATGATGTTGACGAGCGGAGCGTGACTGCGGCAACACGGTCGGTTGCTTGTTTGGCTGTCCGAATGGCCGCCGGCGAATTGCTCGGACGGATGGGGCAGGCGATCCCGCTGGTCATGGAAACTCACTCGGAACTGTTTGCCGGACGAGACGCCTACCCAATCGCTGGCAAGTACCAGGTTACTGCACCGGAGGCGTATCAGCATTGGACACGGGAAGGGATTTTTGGTGACACCATCGCATCGGCACTCGCGGATTATGCCGCTGCAGGGCGTCAGCTCTTGGTTTTGACTGAGCATGCTCCGCTCGCCGATGTGCTGAAGCGGTCGGGAGCACGTTCCTTCGCACTTCACACACAGCGAATCGTTCATCCGCACCGTCCGATGTGGCGAGACGGTGAACGGCATGATCGCTACACCGGCCCCCACACGATCAACGTGGACGGTCTTCCTGCCGGCGGTCGAAAGAGCGAGATGGATTGGACCGACGCCGGTTCGGCCAACCGCGAGTTCGATCGTGCTTGGCGAGAAACCGCTGGGCTGCGGGACGAGGCGTCGTACTGTGCCGCCGCGACGGATGCTCCTGCTGCGGGGGCGGCGTACCGGGACGGGTATTACTACTCCGATCAAAGTTCAACATACCCTGTTGCGAACGAGGTTACCGAGACGCACAGCGTTCAACCGGGAACGTTAGTATCACAAAGTCTCACCTCGCGACATCACTCCGATGGCGACGGCGAGAATGTTGACGTGCCGTTCTTTTTGACCGTCGACAGCCCAATCGATGCTGCTCCGTCGATCGACGCGGTCGCCGCGCAGCGTCTCCGCCGAATCGGGATCTCGCACATTACCCACCTGATGAACCAGGACAGCAACCGCCTCGCCGACACGCTCGGCTTGGCCGGTGTGGACGCCAAGACCGTTCGTCGTTGGCAGGCTGAGTGCCGGTTGATGTGCCGCGTGCCACAACTGCGTGGTTTCGATGCACGGGTTCTCGTTGGTTGCGGGGTCACTGATCCTGCTCAGTTGGCCGCGATTCATCCCACTGATCTTCTTGATCGTGTGAAAACGTTTCTTGCGACCGAACGCGGCCAACGGATTCTGCTTTCCGGCACGAGTTACGAATTGTCACGTATCACCAGTTGGATCGCATCGGCCAACCGCAGCGTTCACACCTACACGCGATCACGAACTGTTGACGGACGACGTGTTCGTACCCGCGTGATCCGGGAAGACGGTGAGTCAACCTACGAAACCGTGGAACGAAACGGATCGGCCAAACGGTATGTGGAAAACAACGACGTCTACCTGACCGATGACGACTTCGATCAGGAGCGTTACGAGGTGGAAGTCGAACGACGTGCCGACCGTCTCGCGAGCGAAATTGACGAATTGGCCCGTGAGTACGACGGCGACTACGATCGCAATTCTCGCTCGAGTCAATCCGGTCGTTCGAGCCAATCGTCTTCGTCGCGTTCGAGCAGTTCATCACGGTCGTCCCGACGTAGCGGCGAGCGTGCATCGCGATCGAGTCGTCAATCGGAGCGAGTTCGTTCCTCACGTAGTCGCAGTGAGCGAGAGTCAGGGCGTGCCTATACGGATCGCGACCGAACGAGTCGCAGTAACCGTGATGGACGCAGTGAACGAGATGGACGCAGTGAACGTTCGAGCCGAAGTGAACGCGGAAGTCGTTCGAGTCGTCGGAGCGAATCCGGAGGACGCGAATCGCGGCGTAGCGAAGTTCGAACTTTGATGTCCGATGGAAACCGAACGGATCGTGATTCGAGCTATCGTAGTTCTTCGACCGAGCGTGAGAGCTACCGCAGTAACGGTCGCGCAAGCGGCAGTGGCAGTGCACGGTCGAGTGAAACCACCGAATCAACTGAACGTGTGTTGAAGTTTTATCTCGAACGGTCGAGCGACGTTGTCGATGCACCTTCGATCGGACCGCGGATGGCGGAGCGATTGAACAAGATCGGCATCTACACCGTGGATGACTTGTTGAAAGCCGACGCGGATGAAGTGGTCGCGGGACTGCAGCATCGCCGAGTTGATGCGTCGACCGTGATCGAATGGCAACAGCAAGCGACCCTTGTCTGCCGCGTTCCGATGATGCGTGGCCACGACGCTCAGTTCCTCGTCGCGGCCGGCGTGACGACTGCCGAAGAGCTCGCGGTGAGTGATCCGGTTTCGTTGTTTGCGATCGTGGAATCGATTGCACATTCGAGCGAAGGCAAACGTATCGCTCGTGGTGGCAAACTGCCCGACCTTGAAGAAGTCACCGAGTGGGTGGAATACGCCGCCGAGCATCGTCCGCTCAAGGCCGCCTAGTTCTCGCCTTTCTTCGAAGCAATCTCAACGCACGAGGCATTCTCTCAATCAGCGAATGCCTCGTTTGCGTTTTCCGCCGTAGGCAATTTGCATCAAGATTCAAATTTCACTGAGGTAGCGAAACTCGCCAAGAGTTGCGGCGGGCGGTTGTTTTAATAAATGTTACCGATCACTCCGTGATCGGAGCTTCGCTTGCAACACGGAGTGATCGGTGACTTTGCGGAACTTCAACAGTGCTAAGTCGCCGAATGTCTTGGCGGCGTTCGCTACGGGGAGAGAGCTTGTTGTGGTCAGAAGGACGCTCTCGCTAGGCGAGTAAATGATTTCTGATCCTATTTATGGGCTCGTTCCAGTTGCCGAATTCGGTTTGTCGACTGATGACGGTGTTTGGGTACCATGGCGTCGAGTCGCCTTCCATTAGCCATCGCCAATCGGGGACTTTGCCCAGCAGCAGGTGCGTGCGAACGCCCAACGCTCCGGCGAGGTGGGCGATCGCGGTATCGGTCGTTACCAGTGCGTCGAGGTTACACAAGACTGCGGCGGTGTCCATGAATTGACCGCCGGTTTGATCGAGCGTATCTGGCAATCGAATGTTCGAGTCGGCGAAGTCGACTTGGTCGAGTTGTTCGATGCCGTGGCCGAACTGCATGTTCACGATGTCGAACTCACCTCCTTCAACAATCGGACGCAGTTCTTCCAGCGCGATGCTGCGGTAAACGTCCGCGTGATGTTCTCGGTTGCCTTGCCAGTTGATCCCGATGAGTGGTTTTCGCGAGGAGTCGGTGCTAGTCGGTTCGCGTTTTGAAGTGAGCCAGTCACGCCACTGATTGATCAGTTCATCCGATACGTGCAGATAGCCATCGATCTTGCCCCGCACTGAGTTCTCCGTTCCTGTACTCGCCGTTCCTGAGTCCGCCGCGACGCTCGCGAACGAGGAATCGCCGAAGAACATCGCTCGGTCACGTTGGTACAGAGCGTCCAGGATTTCGATAAATGAACCTTGGAAATTGGCTTGAGTGACGTTGCCGTGCAGCATCGACATGCCCGCAGACATTACGTCGCCGTGATTTGATGTGGGGGTGGCGTCGGCAACGAATTCGTCGACACCCGGGACCGTTGAGAATAGCGGGATCAGTTTTTCGCTGCAGACAACAATGACAGTCGCGCCGCTCGCTTTGAGGGCCGATGCGACTCGGATGAAGTGGATGGCGTCGCCGAGACCTTGTTCAGGGTAGATCACCACGACTCGGCCATCGAGCGGTTCGCCGGTCCAGATCGGGACGTGAATTCCGGCGGCCCTCCATGCTTCGGCGATCGCAGGTCTGCCGACGCCGGGCATCCGCCAACGCCATCGGAACTCTTGGAACCCGCGATCGTAATCACCCATCAGGAGAGAGATGACGCCGAGGTTGCGGTGCAGTTCCGCGTTGTTGGGATCGATCGTGAGCCCTTGGTCGTACCACTGCAGGCCGCGTTGGACGTCGCCGTTCCATACCCACAGGGTTCCGCGGTTCTTCAGCGCGGAGAGATATCCCGGTTGTTGCTCGAGGGCTCTGGCGAAGCAAGTTTCCGCCTCGTCGATCTCTCCGATCATTCGGAGCGAGTTACCGAGATTGTTCCACGCGATCGGGAACTGGCTTTTGATCGCCAGGGCTCGTCGATAAGAGTCGATCGAGCCTTGAAAGTCTCGCAGATCGAACTGTGCGATCCCGAGGTACACCCAGGCTTCGGCAGAATCCGGGATCTGCTCAAGGACACCGCGATACAGTTGCATCGCGGCGGGAACGTTTCCACTTTGATGGATTTGCCAGCCTTGTTGTAGGACTTCGCCAACCGATGGCATTAGTCCAGGAATCCAACCAAGTCCTGGCTGCGGCTAGGTTGTTGAAGCTTGCGAACCGCTTTGGCTTCGATTTGTCGGATCCGCTCGCGGGTGACCTTGAAGATGTGTCCGACTTCTTCGAGCGTATAGCTGTAGCCGTCCCCGAGACCGTAACGCAATTTGATGATTTCGCGTTCGCGGTAGGAGAGTGATTTCAGCACGCCGGTGATTCGTTGGCGGAGCATTTCCTGGGTCGCACCGATTTGCGGGCTTTCGGCGGTTCCGTCGGGCAGCAAGTCGCCGAACTGGCTGTCTTCGCTGTTTCCGACCGGGCGGTCGAGCGAGATCGGGAAGCGGCTCATCGTCAGGACGCGGCGAGCTTCTTCGATCGTCACGTCGGCGCGACGAGCGGTTTCCTCGATCGACGGTTCGCGTCCGAGTTCTTGCAGCAAAGCACGAGCGACGTTGCGGACACGGCTCATGGTTTCGACCATGTGGACCGGAATCCGAATCGTACGGCTTTGGTCAGCGACGGCGCGGGTGATCGCTTGGCGAATCCACCATGTCGCGTACGTGCAGAACTTGAAACCGCGACGGTATTCGAACTTGTCGACCGCTCGCATCAGTCCGGCGTTGCCTTCCTGGATCAGGTCGAGGAACGAGAGTCCGCGGTTGCGGTACTTCTTCGCGATCGAAACGACCAAGCGGAGGTTCCCTTCGCTCAGTTCGCGTTTTGCCTGTTGGTATTCGCTGTAGACGCGGCCGAGCATTTGGCAGCGGTTTCGCAGCGATGTTGGGGTTTCTTGGCAGGCGGTTAGGATTTGGCGACGTTCGTGCAGCAGTTGATCGCGGACTTCGCGGCCGTGTTTGGTGCGTTTTTGGTCACGGATGAGTGCGTCGATTTCGTCGAGGCGGCGAGAGAACTTCTCGAGCATCGCGATCCGGGTTTCGATCCGCTGGGTACGCAGGCCGAGTTCTTCGACCAGGCGAACGGCGCGGCGACGGCGACGTGCGAGTGCCCGCCATGCTTCGGCGCGGCGACGTGCCGGCGTGCTCTTGCTCATCGCAACCTTCCAGTCGTGGCGGTTGCGGCTCAGGAGCGTTTGCAGGGTACGGAGGTTGTGCGGGAGGCGGCCGACGATTTGTTCTTTCTCGAGTCGGTCGGTGACACTGACCTGAACGGTACGGTCGAACGGCAGTTGGCCTCGGTAGACTTTCTTGAGGGTCTTGTAGGCTTCGACGAGGACGTAGTGGTTCTCGAGCAGTTTGGTGCGGAAACGGCGGCGTGTTTCTTCGATCCGTTTGGCCAGTTCGATTTCTTCACGACGGGTCAGCAACGGGATCTCGCCCATTTGCGTCAGGTACATCCGAACTGGATCGTCCGACCATGTTTCCGATTCGTCAATCGCAATCAGCTCGTCAGGGCTTTCCAATTGCACCTGACCGTCGCTGACGTCAGCAACGCTGACGCCCGTATCGTCCTCGTTGTCATCAACGGGAAGTTTACGGAAACCGCCTGTGACGACATCGGTATTGGTTGCCGAAACGTCGTCAAAATCATCCATCATCGGATCGAACAAAGTATCAACTCCTTCAAGGTTGTGTGTCTGTTGCTTATCGCCGGTGAGCAGCGAACCAGGGTTCCACCTGGGCGTTGGTCACCGTGGTTTCGAGCCATCCGAAAATGACTCGACTGTTGTTTTCTTAGTGCGGGTGTTTTCTAAGTGCGGGGAATTCGAGCCCGAGTGTAATTCGACGAAACGTCAAAACGAGTCACGTTGTCAGAGTTTGTACGCCTGTGCGAAGGGAACCTGTTCAACGCTGAAATGTTGCCCGTAAAATTTCAACTACGTCTTGCGGATCAGTCTTCGGGTACCTTCAATCTAGCACCCGTTAGGCGGTCCGCTGGAATGGCATCCTCAATTGGAAAAACATTCCGATTGGCTGGAATCCCCGGTTCTGTCAACCGTGTCGCCTTCGGGAACTTTTCCTTCGGTATCCTGCAATGGTAGCCCGTTGGAAAGCTGCTAGGGTGAAACAAGGTAAACGGAGAATAACGACCTGCTTCTCGAATCATTTCGAAGTAACTCGAGTGCCTTTTCAGCTCGACGACCTTTTGCCTTTACGTAGCCCTCATGCCCTTTCAACCCCATCAGCCCGCAGCCACGTTGTGTGGTTGGTGCCTCCGAAGTGGTTGGCCCCGTCAGCAGTGTTTTCAACACACCAGCAATGTTTTCAACGCATCAGCATTGTTTTCAACACTCTGGCGAAAAGCTCTGCTCACCGATTAGGCTTTGTTGGCAAACGATCTTCGAGCACCATCCTGGCTCTACCGAGGAACCACGCACCTGTGGGTGCCGCGAACCCAATCCGCTCGGGTTGCGAAGACGAACTACAGTTCGTTGTGGTGGTTGTCGCGAATCATCGTTGAATGTCCGGTCAAGTGTTCGCCTCGCGAGCACCTGACGGGAGCGACCGGTCGTGTGTTAACCTCAGCACATCGCAATGTTAGTCTGTCAGAGTTTTCGGTCTACCCGTGCGTCATATGATTTGTGAGCGTTTCCGGGGGGGACAGTCGCCTCCGACTAGCATCGCCACCCTTCATTACAGCTCTATTCTTCCTTTTGTTCAGGTTCGACGATGTATCAATTGACATGCCCCCAGTGCGAGGCGATCAACGAGGTTTCCACGGCGAAGGCGGGCGGTGAAATTGCGTGCAGTGGGTGCGGACAAATGATCGCCGTTCCGAAACTAGGCGAACTGAGAAAGCTGCCGCCGGTGGAGGACAACAAAGCGGCGCCCGCGGCGTCGTCTTCCGGTGGGCTGTCGGGTGGTCGGTCGTTCGCGTTTGCGGCCCTCGGGCTGGTATGTCTCTTATGCCTCCTCGGTGCCGCGTTTTGCGGCGTGAACTGGTCCAATATCGACGTCCCACTGACGACGGAGAAGCACCTGGAGCTGCTCGAAGAGAGTTATCAGGACGCCAGTTCGGCGCAGATGATTCGCGAGTTTGAGGACATCACCAAGTACGGGGTCGATATTCCGAGTCCGCTGGAATACCGCACCATCGAGTTACGCAAACAAGCCTGGGGACAGAAAACAATGGTCTACCTCGCGGTCGCCGCCGTGGCGTTTGTGCTGGCCCTGGTTGTCGGGCGGAAACCGAAAACGGTCACTTAGCGGGAATGGTTTCGCAGGCTCGGCGGCAGTACTTCGCAAGGCCGCGACGTCCCAAAATAGTTTGCAGATTGGGAGGCTATCATTGTTGACAATTGCAGGACACTTGGGGCATCGCCCGTTCTGAGTTGTTTACCGGTTTTCTGATTCCGTTTCGAGCGTCCAGCGGTGACTCTTTCTGTTAACCCTGAACCACAAATCTTGCCCTGGGGTCGCGGACGGGGCACTGGATCGCAGACAGGGCATATGCAGGCGGGGCATGCAGACGGGGCATGCCACGGCACGCGACCTGCGCGCACAAAAAAACCTCGTCCGAAACGATCGGGCGAGGTTTTGTTGGAGGCAAATGACCGTGCGAGATCGGCGACCGGCTAAGGGCGCCTGAACCGAACGTTGTCTTCGCGACACCGCTGCGGAGATCGGTCAGGTCATTTTCGCGACGGACGTCGACTAGATGTCGGTAGCGGCGTCTGGCGTTGGGGCTGGAGGAGCCGGTGGTGCGGCTTCTTCGTCGCTGCTGCTAGGGACGGCGTCGGCAGCGGCGTCTGCGGTCGGTGCAGGTGGTGCTTCCGCAGCAGGAGCTTCGGCTGGAGCTTCCGTTGCTGCTTCGGCAGCAGTCGCGGTGGTCACGCTACCAGGAACGAGGGTTTCGCCGGGAGCGAGGTCGAAACCTTCGCTGCTGACCGATTCGCCCATTTCGACAGGAGCGGCTTCGACGACTGGGGCGTCGCCACCGCAGCAAGGAGCTTCCACGACAGGAGCCGCTTCAACTTCGCCACAGCAAGGAGCTTCGACGACAGGAGCAGGCTCGCAGCATGGCTCGGGTGCTGGCTCGCAGCAAGGAGCAGGTGCTGGTTCGCAGCATGGCTCAGGGGCTGGGGCACAGCATGGTTCTGGTGCTGGTTCGCAGCAAGGAGCTGGTTCACAGCAAGGCTCGCAGCAATCGTCTGCTTTCATCGCACGCAGTTTTGCAAACAAGCCACCACCGCCGCAGCGGGTTGGTTCGCAGCAGTTGTTCTTCGCGAAAAGTTTCTTGAACAAACCACCAGCTTGTACCGGTGCGCTCAATGTCAAAGAGGCGGCCAAGACCAACGCGAGGGCGGCCGTTCCTTTCACCAAATTCCGAGTCATCTAAGTTCTCCCAAAAGGTTCGGAGTGTTCGGTGCGATCTGAGTTCGCACACTAAACTGTTGAAATGCTATCGAGCACTTCTGAAAATCTTGTCACCGCCCCAACCACACGCTGCGATCAGGGCCACGGAGGAACAGGTGATTCACCAAGGAATCGTGGGAACCGGATTGGAAACCACATCCACTCTGTTCTTATTGCCCGCCTACAGTAACTTCAGCGCCACCGTTGTCAATTGCCCAAACAGCCTAAATAGGCAACTCTGCGTAGCCTCGCGTGCGTGTCGAGGACCAACTTCGGCCGGTTTTCAAACGATGCAACGCCGTTCGCAGGAGATGAACGTCTTTGCAGTGCCTCGAAGAAAGGGACGCAATCCGAAAAGGAACACCCACCTCGATGCCGGGTTTGGGTCTCGAGGACGAGTGTAAAGGGGGGGGGTGCGTCGTTGTGGCGTGTGGAGAGGGGCGATCCTGTCCGTTCGTTCCGGATGAGGCCTCGATTGAATTACCGTTGATTCGCAGGCCTTCGCTGCGAGGCCTTAGCTACGAGGCCTTCGCTGCGTTGTCTTCGCGATGTCGGGAACGAATCGGGAGGCCGATGGCACGGTCGTGCGATCGCCAGTGGCGTCTCCCGCGAGAGCGCAGCTTAAAGAAGTTTGTCTCGCGGACGGGCAATGTTCGCGGTGCGATTCAGCTCGCCAACCGCCCTGCTCGGCTGGACTATCGCACGGTGTTGGTGTCGGCCGGTGCCGGCGAGGTGGCGGTTTGCTCGGCTGGTTGCCCGCCGAGGATTTTTGCCATGTGCTCACCATTTTCGAAATCGAGCACCAATGGTGGCTCACTTGGGCTCATCTCGAGAACGAGGCCGGAGATTTTCCAGTCGGCTTGTTCTTTGACAACGGACCAGACGACTTGATAGCTCTGCGGAGCCGATATCGCTTGGCCTTGGGCGTCCAAAGGAGCCGGTTCGGTCCAGATGCAGTGGACGAGGCGACCTTGGAAACCGGTTCCGGCAACGCTTTCGTCGACCGGCATGGGAGTGCTGCGGGTGATTTGAAAATGAGCGTCGGGCGATCCGATCGGTTGGACGACCTGGCCGATCCGATTGAGTTCACGTTGGGCTTGCTCGGTCAGCAACGCCATCGCGTTGTGGTTTTCGCCGCCACGTCGGATTCGATCGAGGAAATGGCTGACGACGGCCTCGGCTTCCGCTGCCTGCGGCGCCGATGGGCCTGCTGGACTCGAAGTGGTGTTCGCGTCAGCGGTTTGGGCTGTTTCTTGTTTGCTGCAGCCGACTTGGTTGGTGACCATGACGAGTGCGAACACGCCGAGTGCGAACACGCATCTGAAATTGATTAGCTGACGCTTCATGTGATTGATACCGCTGAGAATCCGTTCTTGCTGGGAAACATCCGGGCCGATCTGCCCGATGGTCTTTCTCCTTTACAAATCAGGAGCGACCGGGGTCAAGGGAAACCCAGGGCTGTGCAGGGCATTGCGGCAATCAGCAGCAATCGTTTGGGATAGTGTCGATGGATTACGGAAAAAGCGGGCAATTATTCCGGTTTGCGACAATCCGTTGGCCGACGGGGGGCTATGATGGATCGTTCAGGGGGCTAGGATATTGTAGTGCTAAACGGAGATTTACCTCCGCTTTCCTTTCTGCCGACTGTTTTGTTGATTCATGCTCCCTGTGAATGAGTTTCTCGGAACGCACCGGTATGAATTGAAGGGCGTGATCGGTCGCGGCGGAATGGGCGTCGTGTACAAAGCCTACGACCGGGAACGCGATATTTTTGTCGCATTGAAGACAATCCGTGAGCTCGACGCGTCTTCGCTCTACCAGTTCAAGAACGAGTTTCGGTCGCTAACCGAGATCGTTCATCCCAATCTCCTGCCGCTCTACGAATTAGTCTCCGACGGCGAGCACTGGTTCTTCACGATGGAGTTGGCCGAAGACGCGGTCGATTTCTACACCCACGTTCGCGCGATCAAGAACGCGGATCTGTTGGCGACCGACCAGTACGACGGTCCAATTTCGCTGGGTGATGGGACGGTTTCGACTGAGAATGGGCCGCAAACTAACATCGCCGCCACCGATCGCCAAAACCTGACTTCGCCGAACAGCGAAGACACGGCTACCGGGCACGACGACACTCAGTCCAACCACCAACAAACGGAGTCGAGCGGAAACACACGGTCCGATGGTCAGGGTAATTCCGAAATGACATCGACGGAGGAAGGCGGCGATCTAGCGACGGACAATTCCGTTGACCTGTCCGAAGGAGTTTACGACCGAATTCGGGCATCGATGAGGCAACTCGTCGAGGGCGTGCGGGCGTTGCATGATGCCGGCAAGTTGCATCGCGATTTAAAACCGGCGAACGTTTTCGTCCGCTCAACCGGTCGTGTGGTCTTGTTGGATTTCGGGTTGGTGGCGGAGTTGTCGAACGATCATCCGCCCGAGGCGAAGGACGCGAAAGATTCCGATCCGGCGCATCCGGCAATCAATCCGTCGCACCAATCCACGAGTGGGCGTGTCACCGGGACGGCAAAGTACATGGCGCCCGAACAAGCGGCGGCGAAACGGCTGACGACGAGCAGCGACTGGTACGCGGTCGGCGTGATGCTGTTCCAGGCCATCACCGGCCGATTGCCGTTCGACGGGACGCGAAGCTCGGTGTTGAAAAACAAACAGGTCCGCGACGCGCCGGCTCCTTCGGATTGGGTTGCCAACGTTCCCGAAGATCTGAACCAGTTATGCATTGATCTGTTACGTCGTGACCCGGAGGAGCGACCTTCGGGCAGCGAGATCGCGTCGCGTTTGTCGCGGTCCGAGGAGACCGTCACCCTGACGGCGGATGCGGTTGCGTCGTTTGAGTTGCCGTTTGTCGGCCGGGTCGAGCATCTCAAAATACTCAACAACGCGTATCGTGAGCTAGAACACGGCGCGACGACCGTGGTTCGGGTGCACGGCCGGTCTGGGGCGGGGAAGTCCGCATTGGTTCAGCACTTTCTCGACCGTGTGCAGTTCGCGCCGGAGACCGTTGTGCTTTCGGGCCGATGTTATGAACAAGAGTCGGTACCCTACAAAGCCGTCGACAGTTTGATCGATGCTCTCGCCCGTTACCTGATTCAGTTGCCTGACGACGAAGTCAGTTCATTGATGCCGGAGTCGATCGCGGCGTTGGCCAGGATCTTTCCGGTGCTGCAACGTGTGCCGGCGGTCAAACAAGCCGACGCATCGGCGGCAGATCTTCCGGATTTGCGCGAACTGCGACGGAAAGCGTTCGGCTCGTTGGCGATGTTGCTGCGTGAGATCGCAGGGCGGTGTCACCTCATCTTGTCGATTGATGACCTGCAATGGGGAGATGTCGATAGCGCGAATTTGCTCGCCGAGCTGCTGCAACCGAGTGGCTCGGCAAAGATGCTCGTCGTGCTGAGTTACCGCAGCGAGTACATCGTCTCGAGTCCTTGCTTGATTGCGCTTGATGAGCACCTGAATCCACAGATTCGTCAGACGGTCTTGCCGGTCGAGGATTTAACGGCATCCGAGTCCCGTTCGCTCGTCGAAGAGTTGTTGCGTGACGCATCGCCGGCGAGTCGCGCGGCGGTGGATTGGATCGTCGAGGAATCGCACGGCAGTCCGCTGTTCGTTTACGAATTGATCAACCATGTGAATTCGGGCGGTGAGGTGAAGCCCGGTGCAATCAAACTCAACCTCGACGAAGTTCTTTGGAAGCGGATACAGAGTTTGCCGGAGTCGTCACGCCGGCTGCTCGGGATCATTTCCGTTGCCGGCCAACCGATTCCGATCCGGGATGCTCATCACGCGTGCGGGGCAGACGTGCCGTTGATCGAGTCTTTGCGTGATCTTCGCGGCGGGAGATTGATCCGCAGCACTGGGCCACGTTTGATCGACCAAGTCGAGGCGTTCCATGATCGGATTCGCGAGAGCGTGGTACTGCACCTGTCGAGTTTGGAACGCAAGAACTGTCACGCCTCGTTGGCGAGGACCTTGCGACAGGTCGAACACGCCGATACCGAGACGATCGCGATTCACCTGCACAAATCGGATCAATACGAAGAGGCGGCGTAGTATTACGCGTCGGCTGCCGACGAATCGGCCCGGGCGCTCGCGTTCGATCGGGCGGCGAATTTGTATCGGTTGTCGTTAACGACGCGTGCGCCGAAAGGGGACGCGGCCTGTTCGCTGTATACCAAGTACGGCGATACGCTTGCCAACGCCGGACGACCGCACCCGACGGCGAGTCAGTACTTGATCGCCGCAGAACTCACCGATGGGGTGACACGCATCGACTTGGAACGCAAGGCGGCGTATCAACTTTGTGCGGGAGGTCACCTCGATGAAGGCCGTGAGGTTCTCGCTCGGGTGCTCAAACGTGTCGGGATGCAATTGCCCCGGTCTCAAAAACACGCGCTTGTGCAGTTATTGATGCGGCGGTTGAAACTGCGAATGCGAGGGACTCGCTATCGACCGGAGGCGGCGATCGACGCGGCGGAAAAAGCGCGACTGAACGTGACGTGGTCGGCGTCGGCAGGAATGGGGACAAAGAACATTGTTGTGTCCCCGGCGTTTCAAACATTGAACCTGTTGCTCGCTCTGCGAAGTGGGGATCAATTCAGTATCGCCCGCGCGATGTGTTGGGAGGCTGTCTACAACGCTCACGATGGGATCGGTGCGATGCGTTATTCGCGTCGCTTGATCGATCAGGCGACCGAGATCGCCGCCGAGTTGAAACTGCCTTATATCAACGCGATGGTGGAACTCGCCGAAGGAGCATGCGGGTTTCTTACCGGACGATGGCCGGTAGGCAGTTCCCGGTGTGCTCGGGCGATTTCCATTTTGAAAGACCGTTGCACCGGGACGTCGTGGGAACTCGGTCAGGCGGCGACCTACCAACTTTGGTGTATGTCGTGGGAAGGGCGGTTCGGCGAGATGGCGGAACGATCGGCGGAGATCCTCGAGGATGTTCTCGATCGGGGAGACTTATCCACGGCCGCCAACCTGCACTCTTACATGACACCGTTGGCTCACCTGACCGCCGGGGACGTTGGGGCGGCACGCGAGAGCGTCGCCGAGTCGCTCTCGAAATGGTCTCGCAAGGAATACAACATTCAGAACATGACCGCGCTGATGGGCGGCGCGAGCGTTCATCTGTATGCAGGCGAATACGACAAGGCACACGCCCGAATGGTCAACGAGTGGGGTGACCTGAAACGCAGTTTGATCCTCCAAGCTCAGATTTGCTCGGTCGTGTTGCCGGAACTCCGAATACGCGGTGCGCTGGGCAGTTACGCTCATCAGCGGCAAGATTCCGGACTGTTGCGGGATGCAAAAACGTGCCTTCGAAAGATGGAACGAAAGAAGATTCCTTATTCGGTGGCGATGGCCACGCCGCTGCGTGCCGCCCTGAGTCATCTCGACGGAGACCGGTCGCGGGCCATCTCGCAGCTCGGCCAAGCCACCGAGCTTCTCGAATCGTTAGGCATGAATCTGTTCGCATCCGCGGCGAGATTCCGATACGGGCAACTGCTCGGCGACGGTGGTGGCGAAATGCATCAAACCGAAGCGATCGATTGGATGAAGTCCGTCGGCGTGCAAGATCCACTCGCGATGATCACGGCGTACACGCCGGCATTCCCGAAAATTTGAACCCGCTTGATGAAACGGTTCGGTTTCCCCCATGACGAGGGCTGGATGCTCTATGCTGGGGCCTTGTCTCGTCGCCTGCACCTGACATCGACGTGCGTGGAATTTGGATTCGGTTTGACTGCGTCCTGCCACCTCGCCTCCAGTCCACCGGCCGGCTAACGGGTGACACGCGCTCTTGCGATTGCCAACAAACCTTAGTTTGGGAGAGACCGGATGGGAAAGCAGAAAATCGCCGTTTTGGGTGGAGGCTTGGGAGCCCTGAGTACCGTTTACGGGATCACGCAGACGCCGGATTGGCAAGACAAGTTTGACATCACGGTCTATCAAGTCGGCTGGCGACTCGGAGGGAAGGGAGCCAGCGGGCGCAACCAGCAACCCGGCATGGGCAATCGGATCGAAGAGCACGGGCTGCATATCTGGTTTGGCTTCTACAACAACGCCTTCCGGATGATGAAGGACACCTATGCGGAGTTACATCAACGACAACTCGCGCCCAACTCGCCTTACCAATCCGTCAACGGCGATCAACCGGCGTTCAAACCGCTGAACATGGTCAGCGTGATGGAGGATGCGGAAGGATCGTGGCATCCGTGGACCAATCATTTCCCACGCAACGACGAAGAACTCGGAACGGAGAACACTCTTTGGACGCCATGGACGCTAATGAAAACGCTCGCCAAATGGTTGAGGCGTTTGTTCGATGACTTCGTCGGGAATTTCGATCTTCCTGAGTTCCGATCGCAAACCGAAGCAAGACCGGCGGAATTTGAAGGGTGGGTGAGGGCGGAACTGCGCAGTGTCGATTCTATGCTGCTCGAAATGGGCGAGCGTTCCGGAGTCAGTTTGCTGCATTTGGCCGACGGAGTGATGGAGCAATTGAGCGACGACTCGCGCAACCACTCCGTGCACCAATACAATTTGCTCACTTGGCTGTTGACCAAACTGCGTGATCAGATCGAAGGCCTCCTCGACGGTGTCCTGTCCGATCATACCGAGCTGCGGCGGCTGTTTATCACGCTCGATATCGGCACCGCGGTGATGCGAGGAATGATAAGCGACGGCGTGCTGCAAGGTGGTTGGGATGAGATTGACCAATATGACTTTCGCGAATGGCTCAAACGAAACGATTGTCACTCGTCGGATTCTGCGCCGGTAAACGCCGCGTATTCGCTCGTGTTTGCCTACGAAGGTGGTGACACAGAACGTCCCAACTTTGCCGCCGGATCATGCACTCGCGCGTTTGCCCGAATTCTGCTGACGTACAAAGACGCGCTGTTGTGGAAGATGGAATCCGGCATGGGAGATATCGTCTTCTCGCCGCTGTATCTCGTCCTCAAGGAAAAAGGGGTCAAGTTCGAATTTTTCCACAAGGTTCGCAATCTCAAACTCAGCGACGATCGCTCGGAAATCTCAGAGATCGAAATGGACGTCCAGGGCACGCTCAAACCGAGTTGCCATGGTGTTTATGATCCTTTGGTGTGGGTTCACGATTGTCCGTGCTGGCCGAGCACGCCGTTGTATGACCAAATCGAACAGGGCCAAGATTGGATTGACGGTGGCCTCAATCCCGAATCGGCGTGGTGTCCGCCCGAACCGGTACAGCAGAAAACGTTGACTATGGGCGAAGACTTCGACCAAATCGTGCTCGGCATTTCGATCGGAGCGATACCGCACATCGCGGGTGAGTTGATCGAGAACGACAGCCGTTGGAAAGACATGGTGGACCATGTCAAAACGGTGCAAACGCAGGCGTGTCAGTTCTGGTTCAACGAAACGACCAACGACATGGGGTGGGAGCCTTGGTATCCGGCGCCGGGGGCGGGCGAAACGCCGCCGCGCGAGCAAGCGTTGGTGGGGGCATACGTACCGCCGCTCGACACTTGGGCGGACATGACGCAGGTCATTCCTGCCGAAACATGGCCGGCGTCACAGAACGTGAAGAGCATTGCCTATTTCTGCGGTGCGATGAAGGACAACGACACGATTCCTCCTCTGCCGCCGCCGAACCGGTGTGATTTCGTTGAGCAGGAAACCGCGTGTGCCAAAGCAAATTCGAAAGTGATCCTGACCGAGCACATCCGTCCGTTTTGGCCCAACGCGGCTCAGCCTGGAAATCCAAACGCGTTGAATTGGGACGTGTTGGTGGATTCATCCGGAGCGGCAGGCGAGGCGCGATTCGACGCGCAGTATTTTCGAGCCAACATCGCCCCGACGGAACGTTACGTATTGTCGCTGAAAGGATCGACGAAATATCGGCTCCGTCCAGGCGAGAGCGGTTATGGCAATTTGGTTCTCGCGGGCACGTGGACCTATAACGCGTTGAATGTCGGTTGCGTAGAGGCGGCGGTGATGTCCGGATTGGATGCCGCGTCCGCGGTCATCGAGCACAGCAACCAACGCAGAACCCCCGCAGGAATTTCTGGACCACGGTACATCATTCGGGGCGGCGAAACGGCATTCCCTGGTGCCTATGATTTCCCGAACGTCAGCCTTACCGGGTTCGCGGTGAAGTCGACCCGAGCGGCGTTACAGCGTTTGTGCGACCAATCGCTTAATGCACCGTTGGGTGGTCGATCGGTGTATCGTCCTTTGTTGCCCGGTTTCGTTGTGATGGTTGCTGACTTCCCGACAATCCGCGTCAACCCTGGTGAAGCCAACGAGTTCAGCTCGCCTGAAAAGGACATCAACCTGACGTTTCCCGTGGCGAAGTTGAAAAAGGTTGGGCCGATCGAAGTGGTCGAACGAATCTCGTGGTTCTTCCCTTACGTCTTCGTCAACAACTCGTGGGCGACGGTCTCCGGCAGAGAAGCGTATGGGTTCCCAAAGCAAGACGCAACGATCACCGTGCCGCAGTCGCAAAACGATCCGGCGCTGTACCGAGTCGAATCGCAGTACGTTGAAACCTTCGGCACCTCCGCGGTCACACAAACCGGCACGCTGCTCGAAGTAAGGCGTCAGGATCAGGAGGTGTTCGCGTCGCCCACGACATCTCTGAACAACTTCGCGGGTGTGATGGAGGCATTTCTGCAGCCGTTGGTGGGACAGCAGGAAGGTGGACAGCAGGAACACGGCGAAGACAGAGAGATCACATTGCCGGGGCTCGGTTTGATCGCGGAAGCCTGGCAGATGTTGGCGAATCAGACCATTGCGTTCACGTTCTTAAAACAGTTCGCGAAAGTGGACCGGCGAGAGGAAGCGTGTTTCCAATCAATCGTGGAAGCACCATTGAAGATCAAAGCGTTCCATAGCGCGGGAATCTTACCCGGCGACTATCAACTCACCGCGTGCGAATTCGAAAGCCATCCGATCGTGGCGGATATGGGGATGCAGTCCAACACGCAAAGCTGCCTCGCGGCCGTTACGATGACCGTCGACAGCGAACTGCGACTCGGTCGCACTGTTTGGCCGTGAAGGTTGTTTGGCTAGATCGCCGTTTAGCCAATAAAGCCAGTTTGGCTGTAGGGAATGCGGCATTGACGCAAGAGGTATCAGAGAAGGAAATGCTCGCGTTTAATTATCCGCCGCCCGCTACTTTGGTTGCGTGGTTGTTCGTCAAAGCCGGACAATCTGGTCTCGTCTTTGTTTATTTATTGAAGTCGTTTACTCATTGAATAGGGATTCCAACATGATCGATTACAAAATGGAGCATTTGTTCTCATACGCCGCCACAATTGGTGGTCCTGAAATTGTCGGGCCGGTTGCCGGTGGAGTGCGTGTGAACTTCAACCTGACCGGTGGCGAGGTTACCGGCGAGAAGGTGCAAGGCACGATCTTGCCGGCCGGTGGTGATTGGTTGTTGATGCGGAGTGACGGCATCGCGGAGGTCGACGTTCGTCTAACGATTCGAACCGATGATGAAGCTCTTTTGAACGTGCACTACCACGGCATGGCGGATCTAGGCGAGAACGGGTTTGAGGAATTCATGGCGGGCCGTGCGCCGGTGCCGGGGACGGCACTCCGTATTTTTCCACGGTTCCACGTTGCGGCTGAGAAATACCTGTGGCTCAATCGACTCGCCTGTATCGGTGTTGGCGAGGCGCATGTCGACTTTGCCGGCGAGTCGAAGATGCTCTTTGATATCTACGCGGTGAAGTGAGTCACGCGGAATGGTGAGTTTGCGTGCATTCGGTGTAGTCCGGTTGTAACGCCTGCAACGATTAGACGGCGAGAAATTTGTTCACGGGAACAGATTTTACGTTAATGACGTTGAACGCGGTCCGTTCAGGACGATTCATCAATTCTAGTGGTGCAATCCCTACCTGAGTGTGATTGCCCACAACCGTTGCAACCGTTGTGACGGGCTGTGGACAATGGATTGTACGCAGGGGCTTGATTGCAGACTCCGTCCAGGAGGGACTTCCGTGTCGACATCATTTCGACCTTCCTTTTTATTGTTACTGACGTGTGGGGTGTTGCTGGTCGCGGGTATCCTGCCCGAGACGGCCCGTGGTCAGGGGGTGTATCTGACCGGGGTCGGGCCGGTGAACCGCTCGATGGCCGGTGCCGGAACCGCCGCTCCGCTCGACGCGGTCGGAGCTTTGGCGTGGAACCCGGCTTCGATCTCGGGGCTGGCTAACAATGAGGTTGGCTTCGGCGTCGAGCTGTTGTTGGCCGATGTGGAGTTGACGTCGAGTCTCGGCGGAGGCACCGAGGGAGATGCCGGCGCCGCCGCGGTCCCGTCGATCGGTTGGGTGCACCGGATGAGCGAAGACTCACGTTGGACGGTCGGCCTGGGATTGGCCGGTGTGGCCGGGTTCGTGAATAACCAGCCCGCGGGAAATCCAATTCTCGGTGGCAACCCCGCCTACGCGATGTCGGAGTTTTTGCAGATCGCACCAACGGTTTCGTTCTTGGTCAACGAAAAACTGTCGATCGGTTTCGCCCCCTTGGTAACGCTCGGCGAGGTCGGTTTCGATCCGATCGGTCCCTCGGTGATCACTCCGACGGCGGAAACGTCGCAGGGCAACCGAAAGCATTGGGGGATCGGATTCCAAACGGGGATTTACTACATCACTGACAACCATTTTCACTTCGGCGCGAGTTTCCGCAGCACGCAGTGGATGGAAACGTTCCGGTTCTTCACGCCGAGCGGCTTGGTGAAGTTTGACCTCGACCTGCCGATGATCTTTTCGTTGGGAACGGCGTACACCGGTTGGGAAGACTGGACGTTTGCGGCGGACTTCCGCTATATCGGCTACGACGATGCGGACGGGTTCAGTGAACTCGGATGGAGCAATCTGTTCGCGGCCGCATTCGGTGTGCAGAAGAAAATGGGCGATCGACTGCACCTGCGGTGTGGGATCAACTTCAACCAACCACCGATTCACGAAAGCGACGTTCCGAAAAACGTCATCAGTCCGCTGATTCAGAAATACAACATCGCAACGGGTGGTTCGTATCGGTTTGCTAAGAACGTGGACCTGAACCTGTCGTACGTGTACCTCGGGCACAACAGTTTGACCGGGACCGTGCCAACCGTCGGCGGTCCGGTCACCGTCCGCAACGATGTTTCGGCTCACTCGTTGATCACCGGTGTGACCGTCCGTTATTGATCGACGTTGTTGGAATCCGAGGGGAATAAAAAACGGGACACGAACGTTTTGATCGTTCGCGTCCCGTCGTTTTGTTGTCGTAGCTGGACTCGCCAGAGTTCAGATCTTTTGCGATCCGATCGTCGTAACGATCTTATGCTCGACCGAAGGCTTGGCGCCTCCGGCTACGGGGTGTGCTCGGTCCTGTAGCTGGACTCGCCAGAGTTCAGATCTTTTGCGATCCGATCGCCGTAACGATCTTTTGCTCGACCGAAGGCTTGGCGACTCCGGCTACGGGGTGTGCT
>JBICHZ010000392.1:0-79991 GCA_043101355.1 Rhodopirellula sp. JB044
TGTCCTTGATTTCCGCGATCACGCTGGTGTGGGATTGTTTGGCGTCGCCGATGAGAATTCGAGTTTTTTCACCTAAAAACAGCGGGTTTTCGACGCCGGAAAAGCCTGTGGCCATGGATCGTTTGAGGACGAAAACGGTCCGGGCGTGGTCGACATTGATGATAGGCATTCCGTAGATCGGGCTGTTTTCGTCTTCGCGGGCGGCCGGATTCACGACGTCGTTGGCACCGATCACGATCGCGACATCGACGTTATCGATTCGCCGGTTGATGTCGTCCATCTCGACCAGTTGATCGTAGGGCACGTTGGCTTCGGCGAGCAAAACGTTCATGTGACCGGGCATGCGGCCGGCGACCGGGTGGATCGCGTAGCTGACTTCGGCACCGTTTTGTTCGAGCAGTTCCCCGAGTTCGCGTACCACGTGTTGCGCCTGAGCGACGGCCATTCCGTATCCGGGGACCATGACGACCGATGAGGCGGCTTCCAGGATCAGGTATGCGTCATCGGGCACGATCGGTTTGACCTCGCCTTCGACCTTGGTCGCCGTTTTGGCTGCGGTGAATCCGGAGAACAGCACATGGCTGAGCGAACGGTTCATGGCTTTGCTCATGATGTTCGTTAGGATGATGCCGGCGGCACCGACGAGCGATCCGGCAACGATCAGAATCGTGTTGTTGATGGCAAGACCGGCGGCACAGGCGGCGAGTCCGGAGTAGCTGTTGAGCAGTGAGATCACGACGGGCATGTCTGCACCGCCGATCGGGATTACCGCCATCACACCGAGGACCAGCGACAGCACGATGACCACGTAGATCAAGGTGGCGTTCCAGGTTTCCGGTTGACTGACCATCATTGCGCCGCATCCGATCATCGCGATCAGCAGCAACAGGCTGATGAATTGTTGCCCGGGCAGCGTGATCGCTCGGCTCGGCATCGTTTCGGAGAGTTTTCCCCAGGCCACGATGCTGCCCGAGAACGTCACGCCACCGATCAAGATCGAAACGAGGATCGTGATGATCGTGAACGTTGATTGAGGGGCCACGGTTTCCGGGTTGCCGCCCATATCCAGGGCCGCCCATCCGACCAACAGACTCGCAACCCCTCCGGATCCGTTAAACAGAGCGACCATTTCCGGCATGCCGGTCATCGCCACGCGTCGTGCGGCGACGGCACCGATGATCGTTCCGAGTACCGCCGCGACGGCGATCCAGCGGAAATCAATAATCTCTTTGGAGGCGAGCGTGACAACGACCGCGACCAGCATCCCGAGTGAGGAAAGTTGATTGCCCCGCACCGCGGTTGCGGGGGAACTGAGCAGTTTCAATCCGAAGACGAACAGGACTGCAGAAACGATGTAGACGGCGCCAATCCATTCCGGGCTCATGATCGTGCCTCCGGTTCATCTTTCTTTTTGAACATGCCGAGCATGCGGTCGGTGACCATGTAGCCGCCGACCACGTTAATTGTTGCGAAGAACACCGCCAGAGCGCCGAGTGCGGTCGCCCATTGGTCCATGCCTCCTCCGGCGAGCGTAAGGGCTCCGACGACGGTGATCCCCGAAATGGCGTTCGCGCCTGACATGAGGGGCGTGTGCAATGTTGCGGGAACTTTTGAGATCAGTTCGAATCCCAAAAAGATCGACAACATCAAAACGAAACCCAGTAGCACGGTTTCCATGATTGTTTCTCGTGGTAGTTCGTTTCGTGGTGGTTAGTTTTTATCTAGCAACATTGGATGAACGATTTGGCCGTCACGCGTGATCACGGCGGCTTGGGCGATCTCGTCTTCCGGCGAAAGGTCCCATGTTTTGGATTCCTCATCCCAAAAGTCACTGATCAGGCTGACGAGATTGTTCGAGTACATTTCGCTCGCGTTGCGGCATACGTGTGAGGGCAGGTTACCCATGCCGAGTATTTTGACGCCGCCGACATCGACGATCTCGTTCAGGACCGAACCTTCGACGTTGCCTCCGGATTCGACGGCCATGTCGACGACGACACTGCCCGGCGCCATCGCGGCGACCATGTCAGCGGTAACGATTCGAGGTGCAGGGCGTCCGAACAGTTGTGCCGTGGTAATGACCACATCGGAGGCGGCGATGACTGCTGCCTGTCCCTGTTTTTGCAGTTCGATTTGTTCCGGCGTGAGAGCTTTGGCGTAGCCCTGTTCGGTTTGTCCGACTTCGCCGAGATCGATCTCGACGAATTTGGCACCGAGCGAGCGAACCTGTTCGGCAACAACGGGGCGTGTGTCGAAGGCCTCAACTCGCGCGCCGAGTCGTTTGGCGGTGGCGATCGCCTGCAATCCTGCGACGCCGGCGCCGATCACGAACACGCGTGCGGGGCGGATGGTTCCCGATGGCGTCATCATCATCGGGAACGCTTTGGGGCAGTGATACGCGGCCTGGATAACCGTTACGTAGCCGGCCAGGTTGGCCTGGGATGACAACGCGTCCATCTTTTGTGCCCGCGTGCTCCGCGGGATCATTTCCATCGACAGGGCCGTGACGCCGCGGGCGGACATCGCGTCGACTAAATCGCGGCGGTTCATCGGATCGAGGAAACTGATGTGCGTTGAACCGCTTTTGAGCGACTCAATATCTTGCATCTCAGGTTGTCGGACGCGAAGAACGATGTCCGACTGATTTAATATGACTTGGCGGTCGGTTTCGATTGTGACGCCGACTGCTGTGTATTGCTCGTCCGGAAAACCGGAGGGCGAACCCAAGCTCGACTCAGCGACAATTTCAAAACCGAGCCGGATCAGCTTCTTCGCGTTGTCGGGCACGAGTGCTGTTCTGAGTTCGCCTGGCCATGTTTCGGCCGGCACACCAATTCGCATTTCAATTCTCGATTGTTTCACGTTGGGACATCTCGAACCGTCATTACCAGCCTAAGCTGGCCGGCGTGTGAAAGAAAGTAGATGCGACGTTTCGGAGCGCTGCCGCGTCGTGTGGTAGATTGTCGGCGTTGTCGGAGCACGCCCGAATGATAGGGAACGCGAAAGGAACGTATCGATGAACGTGTGGATGGTTTTATGAATCGGCGTCTGCTCGGGGTTGGGATGGTCTGTTTTGTTTCGGTGTTTCTAATTGGGAATATCAGTTCGCTCGCATCGGACTGGGGCACGACGCCTCCTAACATCGTTCTCATTTTGGCGGACGATTTGGGTTACGGTGAACTCGGTTGCTATGGCCAGCAGAAGATCAAAACGCCCAACCTGGATCGCCTTGCTGAACAGGGAATGCGGCTGACCGAGCATTACTGCGGTGCACCGGTTTGTGCCCCGTCGCGGTGTGTGTTGATGTCGGGACGGCATCTCGGCCACAGTGAAATTCGCGGCAATCGCGACTCGGGAAATGGGAAACGGTTTCCCGGGCAATGGCCGATCTCCGGTGATCTGGTCACGATCGCCGAAGTGTTACAGCGGGCCGGTTACGCGACCGGTGGTTTTGGCAAATGGGGACTCGGGCCGACCGAATCGTCAGGCGGGCCGAACCGGCAGGGTTTTGATCGTTTCTTTGGCTACAATTGCCAACGCAATGCACACAGTTACTACCCGCCGTTTCTCGATAGTGACGATCAGCGGGAAACGCTCAACGAGTCTCCGATCCCCGGGCATCAGAAAAAGCCGAGCGGTGACGTCGTTGCGGAGGTCTATCGTGCGGACGTTTACGCACCCGATCGGATTCTCGCCGAAGCTCTCGATTGGCTCGATCAAAACAGCAGCGGCCCGTTTTTCCTCTACCTGCCTTTCGTTGAACCGCACGTGGCGATGCAGCCGCCGCAGGAATGGGTTGATCGCTATCCGGAGCGGTGGGACGCGGAAAACGGCCCATACCGGGGTCAGAACGGTTACCTGCCCCATCCACGTCCACGGGCGGCGTATGCGGCAATGATCTCGGATCTCGATGAACATGTTGGCGCGGTGATGGGCCGACTCAAAGAATGCGGCGTGGACGACAACACGATTGTTGTTTTCACGTCCGACAACGGTCCGACGCATGGCGGTCGCGATCCGCGGTTTCACATCGGCGGCGCCGCGTGTTCTTTCTTCGATTCCGCGGCGGGGTTAAAAGGGTACAAGGGTAGTTGTTATGAAGGCGGGTTGAAGGTGCCGTGTTTGGTCCGTTGGCCGGGGAAGGTGGCCGCCGGCAGCACTTCGTCGGTGCCGTCGTACTTTCCCGATTGGTTTGCCACGTTGATTGCGATCAGCGGTGCCGATCTATCCGACGACCAACGAGGTGACGGCGTGGATTTAACGCCCGCCCTGACCGGAAAGGGTGAGGTGCGTCGGGAACAGCCGATGATCTGGGAGTTCGCCGGGTACGGTGGGATCTTTGCGATTCGAGACGGAGAGTGGAAAGCGGTGCGGAGGCAAACCAAACGCAAAACGCCCGCTGGGTGGGAACTGTATCATCTCATAACCGATCCGTATGAGTCCACGGATGTGGCAGCCGATCATCCTGAGGTTGTCGATCGGCTCGAACGCGAATTTTTGCAGAATCGGTTTCCCGAACCTGACTTCCCACAACCGCTCATCGACTGACGGCATGTTGTTTCGTCGCGAGACGGTATCAGCGAACGATTTCGTCCGAGTCGAGGATGATGGTCACCGGCCCGTCGTTGACCAAAGATACGGCCATGTCGGCGGCGAAAATTCCTGTCGCGACGGGAATTCCGAGCGAGGTGAGATGGTCGGCGTAGTTCAGGTAGAGTTCTTTGGCGATGTCCGGCGAGGCGGCGCCGGTGAAGGATGGGCGTCTGCCTTTGCGGCAATCGGCCAGGAGTGTGAATTGGCTGATGGCGAGCACGCCGCCTCCGGTATCCATGACGTTGCGATTCATCTTGCCCTCTTCGTCGGAGAAAATCCGCAGGTTGGCGGTTTTCTCCGCGAGCACCCTCACTGTTTCCGCGGTATCTCCGTGTGCGATTCCCACCAGGGCGACCAAGCCGTGATCGATTTGGCCAACGATTTCATGATTGACGCGGACGTTGGCTTGAAGGCTTCGCTGCAGGATGACTTTCACGTCGAAGTCTCGCTAAGATGGTGTTGTTGAAAGAGTGGATTGTTCTTTGTCGCGTTGTCCGTGAATCGTATGCCGTATTTGTTTACTTGCCCACACTGCCACACGCGAACGGAAGTGGAAGATGAGTTCAGCGGTCAATCGGGCGAATGCGTGGTTTGTGGTCGCGAGATCACGTTGCCCGATTTTGCTCCCGGTGCGGGCTCGCGTGCAGCGACGGTTGGATCGGGAAAGAAACGCCAAAGTTCGGCTGCATGGGTGGCCGCGGCCGTGGTGATGTTGTTGCTGGTTGGATCGTCTATTGTCGCGATCGCGCGTATTGGCGGTTCGACGGCCAACAGGTTGCGTCAAGGCCGCGAGCGGATCGCCAGCATTAAGAATTTGGAGACGATCGCTGAAGCACTCAACGCCTACGCGGCCGATCA
Organism: Rhodopirellula sp. JB044; assembly: GCA_043101355.1. Taxonomy (GTDB): domain Bacteria; phylum Planctomycetota; class Planctomycetia; order Pirellulales; family Pirellulaceae; genus Rhodopirellula. Next base: position 5,452 of record JBICHZ010000392.1, read on the forward strand.
CGGCAGTTACCCTCCTCCGGCGATCAGAAGTCGTACCGGCAAGCCGTTGTTGTCATGGCGCGTGATGATTTTGCCGTACCTCGGCGAGGAAGAGTTGTACGATCGTTTCAACCTCAACGCGGCATGGGACAGCAGCACAAACCAGATGCTGAGTTATCAAGACATGCCTGTGGTTTACCGGCATCCCGACAACCAAGGATGGGCGACGGACACGCCCTATCATTTGGTGACGGGGACAGGAACATTATTTCCTTCCACCGGCTCGCTCGGGCCGAAGCAAGTAGCCGATGGTGCTACCAAGACGATCCTGTTGGCCGAAGCGAGAGTGTCGAGTACGTGGACGGAGCCGATTGATTTGGACTTCGCCACCACGGGAGGACGAATCAACACCGCTGCGGGCAGCGACTTTGGTGGTGTCACCGAAGGAGGCGTGTGCGTGGCGACGGTCGACGGGCGTGGGCACTTCCTGCCCGAATCGACTGCGGCGTTGACGGTCAATGCGTTGGTAACGCCACGTGGCGGAGAACCGTTGGCGGACGACGTTTTGGACTGAGTGAACGTCGAGGTGTCCGGGTTGCACTGACGTGAAAAACGCCTGCGACCCGATGTGCCGAGTTGCAGGCGTTGATGCGATGCGATGAGCGTTCGTGGGCTTAGAACTTGCGTGGTGTGACGCGGCCTTGAACTCGGCAAGGCAGCCCGTGAATCCGCAAAAAGCCTTCGGCGTCGTCCTGGTTGTATGAACCGCCGCCTTCCATGGTCGCGATTTCTTCGTCGTAGAGACTGTTCGGGCTTTGTCGCGAGGAGACCATGATGTTGCCCTTGTACAGTTGCAAGGTGACTTCGCCGGTGACGGGCTTTTGAGCTTCGCGGATGAACGCGAAGAGCGAATCCATTTTGGGCGTGTACCAGAATCCGTAGTAAACCATCTCGGCGACTTCCGGGGCGAGTCGGTCCCGAAGGTGCATCAGGTCGCGATCCATCGTGAGTTGTTCGATGTACATCAACGCGTCGTAGAGCACGGTCATGCCGGGCGACTCGTAGACGCCGCGGCTCTTCATTCCGACGAAGCGGTTTTCGACCATGTCGATCCGGCCGACGCCGTTGCGCCCACCGATGATGTTGAGTTGTTCGACCATTTCCAGGGCGGAGACTTTCTTTCCGCCCAAGCTGACCGGCACGCCGGATTCGAAACCGATCGTGACTTCTTCGGGTTGGTCAGGTGCTTCTTGAGGAGAAACGCCCATTCCGAATTCGACGAGTTCGACACCGTTGACGTCGAGTTCTTCCAGTTTGCCGGCTTCGTAAGAGATGTGCAGCACGTTTTCGTCACTGCTGTATGGCTTCGCCGTGGATGCTTTGACGGGAATCTTTTTCACGTCGCAGTACTCGATCAGTTCGGTTCGGCCCGGGAAGGCGTCACGGAACGATTTGATGCGCCATGGGGCGATCATCTTGATGCTCGGGTCGAGTGCCTCGGCGGCCAACTGGAAGCGGCATTGGTCGTTGCCTTTGCCGGTCGCTCCGTGGGCGTAGGCGGTTGCGCCGACTTCGCGGGCGACTTCCAGCATCACTTTGCTGATCAGCGGGCGGGCGATGGAGGTTCCCAGCAGGTAGATTTGCTCATATTTCGCCTGCCATGAGAGGACGGGGAAGGCGAAATCGCGGCACAGCTCTTCGCGGACGTCGACCAGGCGAGAGGACGCGGCGCCGCACGTGCGAGCCTTTTCCATGATGGCGTCTCGATCCTCGCACGGCTGGCCCAAATCCACGTAAACACAGTGGACTTCGTATCCCTGGTCTTGGAGCCATCCGAGGATGACAGAGGTATCGAGTCCACCGGAATAGGCCAGCACGCAACTTTTCATATTGAATCAACATCCAATGACGAGAGGAATTTGTCTATGTTTTGGGGGTCGATCATTTAAGTGGCCGCTGCCCAAACACGCAAGCGGCAGTATAAATCGGCATTCTTCCCCACATCGTCATTCTGCCCACAAAATTTCCGATGAATCCCCCTGCCCCGCAATCGTCTTCTGACGGAAACGTCGCCCCCAATGCTCGGCCGGATTCCGGTGTCTTGCTCGATTTGCTCGCGTCGGTTGCCAAAGGAACCGTCGGCGTTGAGCAGGCGGCCGGCAGCGTTGCGTCGATGATTTCCATCGCGAGCGGCGAGAACTTGGCCGCGTTGGGTGGCGTCGCGGAGATCCCGGGGGCGACCGTGGACCTGGGCCGCCGCGATCGGTGCGGGTTCGGCGAGGTGATCTACGGCGAGGGCAAAAGCACCGATCTGATGATTCGGATCGTCGAGACGCAGCTCGAGGCCGGGCAGACTTGTTTGATCACTCGGATCGACCCAACTTCGGCGGCGCAGTTGCGACGCCATTTTCCGAACACGCACCACAACCCGCACGCGCGAACGCTGCGGATCGCGTCCGAGATCGATCTTCTCGCCACGCCGGTTCTCGACGACAGTTGCCCGCACGTGGCGGTCGTGACGGCGGGCAGCACCGATGCGGCGGTGGCGGAGGAAGCCGTTGAGACGCTGACTTGGATGGGCGTTCCGCATCTGCGGGTCGAGGATGTCGGTGTCGCCGGGCCGCAGCGTTTGTTAGCGGCGGTTCCGGCGTTGCGAAAAGCGTCGGCGATTGTGGTGATCGCTGGCATGGAAGGTGCACTACCGCCGACGGTCGCCGGTCACGTCAGCGTGCCCGTCTTCGCCGTGCCAACCAGCATGGGATACGGTGCGAACTTTGGTGGTTTGACACCGCTGATGGGGATGTTGACTGCGTGTGCACCCAACGTGGCGGTCGTCAATATTGATGCCGGATTCAAAGGTGCGTATTTGGGAGGTCTGATCGCCGCCCAACTGATCGACGCCGAGAATCGAGCCAAACAACCGTCGGCCAATCAATACGAAGGCGTTTAGAGGCGTCGTTCGAGATGATTTAGAGCGGATGGTTTCAGACGCGAGCCTCGGTGTTGGGGAGGCCGTTCGTTTTGAGGCCGATGCTTGTTTCGTTCTTTTGTTTTTGAGCCATCATGTCACGTCCCGTCACACTGCCACCGCGAAACGCATCGGATCACAAGGGGACGTTTGGGCGGGTGTTGTTGGTCGGTGGTTCACGTGGCATGGCGGGGTCGATCTCTCTGTCGTCGATCGCGGCGTTGCATACCGGTTCGGGGTTGGTCTCATCCGCGGTGCCTGATGTCGTATTGGAAACGGTTGCCGGTTTTCACGCGGCGTTGATGACGATCGGCTTGCCCGCCGAAGATGGCAGATTCTCCGGCGATGCGTGGGAGTCGCTCTGTGGGCGAGTGTCCAGTCAGGATGCGATCGGAGTCGGTCCAGGCATGACGACCGAATCCGGCAGCGTGGCGATCGTCGAAGGTTTGCTGAAACAGCGGCAAACACCCGTCGTGTTGGATGCCGACGCGTTGAACGTGATTTCGAGTCAAGGTTGGTTGGAGGGTGACGAGTTGGCTCGGGGCACAGACGATGCGGCGGTCGTCTTCACGCCACATCCCGGCGAAATGTCGCGTCTCACCGGGGTTCCCGCGAGTGATGTCGACGGTCAGGTACGCGCCGCGGGGGAACTGTCGAAACGTCTCGGGGTCACGATCGTGGTCAAGGGCGGCCCGACTCACGTGGTGGGACGCGGTTCGAACGATTCTCCGGTGCAGACCTATGTCAACACGACAGGGAATCCCGCGATGGCGACGGCCGGGTGTGGGGATGTGTTGACTGGCGTGATCGCGTCGTTGCTCGGGCAGGGTTTGTGCGGATGGGATGCCGCTCGGCTCGGCGTTTGGATACACGGCCGTGCGGGCGATGTTGCCGCGTCTCGAATCAGCTCGGCCGGGATGACCGCGGTGCATCTGGTCGAGACGCTCGCGTTAATCGCCGACGAAATGTCGGAATGAAAAAAGCCGCCATGGGAATCGGTTTTCCACATGGCGGCTTTCGACGGTTGATTGACCGTGGATGGCGGGGCGAGAGTTAGCGGATCACGAGCAGCATTCGCGTGTTGCCCCGCCGGACGACGACCTGCAGCGGCACTTGTTGACGTTGGGCTTCGGCGAGAAGCTGAGTCAACTGCGCGACCGAGTTCACCGGTCGGTTCGCGGCGGCTTCGATCACGTCGCCGACTTGCATGCCGGCATCCGCAGCAATGCCTTCGTCGCTGACGCTGGTCACGATCAGGCCTTGCTCGAGGTCGGTGTAGCCGTAGCGTTCGGCCGAGCGTGGCGTGACGGGTTCGAGTTCGGCTCCCCAGGCGGTGCCTGCGCCGAACATTGCCATCGCTTGGTCGGTGCGTTCCTGCAGGTTGACAGTCACGTTCATGATCTTCCCGTTACGGTTGACCTTCATTTGAACGCTCTCGCCCGGTGGACGGCTCGCGATGTAGTTCACCAGACGCGAACTCGTTGTGACAGGACGTCCGTCGGTTTCTAGGATCACGTCACCCGGTTGCAGGTTGGCGTTCGCCGCCGGTTGGCCTTCGAGGACGCCCCGAATGAGTGCGCCCTTGTTCACTTTCAAGCCAAATTCGTCGACCACTTCCGGGGTGACGTCAGCGACTTGGGCGCCGAGGAAGCCACGGCGAACCTCACCGTTTTCGATGATCGACATAAGGACCGGGCTGGCGAGACCGACGGGGATGGCGAACCCGATCCCGGCGCTGGCACCGGAACGAGACAGAATTGCCGTGTTGATACCAATCAGTTCGCCCCTCAGGTTGACGAGCGGTCCACCCGAGTTACCTGGGTTGATCGCTGCGTCGGTTTGCAGGAAGTCTTCGAAGCCGTGCCCACCGTCGACGATGCCTTGAACGCGGTTTTTTCCGCTGATGATTCCGGCGGTGACGGTTTGGTCGAGACCGAATGGACTGCCGATCGCGAGCACCCAGTCACCGACTTGGATCGCGTCGCTGTCGCCGAACGGGACGGCTTGGAGGCCTTCGTGTTCGATCTTCAAAACCGCCAGGTCGGTTTCCGGATCGGTGCCGACGACATCGGCATCGATCGTCGTTCCGTCGCTCAGTTCGACCGAGACGATGTCGGCTCCTTCAACGACGTGGTTGTTTGTCAGGATGTAGCCGTCCTCTCGCACGATCACGCCGCTGCCCTGGCCTTGTTGTTGGGGTTGGGCGTTTTGGCGGCCGCGTCCGTCGCGGAAGTACTGTTCAAAACCAGGCGGCAATTGTCGGCGGATGCTCGGTGGTAGACGCTGGACGCGAGCGGCGACGTCGGTCTTGGTGCTGATGCTGACGACACTCGGACGCATCACATCGGCGACCGTTCGGAAGGCGCTCGAGATGTCTTGGGCGGTGTTGAGGTTTTGTGTCGCGGCGCGGCCGCGAAATTGCTGGTCAGCGTAGGCGTCGTTGTTGGCACCCTGCGGCAGGCTCATCATCACGCCCGCAACGAGCGTAGCGACCCATGCGGTCGCGAGGACGATGCTGATTCGCTTCCATTGCTTTTGCATATTGGCGTTCTCCAAATTTGGGGAAGTTGGGGATTTTCGATAGATCGGCCGTTTCTTTGGCCCATTGAGAGGGCTACGTCGCGGCACGAAGTTTGGTTGATTTTTCGCATCCAAAAATGCGAGGGCAAATGTGGCAGTGAATTTGCTGCGACATAATTGCATAAGCAAACAACGCACCAATTTGGTAACTTGTTCGCGAGGAGTGTGACAGTTTGGTGCTCTCGCAGCCCCTTTTGTGTGCATGAAGGGGCCTTAGGTGCCCGATAAGAGTCTTCGTTGCATTTGATTCGATGTCGAAAAGCATTGGTCAGATTTGCCAAACGTTGTAATTCTTTCCGGTGTGAACAGGGCGAGATTGGGTGAACGCCAATGCTCTGTGGTAAAGGGGTGTCTCGCGGATGCTGTTTGCCGCGGGGCGGGTTTCCGTTTCGAGGTTCGTAGTGAGTCGTGTGAAATGATGGATCCAGATATGATGCAGCGAACCGTAACGGTGATCTTGGCGGGGGGACGCGGGTCGCGGCTCGAACCGTTGACGCGAGACCGTGCCAAACCGGCCGTGCCGATCGGCGGCAGCTATCGCATTATCGACTTCGTGCTGAGCAATTGTCTCAACAGTGGTATGCGACGCTTGCTATTGTTAACGCAGTACAAGGCCCAGTCGCTCGACCGGCACATCCAGCAGGCGTGGACGAACTATTTCTGTCGAGAGCTCGGTGAGTTCATTGACGTTGTCCCACCGCAGCAACGTATCGATGACAATTGGTATCAAGGCACCGCCGACGCGGTATATCAGAACATCTACGCGATCGAGCGTGAGATGCCCGAACATGTCGTGATCCTCGCCGGCGATCACCTTTATAAAATGAACTATCACACGATGGTGGATTTTCATCATCGAACGGGCGCCGACATTACCGTTGGTGCGTTGCCGGTGGCCCGAGACGAGGCACGTCAATTCGGGGTCATGCAGGCGGATGTTGATAACCGGTTGATCGAATTCGAAGAGAAGCCCGAGAACCCGAAGCCAACGATCGAGAATCCGGACGTTTGCCTCGCGTCGATGGGGATTTATGTCTTCAACACACGATTTTTGTTCGAGCGGTTGTGCGACGATGCGACCGATCCGAACAGCAGTCATGATTTCGGTAAGAACATCATTCCCGCCGCGATCAAGGACAGCAACGTGTTCGCGTTCCCATTCACCGACGAGAACCGTAAGCGGGAGGCGTACTGGCGCGATGTCGGGACACTCGATGCCTACTACGAAGCCAACATGGATTTGGTGACGGTCGATCCGCAGTTGAACCTGTACGACGCGGAGTGGCCGATTCGTTCATTCCGCCCCCAATTGCCCCCGCCTAAGTTCGTCTTCGGCAGCGAGGGGCGATCGAGCCGTCGGGGTGTGGCCCTGGATTCGATCATCTGCCAGGGGGCCATTCTCAGCGGCGGCAGTGTGATGCGTTCGATTATCGGTGCCGGATGCCGAGTGAACAGTTATTCACAAATCGAAGACAGCATCCTGTTTGACAACGTCGAAGTCGGCCGACACAGCCGAATCCGTCGCGCGATCATCGACAAAGGTGTGCGGATCCCACCGGAAACGGAAATCGGCTATGATCCCGTTTTAGATGCCGCCCGAGGGTTGACGGTGACGGACAGCGGGTTGGTTGTGATTGCTCGGGGTGAGTTGATTCAGGCCAACAATTCAGTGTCTTCGTTAGCCTGATTATTTACATGTCAGGATTGGTGCACTGATGCCACCCGTGAATGCTCTGCTGTTAATTGGCAGCTCGATCCTTGCTATCGTTTTGGTCCTGATCGGGTATTGGTTTGGCAGGCGGCGGCCGGGCAAGGCGAGATCGATCGAGGTAGCCCCGCTGGTCGATGAAGATGATCGGCAACGGATTGTTGGGCTGCTGCAGAGTTTGGCACGCTGGACGAATGAGTACTCCGGGAACGTGTCGACCTACCAATCCGACCTGCAGCAGATCAGCAACGACGTCCGGCAGAGTCTCAACGCCGTTCAGAAAGAACGACAATCGCTCGGTGCTAAACAGGGCGATGCGCAGATGCTCAGCGACGCTCGGATGATGACGCTGATTTCGCAGATCATGGGTACCAATGAGGAACTGCAGTCGCGATTGCAGGCAGCCGAGAAACAGCTCGAAGAGCAAACGCAGCAAATCGAGTCCTACCTGACCGAGGCTCGGACCGATGGATTGACGGGGCTGTTTAACCGGCGGGCGCTCGACCGAAAGCTCGACGAGATGTTTGCGGTCTATCGCGGAGGAGGCAGCTCGTTTGTGCTGATCCTGATCGATATCGATCACTTTAAATCAATCAACGATAACTATGGCCACCCGGTCGGCGACCTCGTGTTGCAGCGACTCGCGACGGTTCTCGAAGCCAACATGAGCGACGCCAAAATCGTTGCGAGATTCGGTGGCGAGGAGTTCGCGATCTTGACTGACATCCCGCTGCGAATGGCGGCAGACCGGATGAACAAGCTGCGAAAGCAGATCGCAGAGGAACCGATTCAAACCGGCAAAGACGCGATCAACGTCACCATGAGTGTGGGGTTGAGCGAACCACGTGACGATCTCGCAATCGGACCGATCGTCCGACGTACCGACGAGGCGTTGTACTGTGCCAAGAACCGGGGCCGCAATCGCGTCTACTTCAATGACGGTTCGGGCCCACAATTGGTCGGTGCCCCCGAAATCGCACGACCGTGATTATCACCTCGGCGTGATTGTCACCCCGGTGTGGCTATTGCCTCTGCGTGACTATTGCCTCTGCGTGATTGTCACCTAACCGATCGGCAGTTCATCGGGCATACTGACGCCGAACTCACCGACCTGATTGAATGGACTGCCTGATACGAAATGTCATCGCCCTGCTCTCCCCCGACACAGATATTGATGCTCGACGCGTTGGATTCTCGCGCGTCTGCCCGGGAAGGAGATGCCAGTGGCGATGCACTGAACCCTCCTGAGCGGCCCCCTGTGTCACACGGGGCCGTCAGTATCGGAAACTTCGACGGCGTGCATGCCGGTCACCGCGAGTTGCTCTCTCGCACCCGCGCCAACGCCGACGCCGTGGGGGGACCTGCTGTGGTTGTGGTGCTCGACCCGCACCCGGCTTCGGTTCTGAGGCCGCACAGTGCCCCGACTCGTTTAACGACCATCGAACGTCGCGCCGAACTGATGAGCGAGATCGGGATCGATACGTTGGTCGTGTGCCCGGTCAGTATCGAGTTCCTCAACCGTACCGCGAACGACTTTTTCGATTATCTCATCGTCGAGCGCCTGCAGGCGAAAGCGGTCGTTGAAGGTCCGAATTTTTTCTTCGGACGCGACCGCGGCGGGGACGTTCATGTTTTGAAAGATTTGTGCGAGCAGTCCGGCATGCGACTCGAGGTCGTCCATCCGCGAATCGACGACGGACGGTTGATCAGCAGTTCACGAATCCGAGAAGCCATTTCGGCCGGGCAAATCGAATTTGCCAACACGATGTTGCAATCCAATTACCGCATCTCCGGGCGAGTCACCACCGGAGAGCGACGGGGACGACAGATCGGATTCCCGACGGCGAATTTGACGGATATCCAAACACTCGTGCCTGACAACGGAGTGTACGCGGCGAAGGTGACGATCGGCGGATCCAATGCGGGTTTGGGCGACAGCGATCGCGAACTCCGCGCGGCGGTTCATGTCGGTCCCAATCCCACGTTCGACGAGAAGCGCAGGACGAAGGTAGAGGTGCACTGTTTGGATTACGATGGCGATCTGTACGATCAGGATCTCACCGTCGAATGGATCGCCCGCATACGTCCCATCGAGAAATTCACCGACGTCGATGCGTTGAAGCAGCAATTGCACCGTGATGTTGCCCGCGTCCGCGCAATCATTCAATAAGCCTTATTTCAGTTGTTTTATCTTTAGAAAGAAAGTGTCTCCGTGGGAGTCAATTGGAAAGCGTTCGTAAATCAGATCAGTCATTATCAGTCGTTTATCCTAGTCAGTCACATTCGTCCGGATTGCGATGCACTCGGCAGTGAACTTGGGATGGCCGAGGTTTTACGTGCCGTTGGTAAAGACGTTCGCATCGTCAATGCCCACCGAACACCGCCGGCGTTATCGTTCCTCGATCCGGCTGGCAAAATCGACGTGCTCGGTGACAGTGTCGAAGCGGAGGACGTCAAAGCCGACTGCATCATGATTCTCGATACCAGTGCGTGGGCGCAACTCGGAGACATGGGCGACGTGATTCGCGCCGCACGTTGTGACAAAATTGTGGTCGATCACCATGTCGGCGAAGACGACCTCGGTGCAACGATGTACAAGGACTACCAAGCCGAAGCGACCGGGCAGCTCGTTGTGCAAGCGGCCGACGCGTTGAATGTTCCGATCACGCGAGCCATGGCGGTCCCGGTCTTCGCCGCGATCGCGACCGACACCGGTTGGTTTCGTTTTCCGAGCGTGACATCGGAGACCTACCGCGTGATCGCGAGGTTAATGGACGTCGGCGTGGTGCCGAGCGAGGTTTATGGTGATTTGTATGAACGCGATACGCTCGGGCGACTGAAGCTGCGTGGTTTGATTTTGTCACGAACCACATCGGAAATCGACGGCGCTCTCGTATACACTTATGTCGAGAAAGATGACTTTGCCGCGTGTGGTGCCGAACCCAACGACACTGAAGACGCGATCAATTTGACGCTCGCGGTACGCGGTACCCAGGCGGCGGTGATCTTCGTCGGGCAAGTCCGAGGTGGTTTTAAGCTCTCCTTCCGGAGCCGTTGTGGATTGGACTGCAACGAAGTCGCCCGGCAATTCGGTGGCGGCGGGCACAAGGCAGCGGCGGGGGCGTTTCTCGAAGGATCGCTCGATGAGGTGCAGGGACGTGTTCTACCGGTAGTCCGCGAAGCTTTGCAAAAAGCCCTCGCTTAATTCAGCGTTCGCGTCACCGCTAAATGTTCGGTCACATTCCCCATTCTTCGTTTGAGCAGGGCATCTATGTTGTTTCGAGTGTTTGTCATTCTCGCCGTGGCAATTTCCTCAGTGGCGCGCACGGACGGTAAAGATGTTGAGGCAACCCAAACTCACGATGTGGTTGTCTACGGTGGTACCTCGGCGGCGGTGATCGCGGCCGTCCAAGCGAAACGGATGGGCAAGTCGGTGGTGATCGTTTCTCCCGATCGGCATCTCGGCGGATTGACCAGCGGTGGGCTCGGATGGACCGATACCGGGAACAAGTATGTGATCGGAGGACTGTCGAAAGAGTTCTATCAACGCGTCTACAAACACTACCAACAACCTGACGCCTGGACCGCGCAGACTCGCGAGTCTTACGGCAATCGGGCGCAAGGACATCGAGCGAGCGACGACGAAGATGCAACGATGTGGGTGTTTGAGCCTCATGTCGCCGAGGCAATCTTTGAGGATCTCGTTTCCGAAAACGAACTGGTGGTGGTGCGTGACGCTTGGTTGGATCGAGAATCGGGAGTTGAAAAGCAAGACGGCCGCATCGTTTCGATCAAGACACTCGACGGCCGCCAATTCTCCGGCAAGGTTTTCATTGATGCTACCTACGAAGGCGACCTGATCGCCGCGGCGGGAGTGGAGACCACCTTCGGTCGAGAATCGATGCAGCAATACAATGAACCAAACGCCGGCGTCCAAACCGGTGTGCTGCACCATTCACACCACTTCGATGTTCTTCCTCGGCGGGTGGATCCGTACAACATTCCCGGTGATCCAACGAGCGGTGTCATCCCCTTGGTCAGCACCGAACCGCCGGGAGAATTCGGCAGCGGTGATCAGCACGTGCAGGCATACTGCTTTCGAACGTGCTTAACAAACCATGACCCCAACCGCGTGCCGTTCCCGAAACCGGACGGTTATGATCCGGCCGAGTTCGAATTGATGGTGCGTTGCTTCGAAGCGGGATGGAAAGAGGTGTTCAACAAGTTTGATCCCATCCCAAACCGAAAGACTGATACCAACAACCACGGCCCACTGAGTTTTGACTACATCGGGATGAGCGATGAGTATCCTGAAGCGTCGTATCAGCGGCGGCAGGAAATCATTGAGGAGCATCGTCGGTATCAACAAGGGTTATTGTATTTCATCGCCAACGATTCACGGGTTCCCGAAGATATTCGCACGAAGATGGCGAGTTGGGGGCTCGCCAAAGATGAGTTCACTGATAACGGCAATTGGCCGCATCAACTCTACGTACGCGAGGCGCGGCGGATGGTCGGTGACTTCGTAATCACGCAGAATCATCTTCAAAAGCGATTGCAAACGCCTGAATCAGTCGGGATGGGATCGTACTCAATCGATTCACACAACATCCAACGCTATATCACCGATGAAGGCTACGTGCAGAACGAAGGCGATATCGGGGTCAGTACCAACGGTCCGTATCAAATCGCGATGGGATGTTTGCTTCCGAAGCAGGAGCAGTGCGAGAACCTCGTGGTTCCGGTTTGCGTTTCGAGCACCCACATGGCGTTCGGGTCGATCCGAATGGAACCCGTCTTCATGATTCTCGGCCAGTCAGCGGCGACAATCGCTGCGCTCGCGATCGACAGCGATTTGGCGGTACAAGATGTGAAGTATGACCGCGTGAAAGAACGACTCCTCGCCGACGGCCAGATTCTGGAGACTCCCGAGAGCATCCGGTCGCGAATCCAGGCCAAAAAACTGTACCAAACCAAAACGCTCACCGGTGTGAGCGTGGACGACAATCAGGCCGTCTTGGCGGGTTCATGGCAACTGAGTCATGCGTCGGGCGGGTATTTCGATAGCGGATACCGCCATGATGGGAACGGACGCGAGGACAAGTCGACTGCGTCCTTTGAGGCCGAGTTGCCTGACTCGGGGTGGTACGAAGTTCGAATCGCGTTCCCGCCGCACTCGAACCGATCGACGCGAGCGTTGGTGCGAGTACATCATGCCGATGGGATTGCGGAGGTCCATGTGGACCAAACCCGTGCCCACCCGAAAGACGACGCGCTGCTGCGTGTCCTCGGTCGCTATCGCTTTGCCGCCGACTCGCCGGCGAGGGTGGTGGTGTCGAACGAAGACTCCGACGGGTACGTGGTCATCGACACGGTCAATTGGCGACCGGTTGACGCAGATTGAGCGAGCGGTTTGCCGATTTTCGAGTCCGGTTGTAGACTTGGCGATTGTCCTTAACGAACCGTTCCTGACTCGCTTTGCATTCAATTTGCCGTGGCTGCCCACACTTCGATTCCTCAGGCGACCTCTCCAGCGATTTCCCAGGCGATCTCGGCCGACGACCCGCTCGTGTTGGTCGCTGCGTTGTACCGTTTCACTCCGTTGAAGGATTTCGAAACGTTGCAAACGCCGCTGCAGGAACGCATGGACGCACACGAACTGCGGGGGTCATTGTTGTTAGCCGCCGAAGGCATCAACGGAACCATCTCCGGTCGACCGGCGCAGCTCCGTGGCTTTGTCGACTGGTTGCGTCAAATGGAGCACGACGATCATCGGCCGTTTGAGCTGACGGACGTGAAATGGTCCGGTTGCGATGAGTTGCCGTTTCGTCGCGCTCGTGTCCGATTGAAAAAAGAAATCGTGACGATGGGCGTTGAGGGGATCGATCCTCTGCAGAGCGTCGGTACCTATGTGGAACCGCAGGATTGGAACGCGTTGATCGAAGACCCTGATGTGGTCTTGATTGATACCCGCAATGACTACGAAATCGAAATCGGAACCTTCGAGGGCGCGATCAATCCCAACACACATACCTTTCGCGAATTTCCGGAATACGTTCAAGAGAATCTCGACCCGAAAGAACATCCCAAGGTGGCAATGTTCTGCACCGGAGGAATTCGTTGCGAGAAGTCGACTGCCTATTTGAAGAAGTGTGGTTTCTCGGAGGTGTATCATCTGCGCGGTGGCATTTTGAACTATCTCGAGAATGTATCGCCGGAAGAGTCGCGGTGGCGAGGCGAGTGTTTCGTTTTTGACAGTCGCGTTTCGGTCGATCATCAATTGCAAGCAGGGCAGTATTCGTTATGTCACGGATGCGGTTGGCCGGTGACCGAGGAGATGAAAGCCGATTCAAAATACGAGCACGGCGTTGCCTGCCCACGGTGTGCCGATCAGGTAACCGATGATCAACGTCGTCGACGACGCGAACGACAACGGCAAATCGATCAGCGTCAGCTCGCGAGCCAAGAATCCTCTTCGCAGCGAGATTCGCAATCGCTACCGGTTTAGAGAGTGAATCCGGGGACGGGGATCACCAGACAGAGCGAAGTTTGAGTTTGATCGGCGCGACCGGCGTCGGTGTGGGCGCGATCGTGGGCGGAGGCATATTGGCGTTGGCCGGTGTGGCGTTCGCAACGACCGGTCCGGGGGCGATGCTCGCGTTCGCACTCAACGGTGTGATCGCGATGTTGACGGCGTTGAGTTTCGCCGAGATGTCATCGAAGTTTCCCGAGTCGGGCGGCACCTATTTATTCTCTCGCAAGGTGTTGTCGGTCGAGTCCGCGTTCACGGTGGGTTGGGTCGTCTGGTTCGCCTCGATCGTCGCCGCGGTTCTGTATGCGATCGGGTTTGGCAGTTTTGCCGGGCTGCTGATGCGAGAGTTGTACGCCCTGGACGGTTCAGTACCGGCGTGGCTCGACGATCCCCGTCTGACGCCGGCGATCGCATTGTTCACGACCGTGTTGCTGGCCTCGGTCATGATGATGCGCAGCGGTGGCGGTGGCCCTTGGGTGAACATTGCCAAGGTGATTGTTTTCTCGGTGTTGGTCTTTGGCGGGTTTTGGGCTCTGGCGGGACAAACGGTTGCCGACACCACACGCGCGATGACTCCGTTTCTAATTTCGGGAACCGGCGGATTAATTCAGGCGATGGGATACAGTTTTATCGCTCTGCAGGGATTTGATCTGATTGCGGCGGTGGGTGGCGAAGTGCGAGAGCCCGCCCGCAATATTCCCCGCGCGATGATCCTGTCTTTGGTGATCGCGCTTGCGATCTATCTGCCGTTGTTATTTGTATTGGTGGTCGTCGGGACCGACGGGACGAAGACGATCACTGAACTGGCTGCCGAGGATCCGGAAACCGTTGTGGCGGTAGCGGCGAAAGAGTTCTTAGGAGTCGCGGGATATTGGCTGGTGATTGTTGCCGCGGTTCTGTCGATGTTCACGGCCCTGCAGGCGAATTTGTTTGCGGCCTCGCGAATCGCGTTGGCAATGTCACGCGATCATACTTTGCCCGCGTGGATCTCTCACACGAGTAAACGATTGCGAACACCTTACGTGGCGGTGTTCGTGACGATGTTGTTGATCTGCGTTCTGATCATTGCTTTGCCGGATGTCGCTGCCGCGGGAGCCGCGTCGAGTTTGATTTTTCTCGTGACGTTTGCGATCGCACATGCTCTCGCGATCTTGGTACGTCGCCGGAGCAGGAATTCACCGCCTCCGTTTCGAACGCCTTTTTACCCGTTCGTTCCTGTTGTTGGTGGAATGGCCTGTGTGGGGCTGGCAATCTTTCAAGGTGTCGCGGTGCCTGCTGCCGGTTCGATCGCGGTCGGTTGGCTGAGCATCGGTGGGTTCTTGTTCCTGACCCTTTTCGCGAGACGTGCACGGCTGACCGATGTTTCCAATCTCGCTTCGAATCCTGAGTTGGCTCGATTGCGAGGAAACACGCCGCTTGTTTTGGTGCCGATCGCGAACCCGAACAACGCGGTGGCGATGTTGGAACTCGCGGATACTTTGGTTCCGTGGTACGTCGGTCGAGTTTTGGTGCAGACGGTTGTGGTCTCGCCGGTCGACTGGGATCCGATCGCTCAACCGGCTCCGCTGAATCGTTTGACCCATGTGCAGACTCGCGTGCTGCAGGCCGCGGTGAGGTTAGGAGTTCACTGCGAAACGCTGACGACGGTTTCTTCAAAACCTCTGGAGGAAATCGCCCGTGTGGCAAAGATGCACCGCTGTGAATCGGTGCGGTTGGGCCTCAGCGAGATTACCGAAGACAGTACCGATTCCCCTCTCGAGCGACTTCTCGGTGAGTTGTCGACGGACGTGGTGGTGTTGCGTGCTCCGCCTGATTGGGAATTGTCTCAGGCAGAACGAATCCTCGTTCCAGTCGGTGGGCGTGGTGGGCATGACTACCTTTTAACTCGTTTGCTCAGCAGTCTTTCGCGGCATCAGAAACGCCAAGTGAAATTCCTGCGAGTGGTGCCGACGAGTATGTTGCCGATGGATCGTCGACGGGCTGCCAAAGAACTCAAACGAACTGCAGAGGAAAACTCCGGAAGTGGTTGTGAACAAGAGGTCGTGACGAGCAACGACGTTCTCGGCACCATCACCGAACAAGCGGGCGAAAACGGGTTGATCATTCTCGGCGTGCAACGTCTCGGCCCGAGACAAAAACTGTTTGGCGACTTTACACGCAAGATTGCTCTCGAGTCCGATTCGCCGATCATCATCATCAGCCGCCGCGGCTAGGCTGCCCACGGTTCTCCGGTGACTAGCCCGCCGATTGCCACTCGCGGATCGCGTCAATCGGATAGGTCAACATGATGATGTTGATAAGTAAACTGTCGCGGATCCAGAGCAAGCTGATGATTTCGAGTGCGACGAGAGTTCCAACGCACGCTCGCCAATTGATCCGGCGTGCCAGCCAGATGCCGGCGAGGCACATCAGATAGTCTGAGGTCGAGTTGGCGATGCTGTCTCCGAAATAGTCGAGCGATACCGTCGCCTCGCGGTATCGCTGGATCACCATCGGGGTGTTTTCAAGGATCTCCCACCCGACTTCGATCACGGCGATCGCCATGATTTTCGAGAATGCAGAGACTCGAGCGGGCAAGATTAGGCTGAGCAGCAACCACAGTCCCAGCCCATGTTCAAAGTGTGAAAGCGCGTACGGGTCAAACAGGTGTTGCGAATTGTGGCTTGACATCACGTCGAATGACCACGGCAACCAATCGCCTTTTTCACACCACCAAACCCGCCCCATCGACCAAAGCGTCACCCACATCAACGTCGCCAGGCCAAGCAGCGAGTAGGCAGGTCTGCGTGGTGATGGTGTTTCGATCGCGGGTTCGGAGAGGTGTGTTTCGCTTGACATGTTCTCGTTATCGCGGGCGACCTCGGATCCCGCAAGTCACACGTATTTTTAAATCTTGCCTGGGGGGATCGGTTACGATGATGCGTGCGTTTTCATTCATCCCCACCGCTCCTTTGGCACAGGAATTAGAACCAGATGCTCATTGTTCGCCGAATTGCCGCTTTTTTGTTCGTTGGCGTTTGTTTTCTTTCGATCCCAACTGCGCGGGCAGAAGACCTGATTGACGCTCATGACGGGATGGTGCGATACAAACTATCGAACATGCGAGTGACCCGAGGGATTACGGGAGACGAGATCGCGTTTGATTATCGTCGCACTCGAGAGGGAACCGGTCGCGCGCGGATCGCCGCACGGACCGACGAGGGTTCTTCTCGAATTCTAGGGTTGCCGATCACGATCGAAGCAACTGGCACGATTCGGTTGAGAGATATGTTTGCGAGGTCGCGCCGGATTCTCAATCATGGCAACGACGATTTCGGTATTGAGTTTTACTTTGTTGTCGACGTCTCGCCGGGATTTGGTCCGGGAGGACGGTTTCTCGTATCGAATTCGGTCGTGCACGGAAAGATGAACACCAAGGTTCAATCGCGTCCGCCGAATGATGCGGAACTCGAGGCCTTGGAAAGGCAACGCAAATCAAAGTTGCCACCCGAGAACGTCCCATCCGGTTATGTCCGTGGCACGAACGAGACACCACTGGTGCCGGGGGCGCAGATCCTGTTCGGTTCGATCGGCGAATGGAAGCCTGCGATTGTGGTGGGAATCGCTTCGTCTCAGTTCGCGCGTGTGTTGCCGGAAGATTCCAAGGCGATCCGAACGGTCAAACGCAAAGACTGGATTGCCGTTTCGAACGAAACGCTTCGCAAGATGGAATCCGACCCGTCGCAGTTTTCAATCGACATTCGCACGTTGCCCGACGGAGACGTTGTGCTCGACGATGATATGCAGACCCTCGATTCGGCAATGAACCTGCTCAAGGGGACGCCGTTGCTGCGCGAGAAACACGGCAAGCTGGAAGACGTCTATTTCATCAGTTCCGATAACGTTTCCGTCAGGGTGTTGGTGCGAAATGGTCAGAACCCAAAAGTTGAGTTTGTCCCCGTGGACAAACTCGCGATTCGACAGCGAACGTTGGCAGATCAAGGGACCGAGACGGCGCGCGACGCGTTTGCGGCGAACGTGTCGGACTACGAAAGCAAACTTCGTTCGAAGGGATCCGGTTCCGGAGGGATGTCTACGGCGGGTGGTTTGGCTTCGTCGAGTACTTCTACCGCCAACACATCTGCGTCAATGCCATCGGCGGTTTCCAAGACTCCTGAGCCCAAACGTCAGTGGTCGGACAAAAGCGGTCGCTTTCAAATCGACGCCAAACTGGTGAAGCAAGAGAGCGGGAAAGTATTCTTGCTTCGTGACGATAACCGCACAATTGAAGTTCCTGTTGCTAAGCTCAGTGACGCCGATCAGGAGTATCTGCAAGGTCTTGCGTCGGTCGATGACAGTCCGTTCAACAACGTCGTCGACTCGGTGATGGGTTCGGGTTCCTTGGATTATTCGAGATTGTTGCAACCGGTCACGACGGTCGGTGATTTGCGTTGGGGGGCAAAGTCAGTTGCGATCTCGCCCGAGAACCGCTTTCTGTTGATTGGTCGCAAAGCCGCGTCGGCTTCGCTTTGCGATCTGAAGACAGGGAATATCTTGGTGGATTCGGGGCGGATGGATCACATGGGGGATATCGGTGTTTGTGGTTTCACGCCCGACGGAAAACGGATGCTGCTGGGAGGCTACAAAGGACTGTTCGAAGTTTATCAATTGGGCGCCAATGGCAAACTCGAACTGGAGGGGCAGTATCCGATTCATGAGAAAGACATCACGAGTTTGTCGTTCTCTCGCGATGGAAGGTTTGTCTTGTCCGGAGACGCCGCCAAGGTGGCTCGCTACTGGAACGTTCAGTCCGGAGAGATTGTCGCGACGATCGACGGTTTTTCGGGCAAGGTGAAAGCGACGCGGATCAATCCGTCAGGTAACGAGTTGATGGCAACCGACGGCAAGACGCTGAAGTGGTTCTCGGTTGATCAGTCGGCTGTTATCTCCGAACTCCAAGTCGGACGATCGCACGCGTCCGGTCAGGCGGCCAGTTTTTCACCGGACGGCGGATTGTTGGCTGTCGGCGACGGGTACAAGATCGACCTTTGGGATCTCCGGAAACGGCACCAACTTCCCACGCTCGAGGGTAAAGAGATTAACTGGAGCATGACTTTCGCGCCGGATAACCGGCATCTTTTCAGTGGTGGAAACGGTGTCATCTACGTTTGGGATTGCGAACGTCAAATGAAGGTGCAGAAAAACACGGTCGGGAAAAGCTTCTATGTGCAGGCGCTCGCCGTCAGCCCCGATGGAAGCTACATCTCGTCGCCATCGGACCACAGCAGCGTCGTGGTCCTCGGTACGGAATAGGTATTCGCCGGCGAGATCGCACCACGTGCGGAGTTGTGGGAGGGGCCAGCGCGAACGACAAACACCCGCAATCGAACGGTTTGCCGTTTGTCATACGCGGTTTGCGTGAGTCTCGAGCGAGCGAATTGGCGGCAAATTTGGTGGCTCCCGTTTCGTTATCGTTGGTTCCTACTAGAATTTGGGCGTCCTCTTTACCTGCTCTGCAGGCTGGCTTCTCGAATCCTCACGGAGACCTTTGTGGCTCACTTCGACGTTTTTAATGGCGATGCAGATGGAATCTGCGCCCTGCACCAATTGCGACTGGCCGACCCGAAAGAGAGCACGTTGGTGACGGGGGTGAAGCGAGACATCAATTTGTTGAAACGCGTTCAGGTTCAAGCCGGAGATTCGGTGACCGTTCTCGATATTTCGTTGGATAAGAACCGAGAAGAGTTGCAACGAGTGTTGGCTGCTGATGTTCCGGTGACCTACTTCGACCACCATTTTGCCGGGGATATTCCCGAGTCAGAGCTGTTGACCGTTCAGATCGATACCGCCGGCGATGTTTGCACGGGTTTGTTGGTCAATCGGTATCTCGAAGGTCAGTTTCTTCCTTGGGCGGTAACGGCGCTCTACGGGGACAATCTACACGACGCCGCCAAATCGGCCGCGGAACCGTTGGGGCTAAGTGATTCGCAACTCGAGGAGCTAGAACGCCTCGGCACGTTGCTCAACTACAACGGCTACGGCAGCACGCTCGACGATCTGTACTTTGCTCCAGATGATTTGTACCGGAAGATTCAGCCGTACGCGGATCCGTTCGAATTCATCGCGACGGATACCACTTTCGAGACGCTACGAGACGGCTTCGAAAACGACATGAAGCGGGCGCAGTCGATCGATCCGCAGTTGGAGACGGCGTCCTGTGCGGCGTTCTTGTTTCCCAATGAATCGTTTTCGCGGCGAGTCAGTGGTGTCTACAGCAACCAGTTGGCTCGCGACAATCCCGACCGTGCTCATGCACTGCTCAGCGAACTGCCATCGGGCGATTATCTCGTCAGCGTGCGGGCTCCGTTGGCGACGAAGACCGGCGCCGATGAATTGGTTCGGCAGTTTCCCACCGGCGGAGGTCGCAAGGCAGCGGCGGGCATCAATCAATTGCCGGCCGACCAACTGCAGCGATTCCTCGAAACGATGCAGCAGCAGTTCGCATGACGATTTTGCACTAATGCGGAATCAACCCGCTTTCAATTTGCCCGGTGCTCTGATGATGAATCTCGGCCGCTGAAGTTGAGGTTCGGCCAGATCCTGGCCAAGCACGCAAGTGAAACCAACCCGACGGCAGTGCTGGCTGTGAAGTAGCCCCACCATTGGTAGAGGAAATAGCCGGTGCTGAAGAGAGTGGCATAAACCAGCGTGGTTGCAGCGAGCATCGCGGCCAAACCGGTCGTGATCGAATCCGCCGTTTCGATTTGGATACCTTTTGCGAGCAGATCGCTGCGAATCGGGGTCCAACCTGATCCGCCGGGGCGAATCTTCTGGTAGAACGACTCCAATTTTACTCGGTCGGTCGGAGGCGTAAGGAACGTTGCCGCTATCCATGCCACGCTGGTCACCGCTACGCCCGCGAGTAGTTGTTGCCACGAATTCAGTTCCGGCCAACCGGTGAGGTGGTAGCCGAATTTGAAGAAGACTGCGACCGCGAACGATACGGCCATCCCAGTGATTTCGGTAATCGCGTTGATCCGCCACCAGAACCATCGCAGGATGTAAATCAGCCCGGTGCCGGCACCGATTTGCAGGATAATGCCGAACCCTTCCATCGCGCTTTCGAGAGTCAACGCAACGACGCTGGCGAGGATCATCAGCCCGACCGTTGCCAATCGCCCTGTCATCACTAATTGAGAGTCTGTCGCCGCGGGATTGAAGAACCGGCGATAGAAGTCGTGTGCGATGTACGACGCACCCCAGTTCAAGTGTGTGGAGATGGTGGACATGAACGCGGCGATCAAACTGGCGATCACGAGGCCCAAGAGGCCGCTCGGCAGAAACGTCAACATCGCGGGGTAGGCGAGGTCGTCTTGAACGATCGATGGATCGATATCGGGAAAGGCCGTTTGAATACTTTCGAGCGACGGGTAAACAACGATGGATGCTAATGCCACGAGGATCCAAGGCCAGGGACGAAGTGCGTAGTGAGCCATCTGGAACAGCAGCGTGGCAGTCGTTGCGTCGCGTTCGCTTCGCGCCCCGAGCATCCGCTGTGCCACGTAGCCTCCTCCGCCGGGTTCCGCCCCCGGGTACCATCCGCTCCACCACTGCACCGCGAGCGGTACGATCATCAACGGTATCAACGCATCGAAGTCAGACGCATCGGGCAGCAAATTCATCTTCTCGTGGACCGATTCGTGACTCAGTAACGCCGTCAAACCGCCGACTTCCGGCAAATTGCAAACGACATATGCCGCGGCGACGGAACCAAACATCGCGACGACGAATTGGAAACAGTCCGTCAGAATCACACCGCGTAAACCGCCCAGTAGTGTGTAAACAACGGTGACCGTTCCTGCCACACAAACAACTTCCAAAGGTGATGCACCGAGGAGCACGCCACCGAGCTTAATCCCCGCGAGAATCACGTTCGCCATCACCAGGCAATTGAAAACCACGCCGAGATAAATCGCCCGGAAGCCACGTAAAAAGCCAGCCGCCTTCCCGCTGTAGCGAAGTTCGTAGAACTCCAAATCTGTTGAAATTCCGCTGCGTTTCCAGAGTTTTGCGTAGACGAAAACGGTCAGCAAACCGGTTAGCAAGAATGCCCACCAAACCCAGTTCCCGCTGACGCCATCTCGACGAACGATGTTGGTAACCAAGTTTGGCGTATCGGCCGCAAAGGTGGTTGCCACCATCGAGATTCCGAGCATCCACCAACTCATTTGCCCGCCGGCCAGGAAATACTCGGTAAAGCTTTTTCCCGCGCGGCGACTAACGACAATTCCGATGGCGGTCGAAATCACAAAAAACGCCGCAATGATGGAGTAGTCGACGAAAGAAAGTGTCATGCGATCAAACAGAATGTGGGGAAAGGAGCAGCCGATGGATGTGCAAGGGTTGCTGTCGGCTGCACTGAGATTTTATGCCAGGAGTTCATGCCAGTTCTCTTTTCGGGTAGTGGATCTTGTCAAAGATCCTCCTGCATCAGGATTTCTAACAAGATTTACTACCGCCGACCCGAACGCTAGGCTGCGTCGGAATGCGAGTGCGTTTCCATAGCGCCTCCAGCGTTCTTCGAAGTCAGATGCTTTTCTAGCAACCGTTTTCTAGCAACCGTTTGAGGTGTTAGTAAACGAGGACTTCGACGATTTTTGAGAAGGAGTTGAAGACGTAGTCGCGATTTCCGTAGGTGCGAATGCGAACGAAACGGACGTCGCGAGGACTCAGTTCATGTTGAACAAGCGGGGCGGGTTTCTGAGGTTTGTCCAGACGCGAGGCGACTTCTTCGAAGTGTATCCCGTCGGTTGAGCACTCTACGGTGTACTTCTCGTAGGACCCACTGATCGTGTAAGCGACGACATCAATCCGGTTCACGGTTTGGATGGATTCCAAATCGATGGTGATTGAGATGGGCTCCGGGCTAGCGGGGTATCCAAGGTAGAAATCAAGATTATCGGTTCCGCCATCGGTGATGCGATCTACCGAGAACGGACTTCCCGATGAGACGCTCGAGGTGACCGGTTTGCCCAATGCCTTGTTGCGTGTGGGATCCACCGCAGTGAGTTTGCTGCGAGACCCGTGCCCGATTGGTTGATCATTGAGGAAAGCTGCCGCGCGAATGGTCGACGATTGCGAGAGGGTCAGCGGACCGGCGTAGACTTCTGACGACGCGATCGGTTCCGAACCGTCTAGCGTGTAGCGAATCACAGGCGTGCCCTTGGGAGTGACGGGAAGGTTGCAGGTCAACGTCACCTGTGTTTGGCTTTGGAACACACTGTCTCCCGCGACGCTCAACTGAGAGGGCGTGATTGAGACGGGATAGTGGGCAGCATGGCGGACCCACTCGGTCTTTGTGGATCGGGACGCGAAGTCGGAAAAGTCTCGCGAAATCTCCGGGTTCCACGCAACCTCCGCGAATGGAATGATCCGTGGGACGATTTGGGCGAAGTAGTTTTCCTCGCGTCCTTCCCACCACGGCATGCAGAATCCGAGCAATTGGTCAGTC
Source organism: Rhodopirellula sp. JB044 (assembly GCA_043101355.1). GTDB lineage: Bacteria > Planctomycetota > Planctomycetia > Pirellulales > Pirellulaceae > Rhodopirellula. The sequence continues at coordinate 28,709 of JBICHZ010000392.1, forward strand.
GGTTGAACGTCGATCGGGTTGGAGTACGTGGGAATCCCAGGGTTGACGTGTTTGAACCGTGTCAATGACATCGTCTCGTAAATGTGTTGTGGCGATGTCATCGTGAAGTTGGTGCGAGGGTAGTGATCAACCAGATACAGCGGATCCCATGATGCGTTCACAACCCGGTAGCCGTCATCGAGCATTTGGTCAGCGGGGTAATTGATCGTTCGCCAATTGAGATGAATGACCTCTGTGTTCACTTTGTTGTCCCCTTTTCCGGGACGTGGTCCTTCCCAAACGAGGGTTTGTTTGCCTTTGCTCTTGAGGTATTCGTGAAGCGTGTTGATAAGGTCTCGTTGGTATTCTTCAGGAACGCCAAACGCTTCATCGCCACCGATATGGATGTAGGGTGTTGATGAAAACACATCCATCATTTCATTAAGTAGCGTTTTGATTCCTTTTAACGCTTTCGGGCTGCTCGCCAACTCGGTGCCGTTTTTGCCGAACACGTCGGGATAGCGTTTGAGGAGCATCGAAGAGTGGCCGGGAACCTCGAGTTCGGGGATCAACGTGACACCGCGTGTCACCGCGTAGGCTTCGAGTTCGCGAAACTCATCCGATGAAATTAGACCGTCCCAAAGGTTGGGGAAGGCGGTCGATGGAAAAGCGATTCTTTGATCGTCGGTAAGGTGCAGTTGCGCCGAGTCGACTTTGTAAAACCACAGCAGGTCGATGGTTTCTTTCAACAACGCCACGCTGTGTGGGTTGCGTCCCATGTCGATCATGAAGTTGCGATACGACGAGCGTGGGGCGTCGTGTATTTCGAGGCATGGCAATTGAAGCTGCTCGGATTCGCCGAGTAGCTGGAGGATTGTCGCGGTGCCATGGGCCAGGCCTTTGAGGCTGGCGACTTTTAGCAGCAACCGTGTTTCGTCAATGTGCAGTGTGTACGCTTCGGGTGCGAGCGAGTCGTCTTTCGTAATTTGCAGCAACGCGTCCGGTGAATCCGACAAACGTAGTCGAAGCTCTCCTCGGCTGATTCGTTCTATCAACGTCCCGGTGACTTTCATGTGTTCCGCCCAATGCCTGTCGTCGGGAACGTGAACTGTCAGTTCGCTGGGAAGATTCAACGTCTTCCCGGTTTCGATGGCTAGGTGTGTCGGGTATGGGACGAGTGCGAGAGGATGTGCTGCCTTCGAGGTCGGCGTAAAAAGGCAAAGGGCAACAAGCAGCGCGCAGAGAGAGGGGAGTTTCATCGGTTAGAAGTCATCTGATTCAGGTAGGTGGGACGCCGTCGTTTCGATTCACGTGTTCAGCGTTATCGACGCAGCCGCGCGATGTTGATTGCACACCGGCGCGCCAGGGAGTGGTCGCTGTAGGAGCGAAACGGTTGACGAGAAAAAGCAAGAAGAGCGTTGTCTCGTCACGAGTCGAAGGCGTGACGAGACCACCTTTAGAAAGGAAGGAGAATTGAGAAGGGAGCCAGCAGATAACATAAGCGATATCGTTGGCAATCGCTGTATTGAGAATACCCGTCAGGGAGATCCACTGTCAGGAGAATCCGCCGTTGGGAACAGGCACTTTTCGAATATCTTACGCGACGAAATCGATAACCGGCGGCGAGTTTCCAGATCGAGTCCACGGTGTGTATCGAAACGAACAGAAAACCTGACCGTAACAACGGACCGACCGGGTTACGCGTTGGGTGGCGTCTGGGTAGACCATGTAGGCCACGGTCGACGTGATGGCTTTCTGCCTGTTTCGGTAGCGAAGTGTTTGATGGATCGCTATCACAATCTGAGATTGCGTTTAGCGAGCAAAGCTTAGTTGGATATCGTCGGTCGAACCGTCGACAACCAAATCGGTCGTGAAGCTTTCTTCGGCTGGTGGAGCGTCTTTCAAGGCTTTCTGGAGGGAAGCTGCCATGGCCTTTCGGTCGGTGTTGGAAACAAACGTCAGTTCGTTTCTGGGTTTTCGGTCGGCGGTGACGCTAACTCGTACATCAAACTCTCCGCCGCGAAGATTCTGTGTCGGCGGGACAGTGAACTGCCCGTTGATGACCGGAGCCATGGCGGTTGGCGAATCAAAGCCCTCTTTGGGAACGAGGCTGATTTTGCCTTTTTCGATAGGCATGCCGTCAACGTCTACCGTGCCGGACAGCGTGATTCCGGATGGGCTGCAGGCAACAAACGTGCACAGCGGACTCATCATGATGACCAAGAATAAACGATAGTCGAGTGGCGAAAGCGAAGGCGTACACATGGCAGGAACAAATCGGAGTGAATAAGAAGGGAAGCAGTGAGAGAATAAATCGGAGGTGAGTCTCGACCGCTGGGTAGAGCAACGCTAACCAGCAGAGGTGTCTTGCGAAGGCACGCGATCGCGATCAGGTGATATCAATCGCGTGTTGTTATTGCTGCGTCAAAACGAATGTGGAAGTGATTCGTAATGACGCAGCCTTTTTTGGGTGAAACGCCGTAAGAGTTAGTTATCTTTCGTGTTTGTTCACTTCATGACCGGCCTTGGTTAAGAAGGCAGTCAGGATGTCTTGAGCGATGGAGTATGTGACAAACTCGGTGGATCCGTCGGCGAGCACAAAGTGCGAACCGCCCGGGTGATAACTGAAGAAGAAGTGCTCGTCGTTATCGGGAAGGTTACCGAGTCCGCCGGTCAAGTCTTCGTCGTCAAGCGGACCGCCGATACCATCGGAGTTGACGGGGAAACCGTAGTAAGGCACGAATCCGCCACCCGCTTCATCCGGCGAATCGTAGCACAGGACGGAATGGCCGACGCCAAAGGGGACACCGGTGTAAGTCGTCAACCATCCTCCGGTTTGCACCAACCCTGGCTTCGCAGGGAACAAACCGCGTTCACCGACGAGCAGCGTGTTGCTGGTACCGTCGAGGACCGATGAGAATCGCACGGGGCCATAGGCGGAGCCTTCACTGTGGAACATTCCGTCGGCAGTGTATTTAAATACAGAAGGGAAGCCGTTAAATCCGGAGGCGTCGGTTCCGTGATATTGGTTGGAGGAACGACCGTAATGTCCGCCGTTTCCGAAGTAGTTCGTGCTGGCACTGGTTGCAACCACGGACGAACCCCATCCCACATTCACAGGCGTTTGCGAAAGCGGGTCGCTAGGGCAGTTGAGAATGCTCAGTTCGGTCTGAATCGCGTCGGCATCAAAATCGGGACCGTAAAGTTCGAGTTTGTTGCTGTCGAGGTCGGCTTGCTCAACGTATGGCAAGATCGCTCGGAGCCAGGTGCGACCAACGCCGACAAAGTTGTGGTTGTCTGCAGAGGCGGGGAATTGTTTGAACGTGCTCTCATAGTTGTGGCAGGCGAGTGCCAACTGTCGCATGTTGTTGCTGCACGACATGCGACGAGCTGCTTCCCGTGCTGACTGAACAGCAGGAAGCAGCAGGCCGACCAAAACCCCGATGATGGCAATGACAACGAGTAGTTCGACGAGAGTAAAGCCACGTCGAGAAGGTCGGTGTTTGTTCGAGTGTAATTTCACTTTAAATCCTTGAATGGAGGCATCATGTGACCAGCCTAACTATCACTGGTTCAACTCTGACGGCACTTGGGTGGGATCTCGTCACACCACTCCTAGAGAGTGTTTGCCTCTCGGGGAGCGTTCAACGAGATGAAGTAGAGGAGGGCTCGTTGAAGGACTGTCTTGAGATCGAGTGCGTCTTCGAAGCTAAGGTGAACGCAACGCGTGGGCCACTCACCGCCTTTAAGATTTCAGTTTTTATCAGCCGGAGATTGCGATTGATTTCTGTGGTCGCGAAATCTCCTTTGCTAGAACTTAGCGTTTGGGATGTTTCCGAACGTTTCACTTGAAAACAAGTCTATATTTGCTGGTTATTTTGTCTTTCGGCACGCGATTGTTTGCGGCAGTTTGAAGTGCCGTCGACGGAAGCAGCGGATGCTCGTTTTTAGCACAAGGCTGCGCGACGTTTGCGCGGTCTATGAGAATGTTGGTGTCACACATTCAGAATAGGAACAAACAGAAGAGTACGTGTGCTGATAAAAGGGGCAGGAATTCTTTTGTTGAGATGGGTGGTGAGCGGTGTTCTGCTAGAGGGGGGCAGTTTTCTCGACGACGCCTCGTGACGTTTCATCCGACTGCGGAAGTTTTTTCGTCATGTTTCATTGTGCTCGCGATTGCCGAAGGGTGGGGCGGGTACCTCGCAGTGGCTGTAACCAATGTTCAGTTCATCTGCGGCAACCAATTCGCTCGGCGGGTTCAGCTTTGGAAACGATTGCCGCGTCGCTTTACTGGTTCATCAGTGACTCGTTTATTAGCGCCTCGTTCAACAGGACTCCTGTCATGCCGCTGCATCGCAAAGATGACATTCGTGAGATGATCGACGATGAAATCTATGCTTCGTCCGATCTGTCGCAGCCGTTGCCAAAGTATCGGTTCCATTCGAACGAGCAGTCGGCTCAGCGAATTTATTCGGCGGTGCATGACGAATTGATGCTCGATGGCAACTCGCGTCAGAACCTAGCCACGTTCTGCCAGACGTGGGTGGAACCGGAGGTGCACCAGTTGATGAACGAGTGCATTGACAAGAATATGGTCGACAAGGATGAGTATCCCCAAACAGCAGCGATCGAGGGCCGCTGTGTTCATATGTTGGCCGATTTGTGGAACGCGCCGGACGCGGCGAACACGATCGGATGTTCGACCACGGGGTCGAGCGAGGCGGCGATGTTGGGCGGAATGGCGATGAAGCGGGCCTGGGAGAAACGCCGCAAGGCGGACGGTGCGCCGATCGATCGGCCGAATCTTGTGACGGGACCGGTGCAGGTCTGTTGGCACAAGTTCGCCCGCTACTGGGATGTCGAGCTGCGCGAGATCCCAATGGAGGGCGATCGTTTGATCATGACGGCCGAGGAAGTGATCAAGCGTTGCGATGAAAACACGATCGGAGTTGTGCCGACGTTGGGGGTTACCTTCACGTGTCAGTACGAACCGGTGCGCGCGATTGCGGAGGCGTTAGACGCGTTCGAAAAGGACACCGGGATCGACATACGGATGCACGTCGATGGTGCGAGCGGTGGTTTCCTGGCTCCTTTTTGTGCACCCGATTTGGTTTGGGACTTTCGGCTCCCTCGGGTGAAGTCGATCAACGCGTCGGGACACAAATTCGGTTTGTCGCCGTTGGGCGTTGGTTGGGTGATTTGGCGAGAAGAGTCAGATCTGCCGGAGAAAGAGATCTTCTATGTCAATTATCTCGGTGGAAATATGCGAGACATCGCGTTGAACTTCTCGAGGCCCGGGGGACAAGTCGTTTGTCAGTACTACAACTTTCTGAGGTTGGGGCGGGAGGGGTACCGGCGTACGCACGCGGCGTGTTACGAGACGGCGAAATTTCTTGCCGACGAAATTTCGAAGATGGGGCCGTTTGAAATCATCTATGACGGTGACATGGCGTCAGGCATTCCCGCGTTGTGTTGGAAGCTGAGAGACGGAATCGAACATTCATTCTCGCTGTATGATTTCGCAGACCGGTTGCGTACCAAGGGGTGGCAGGTTCCCGCGTATTCATTGCCTCCGCAACGAGAAGATCTCGTAATTCAACGGATCTTGGTGCGGCACGGCGTGAGCCGTGACCTGGGAGCGATATTGGTCGAAGATATGAAACGATGCCTCGAGCATTTCGAGCAACACTCGGTGCACACGTCGATGACCTCTGAGGAAGCGTCAGGCTTCAAACACTAAGGGGTTTCTGTCGGCTGTTTTTCGGGGAGCGGGTCTTGTGAAAAATCTTGGTGCAGCAGGATCTTTAACGGGACCCACTACCGCCTGCCCGAAAGCCAGGCTGTGTTGGATTTCCGGTGACCAGCGCTGGGCGTGGGGAAGGCTCACACGTTGATGGGCGCTGTCGAAGGTATTGAGAGGTTCAAGGCGTTGAGAGAATGTGTGCGCCGAGGGCGGGGCGACTGGTGAAGCAGGACGGCTCGACACCGGTTTCCGCCTTGTAGCGGCTCGTGAGAGCTTGGATCAAAGCGTCTGCGGAGTCTCGCTTAACGAGCGTCACGGTGCATCCGCCGAACCCGCCTCCGGTCATACGTGAACCGATCACGCCGCCTTCGGAGTTGACTTCGCGGGCAAGGTTGACGAGCAGGTCGAGTTCTTCGCAACTGACTTCAAAGTCATCGCTGAGCGAATCATGGCTGGCGTACATCAGTTTGCCGACTTCGTCCCAGCGTCCGGCGGAGATTGCTTCGGCGGCTTGTGTGGTTCGTTGAATTTCGCCAACGACATGTCTCGCCCGCTTGAATTCCAGATCGGTGAGTTGATCGCGGGCGGCGTTGACGTCGTCCATTGAGATGTCACGCCAAGTGGATTTGCCGATCTTCTGCAATGCTGAATCGCACTGGGATCGACGCTCGGCGTATTCTCCGCCATTGAGTTCGTGTTTGACGTTGCTGTTGGTGATCAGCAAGGTGATGTCGTCGCTGCGAAAAGGGACAGCGGTGATTTCTTGCGAGCGGCAGTCGAGCAGCATCAATTCGCCGTCTTTCCCGAACACGCTGCTGAATTGGTCCATGATGCCGCACGGGACACCGGCGTAGTCGTGTTCGGCTTTTTGGCAGATCAACGCCTTCTCTCGCATGTCGAGCGTGGTCGAGGTGGCGGCTTCGAGGAGCGTGGCGGTGGCGACTTCGAGCGCCGCGCTGCTGGACAATCCTCCGCCGAGCGGAACCGTTGAATCGAAACTGACGTTCAGTGTTGGTGTCGGGCGGCCCGATTGATGGAATCCTGCCAGGACGCCTTGAACGTAGCATGCCCATCCGGGTGCGGACGGGTCGCTGCCGGGTTGGTCCGTGGCGGCGAGGCGGGCGCTCGAGTCCATGCTGATACTGTGATATTGAGACTGTGCCTCATCGGTATCGGTAGGCTTGGAGGCGGCCATGACGATATAGCGTTCGATCGCCATCGGGAGCACGAAGCCGTCGTTGTAATCGATATGTTCACCGATCAGATTCACCCGGCCGGGGGCGGCGACGATGAACTCAGGGGCCTGACCATAAAGTTTCTTATGAGTTTCGCTGACCCGATCGGCCAGTTCGGTGAGACTTTCGGTGGGCGTGTCGTTTTCAGTGGTGGTCATAGGTGGCTTCTCGAATCCAGTGCTCACCCGGTTGGTGAGTTGATAAAACACCCGAGGCGGGCATGGTGGGGAGTTGCGAGCCAGATTGTACTACGGATCGCCTTGAGATTGTTTATCATATTTTGGCAAATTGCTCCCGCTTCGAAAACCTTCTGCGACGTTTTGCCGAATGTTGCTGAGGGGCCGTTGAATTGCGGCGCGACTTGTGGTGAGACGCAGCGATGACCCGCAACGTTGGCAAGCCACGACGTTCTCGCGGCATGCCCAGCGAGCAGGTGTCTGTTCAAACGACCAGCGTTCTCGCGAGTGCTCGGGGTTATTTCACCCACTGCAGCCAAGCGTCAAAATATGCAGTTGGGGTGACGCCCATGCCGGCGAGAAACGCGTCGTCAAACTTCTTGCCTTCGCCGAGTTGCCGGATGATGGTGTCAAAGCCTCGTTTTCTTTGACGGGTAAGAAACGACTCGCACACGGCCGCGGAGAGCAAGTCGGCTCGCTCGGGGGCGAGTCTTCCGGCGAAGAAGTCTTTGCCTGATTTGAGGCTGCCGACCGCGGTCACGAGTTCGGATTGCATTCGAGCCAGTTCGGCCCGGTCGCGTTTAATGTCGGACGCTGCGACAACTTTTCCGAGACCGTCGGCGAACCAGCGAGGGACCGTATCGCCCCGGCTGCGGACGGCGAGGCTCGCGACGGGAGCGGCAACGCGGCTGGCGATGGCCTCTTCGTCATCGCCGGCGGAGGCGACCACGGCCACGTAGGCTTCCAGGCCGTTATAGGACCAATGCGATTCCCAATCCGAAGGCAGGCTGCGGCGTTCGACCATTTGAGCGAACTCGCTGTAATCGTACCGGCGGGGCATCACGTAGATGGAAGCCCGGCCGTTGAAGAAAGCTTCCGCCGCAGCGCCCCCGGCGGAGAGCTCCTTCGCCGGCAGGATGATCGACGCTTTTTGAAGTGCCGCTTCGGCTTGATTTGCGACGATCGTGAGCGTGGATTCCGGGACATCGCCCCACAGCGAGAAGTGATCGGACTGGTGGTGCGAGAGTTTGTCGGTTTTCCCGCCGGCGAGGCTGAAGTCCCGCATCGCGAGTTCAGCCCGGCGTGCGGTGACCTCGGCATCGGTGGCCGCCGCGAGCCAGGCTTTCTGCGTCATCGCGGTGAGCGATTCTTCTCGCAGGTTGGTCGCGACCGTGGCACCTTCTTCGATCCACCGAGAAATTAACGCGATCTCTTCGTCCTGGAGCGGCGGGCGTCCGCCGGCGGGCATGCGAGCGCCTTCGGTTCCGCGTAGTTTTTTGACGAGCAAGCTCGCTTCGCCGCGACCGGGCTGGATGACCGGTCCGGAGTCGCCACCGCGAAAGAGCCTGGCGAGGTTGTCCATCTGCAGTCCGCCGCGAGCCTGCATGGCGTTGATGTGACATCCCGTGCAGTTCGCGACCAGCACCGGTGCGATCTGGCTCGCGAAGTCAACGGTTTCCTTGCCGGTCGGCGTGCCGGCCCGAGGCATGGGTGCGGCGGGGGGCGACGCGGGGTTCGGGGTGCCAGGATCGTTTGTCTCCGTGGTGAGGCTGGTCAGTTGTGCCGACGTATCCTCGCCGTCGAATTTGGCGCCTTCGTTGATCCACCGTTCGAGCGTGGCCAGTTCGATCGGGCTGACCTTCCCGCCCCCGCGAGGCATGTCGCCGGTTTTGATTGTTTCGATCAGTCGGCTGCCGATGGTGTCGCCGGCGAAGATGACCACGCCCTCGGGTGGTCCTTTCATCAACGCGGCAAACGTCGCCAGGGAGAAGCCGCCTCGGCTGCCGCGGATGTGACAGCCGCCACACTTGCTGACGAGAATTGGTGCCACATTTTTGACAAAGCTGACGCCGGTGTTCTCGGTGCTGAATGGGTTAACGGTCGGGGGAACCGTGTTTGCGTTTGATGTGCCGGTTGCAGCGGGCATCGTTGTGCTCGCCGCGACGGATGGGTTTTCGGGGCGCGGAGGCGGTTGAAACGGGGAGATCGAAATGCCTTCGAGTTCGATCAAAACTCGAGCGTCGACAATACGCTGCATCTTCGGCCGCAGAGCATCGTACAGCTCGGGGGAACCGGCACGGACGGCGACTTCGACTTGGTTCATGGCTCGTTCGAGCGAGCGAGCGGAGTCTTCGAAACGTCCTGCGTTGAATTGCTCACCGGCTTTCCGCATGCTGACACTGATCGCCGTCATCGCCTGCCGTGATCGCGTGTCCAGACGAGGGGCGTCGGATTCGGCCGCAGTGGTGATCGTTGCGCAGGTACAGAGTCCTCCGGCCAAAAGGCAGGCGACCAGGGCGGTCTGGAAACCGAGGCGTCGGCTGCGTTGGCGGATGAAAACGATGCGGCGGAAAAGGCTTGGCATGGAGACCCGTCAAACGGTGGCGGTAGGACAATGGCAGCAAACTCGAACGCTGTCGCGAGAAAAGCGACGTCCGCGAGCGGCGAATAGAAGTCCAGGGAATGTCACATTCTAAACCGCAAACGCATCACCACACAAAATGAACTCGTTCGCGAAAGTTCGGGGGCCAGCAGAGAATGGGGCAACGCAATCTGTTCGATCGGCGCAATCTGTTCGAAAAGACTCGCCGCGGTTAGAGAGCACGAGCTGCAATCGGGAAAAACCGAGCCGCCAGCAGGAAAACGCACGGGCGGCTAGCCCCTTGGGAATTTTGCAAACTGCTTCTAAACTGCTTATTTGGCCCGCACCGCAGAATTTCGGCGAATCCGATGAGCAACCGCGAAACGACCGCAGCTTCCTCTCCTGATCCATCCTCTTCTTCGGCACCGTCGACTTCGTCCGGCGATTCGGACGCGGCGGTTTTGACCGACCAGCGAATCTTGGTGCTGGATTTCGGCTCGCAGTACGCACAATTGATCGCACGACGCGTGCGAGAACAGCATGTCTATTGCCAGATCGTCCGCCACGACATATCGGCCGAGCGGATCGCCGAGTTAGCCCCGCGCGGCGTGATCCTCTCGGGCGGTCCGAACAGCGTTTACGAAGAGGGCGCGCCGCAAATCGATCCGGCAATTTTTGATCTCGATATCCCAGTGCTGGGGATTTGCTACGGGATGCAGGTCGCCTGCCAAGCCCTCGGCGGGAAAGTCGCCAACACGCCGAGCCGTGAATTCGGACGAGCGATGTGCGATTTCATCGACCACGATTCGATCTTCCGCGGGATGGAAGATACCGAGCAGGTCTGGATGAGCCACGGGGATCAGGTGTCCGAGATCGCCGACGATTTCACCGTGATGGCCCGAACGTCGACGTGCCCGTATGCCGCGATTCGGCACAACACTCGGCCCGTCTACGCGATGCAGTTTCATCCCGAGGTCACACACACGCCACATGGCGGCCAGATCCTGCATAACTTCGTTCGTGAAGTTTGCGGTTGTGACGGCACCTGGCGTTTGGGCGATTTTGCTGACGCCGCGGTGCAGCAGATCCGTAAACAGGTCGGCGACAAACGTGTGATCTGTGGTTTGTCCGGCGGCGTCGATTCGTCGGTCGTTGCGGCGTTGTTATACAAAGCGATCGGGCCGCAACTTTCATGCATCCTGGTCGACAACGGCATGCTGCGGAAGAACGAACAGAAGATCGTGATTGAAGAGTTCTCCAATCACTTCAAGACCGACCTGCACGTGGTCGACGCCGAAGATCAATTCCTTGGCGATCTCGCGGGCGTGACCGAACCGCAAGAGAAACGGCGGCGGATCGGGTTTGCGTTCATCGAATGTTTCAAAGCCGAGGCCGCGAAGATCGAAGACGCACATTTTCTCGCGCAGGGCACGTTGTATCCCGATGTGATTGAAAGTGGTGCGGACAAAGATGGCCCCGCGGCGACGATCAAGCTTCATCACAACGTCGGCGGTTTGCCGGAGGAACTCGGGTTCGAGTTGATCGAACCGCTGCGGGATTTGTTTAAGGATGAAGTCCGCCGTTTGGGGTTGGAACTCGGCCTGCCTGAGCAACTCGTTTGGCGACACCCATTCCCCGGTCCGGGTTTGGCAGTTCGGTGCCTCGGCGAAGTGACTCGCGAAAAATTGGTTGTCCTGCGAGAAGCCGACGCGATCGTGGTCGAGGAAATCGAGAACGCCGGGTTGTATCGGGAGACCTCGCAGGCCTTCGCGGTCTTGTTGCCGGTGCAAAGTGTTGGGGTGATGGGCGACGCCCGAACCTACGACAATGCGGTCGCCGTTCGATGCGTGAACACGGACGATTTCATGACCGCCGATTGGAGTCACCTGCCGTACGATTTGCTCGCCCGAATCAGTACCCGGATCATCAACGAGGTCAAAGGTGTCAACCGCGTTTGTTATGACATCAGTAGCAAACCGCCGGCCACGATCGAGTGGGAGTAGCCGCCTGACCGGACGCAGAGCCAAGGACCATCGCACGGCCAGCCGAATGGGGCCGCTGCTTGCCGCAACCGGAGCGTCCCTGCCGGCGAGTGGTTCACGCTGCAAATGGACAATCACTCTTTGAATCACATTCTCATTTGGAATCGAGACAAATAAGGTCTTCGCATAAAATCGCGATCGAAGACGCTTTCCTGCATCTATCCTTCAGACCATTGAAAATTTCTTATGGCCGGACAATTCATCTACCAAATCATTGACCTGACGAAGAAGCACGGTCAGAAAAAGGTACTCGAGAACGTCAATCTCGCTTTCTACCCAGGTGCCAAAATCGGCGTTCTCGGACCCAACGGGGCCGGGAAATCGACGTTGTTGAAGATCATGGCCGGGGCCGATACCGAGTTCGAAGGTACCGCCCGTTTGGGGAAAGGGTTCACCGTTGGCTATCTCGAGCAAGAGCCGCCACTCGACCCGACCAAGACCGTTTTCGAAAACGTCCAGGTCGCCGTCGCCGAACGCCAGAAGGTGATCGACCGGTTCAACGAGATCAGTGGTCTGCTCGGCGAAGTCACCGACGACGAGGAGATGACCAAGCTCTGCGACGAGATGGCGGTCCTCCAAGACGTCATCGATGCGAACAACCTTTGGGAACTGGACCGGTTCGTTGAGATGTCGATGGCGGTGATGAATCTGCCGCCGGGTGACTCGGCGATTACCAACCTGTCCGGTGGTGAGAAACGTCGTGTTGCCTTGTGTCAGTTGTTGATCCGGCAACCCGATCTGTTGCTGCTCGACGAACCGACCAACCACCTCGATGCCGAAAGCGTTTCGTGGCTCGAGCAACACTTGGCGAACTACCCGGGGACCGTTGTCGCGGTAACGCACGATCGATACTTCCTCGACAACGTCGCCCAGTGGATTCTCGAAGTGGATCGCGGACGCGGTATTCCGTTCGAGGGCAACTACACCGCCTGGTTGGAAGCCCGCGCCAAACGGATGGCATTGGAAGAGCGTCAGCAGAAGGCGCGCGAGAAGAACCTCGCTCGCGAACTCGAGTGGATTCGCATGAGCCCGAAGGCTCGCCAAGCCAAGTCGAAGGCTCGGATCAAGTCATACGAAGAAATGTCAGCGGAGACCTTCGAGGATCGTCCCGACGAATTGGAGATTCAAATCCCATCGGGCAAACACCTCGGTTCGCTCGTGATCGAAGCCGAGAAAGTCAACAAAGCGTTCGGTGACAAGACGTTGATGAAGGACATGTCGTTCCGTCTGCCACCGGGTGGGATTGTTGGGATCATTGGTCCCAACGGTGCCGGCAAAACGACTTTGTTCAAAATGTTGACCGGGCAAGAGCCTGTTGATTCCGGAAAGATTAAGGTCGGTGAGACCGTTGATTTGGGTTACGTCGATCAGTCTCGCGACAAGCTCGATCCGGACAAGACGATCTACCAGGAAATCAGTGGCGGGCACGACACGATCGAGATGGGCGGGCGAGAGATCCATGCCCGTTCCTATGTGTCGCGTTTCAATTTCAAAGGCCCCGACCAAGAGAAAAAAGTGGGGGTGCTTTCTGGTGGGGAACGAAACCGGGTGCACCTGGCGTCACTGCTGCGGAAGGGCTGCAACGTTTTGTTGCTCGACGAACCGACCAATGACCTCGACGTCGACACGCTCCGTGCGCTCGAGGAAGCGATCGCGAGTTTCGCCGGGTGTGTTGTGGTGACCTCGCACGACCGATGGTTCCTGGACCGTTTGGCGACGCACATTTTGGCGTTTGAAGGTGACGGAAAAGTCGTGTGGTGTGAAGGGAACTTTGACACCTACGAACGCAATCGACGCGAACGGATGGGTGAAGATGCCGACGACGATTCGCCTCGCACGCGGTACAAGAGCATCCACGCCGGTTAAGGCTTTCGAAGGAGGGTGTGGGATGCAGGCCGGTTCCTGTCGGCGACTGTCTTTCACTCGGCTCGTTCGGTCGGCCTGACCAGAGTGCAGGGATACCGAGGCCGGCGCATTCTCCTGGGGCGAGTGCCAATGGGGTTTGATCGTTCAGAGCCCCTCGTTAAATAATTCAAATGCGATAAAACATGGGGGTGCATGCCGACGCGCCTCCGTGGTTGCGTGGCATTTGATTTCATTCTCTGATCACAGAACCCAAGGTAATCGACACGATGACGATCCTGCGAGTCGGCCCCAACGAAAAGTACAACGAAGGTTGGGAGGCTGCCTTTGGTGGCGGAGCTGCCAAAAAAACAAAGAAGCAATCCAAGAAAGCGACAAAAAAGGCTTCCAAGAAATCGGTGAAGAAGGCCGCTAAGAAATCGACCAAAAAGACGGCCAAGTCCGCAAAGGTCTCCAAGCGCGCGACCGCCAAGCCGGCGAAGAAAGCCGTCAAGAAATCGACTAAGAAGTCGGTCAAGAAATCAGTGAAGAAGTCCGCAAAGAAAGCGACGAAGAAGTCAGTCAAGAAGAGCGTCAAAAAGGCCGCTAAGAAGACTTCGAAAAAAGGTGTCAAGAAATCGGTCAAGCGGAAACGCGGCTAAGCCGACCGCTGAACCTCATCGGAGCGGTAATTTCTTTCTTGCTCCTCGGATCTCTCTCTAGCGGCTCATATTTCTTTAGCAGCTTATATTTCTTTAGCAGCTTATCGGGTGTTAGTTGAATCATGTCCTCCAATCCTCATAGCGAACGTCCGCAGGACTCGCCTCGCCGTGGGGATTCGGGGGCTGAGAAGCGAGCCGGTTCGGCACTGCGTGGCATCCTGTCGGGTGGAGATTTCGAAGCCTCGTGGCGGGCCGCTCTCGAAGGGCCATCCGAGGAAGGGCGAGAGGCCCTGCAGAGCCTTCTCGGTTATCTGACGTTCTCGTCGGGTCCCGCGGCGCCGGCGATTTTGAAAGCGTGGAATCGGGTACACGACGAGGCGGCCGGGGGCGATGTGCTGTCGGGGCCGCCACCGTTTCTGATCATTCGACACTGGCTCGAAGAAACGACTGAGAAACTCTCGGGCGAGTCCTCTGCGTTTGCGGACGTTGCACGGCCACGCACGGTAATCCGTTTGCTGTGGTCCAAACTCCTGCCGTCGTATTTGGATTTTCACCGGGACCTGCTGTTTCACCTCGAACCGGAGGTGATTTTCAACGGGTTCTTTCTGGCCCGTTGTGCCGAGGCGATCCTCGAGCATCTCGGGGACCGGTCTTCAATCGATGATGAGAACGCGCTCGTCGATCGCGTGATCACGCAGCTCAATGACTACGTCGGCTATCGGCCGGTTGCGGTTCTCGAGAACCGAACGTGCCAGCCCTACGCGCACGAGTTTGTCCGTCCGATCCCGGTGATGATTCACGATGCGGGGATCTCGGCGGGGCCTTACCGTGAGTTGATTCGTCGTGCTCTTCAAGCGATCACCGAGGCGCCGGAGGACATCCTGCGTGCCGCCGCGATGGACCCCAATCAAATCCGCGAGCTTTGCTTGGATCCGAGAGCGTATGACTTTGACCATCCGGTGAACCGTCGGCCGAATTATCACTTTGGTGGTTGGGACGAGCGGTCGATCGATAGCGACGGCCGCTACGACCGATTCATCCTTCGCAGCGTAACGTTGGACTCACTGCTCAAACGCCTGGAGGAAACGCCTGATTTGCCTCGCGAGGAACTGCTTGATGAGGCGGCATCGGTGCTCGCGGGCACGATGCTGATGGCATCGGGGGTATCCGGGTGGGGGCCGGGCGCCTATTCGAGTGATGTGACGCTGCGTTCGCTGATGGTTCCGATTGCGAACTATCGCGATGAGTTCTACCGTTGGCGAATTTCGCAAATCGGCGGTGCCCACGGCGAGCGACTCTTTGCGGAGTCGCAAACGCGTCATCAACCGTTTGGGGCCGCTCGCCAGCATCTCAATGCCTCACTGGCACGCAGCCGTGCGGTGCAGTTGCAACACGTGCAGCTCGCCCGAATTTATGCCCGGATGGGATATCCCGATTCGGCGGCAAAGCAGGCGGATGTCGTGTCGGCCGCATCGGCTCGTTTGATGTGCCGGATCGATTGCGGCATGACGCTTGGTCTGCGGGCCTTGCGAGCCGGCAAATTGGAGACCGCGATTGAGGTCCCCGAAGCGACGTTTGACCTGATCCGCCGGGCGATCGAGTGCGGCGGGTTAATGGATCCGTGGGATATTCTGGGCTTTACCGGCAACTTCAGTTTGTATCCCGGGATCGAGAACACAATCCACGACTCGCGCCTCGATGAGTTGCTGTTCATCATCGAGAGTTTGTTCGGTTACATCGCCCGGGTTTGGAGTGAAGCGGCGGCGCGAGATGACGAGGCGGCGTACGACCGCATGGATCTGCAGTACCGCGAAATCGCTCAGTGGTGGCGGACGTTCGCCGCTCATACGGTCGAGTCGGTCGAGGCGGCCGATCCATGGGAATCGTATGAGTCAGCTCGGTTGGTGGCCCAGGCACTTCGGCTTTGGCATCGAGGCGGCGCGCGTCATGGTGATATCGCGTTTTGGGCACCTCACGCGGAGTTGTTCGATTCGCCTCGGGCGTACATGTTGGTGATCTCGGCACTGCTCGAACGTAAAGACTTTGTTCCGGCCCAGGCGTTGTTGATCCATTGGCTCGGGCAGGCGGATCGGGTGGGGCTGCGTAGCGGTGCGAGTTCGTTGCCCCGGCTCGCCGAGCGATGGTTACTGCAGTTGCGGGCGCATATGCGAGACGTCCCTGCCGAGCTGTGGCCGCGAGTCAATAAGTTCTTCGATTATCTCGAAGCCAATGCGGAGTCGTTTTGGTCGGCACCCGAATTTGAGGTCGGAGACTTCTCCGTCACGGGCCACTCGGCCGACGACTGGAAGCAGGAACTCGCTAGCGCAACCGACGACTTGTTCCCGTCCGACGAGGAGGATCCCGACGAAGGGTTGTTCGACGCCGCCTACGAAGGAATGATCTACCGCGACACAACCGACGACGGGAACGAAGGGGCGATTTTCGACACGTCGGGCGAAACCGAAAGCGTGGACGAACTCGAGTCGGAAGTGAAACGCCTCGGTGATCGCCTCGATTTTTTGCAGGCACTCGCACGCATGTGGGCCGTGGGGGCGGACGTCGCGATCACGCATCAACAGATCGACAGTGATCAAGCGGGCACGGCGGGCAGTTGCGTTGACGCCGAAGGCATATTGCGTGATCAGCGTGAACAACAAATTGAATCGCTGCAGGCGTGGGCGCGACGTGCGGTCGAGAATCGAATCGGTTTGCTGAAACTGCTCAGCGACGTGCGGGCATACAAGATCAAACCTGCCGGCACGGATAATGAGTCGATGCGAACGTATGACCGTCGCCGCGTATTGCGTGACGGTTTGATGGAACGCGTGATCGAAACCGCGGTCGAAATGTCCGATGCCCGCCGTTTAATCAGCAGCGCTTTATGTGCGTTGCAGGGCGAGTTGTCGGAGGATCTCAGCGAAGAGTTTCTCGAAGATGACGTGGGGGCGATTGAGCTGTTTGCCGCTCTGATCGCCGGTGATTCCAAGCGAGCGAGAGCTGCGTTTCCTGGGTTTGTCGAGTCGATTTTGCAACGGAATTTGTTGTACATTCCGCTCTCGCGGGGTGGTGACCCGGTCAAGATCTACGTGGCTCGCCTTCGTGAGCGAGTGCTCCGCCATCTGCTTCACTGGATGCCACGGCGGGGACTGATCACGGAAACATGCCGGCTGATCGAGACGGCACGGCAGATGGAACAACGCAACCCGATCGGTGCGGGAGCGGTGACCGAATTTGATGGGTTGTATCGAGCCGGTTATCGTTCGTTGGTCGGTTCTTTCTCTGAATCCGTGCTTCATTTTACGTCGCAGAGAACACCCGCTGATTCGCCTGAAAAGGGGACAGGCAGTGGTGCAGAGAGTGGAGTGGACGGTGATGCCGAGAAGGCATCCGATTCGCCGTCGCTTTCTTCGCCCAAGGCGTGGTCGGATAGTGAACCGCATTCGGAGTCAGACGTCGATGGGCGACAGTTGACTGCGACGGATCAACATTTGGTTTCGCAGACGTTGATTCCGTTGCTCGAGAAACTGACCGAAGTGATGCTGGGCAGTTGGCTCGCGCACAGTCAAACGCTGCGTCTTTCGCCACTCGAATCGGTTAGTGACGGTGCGAAGTGGAAGCGAATGGTTCAGTTCATTAAAGCGTTTGGTGACCCGCTTTTCACGCAGGGGTTTTTGCAGCTCAGCAACATTCGCGCGGTTTTGCACCAGGGCGTCGAAGGTTGGCTCGGTCGGGCGCTCGAGGACGGCGACGACCTGCTCGATGATACCGAGTTGATGCGGGCAATCACCGAAGGACGGATCGACATCAACGAGGCCGCTCAGTGTGTAACGTTGGTGTTCGAAGCGTTGATGGATCATCATGCGGAGTACCAAGACTACAACAGCACGACGACGCAGAGTGATCGTGGGGAGATGATCTACACGTTCCTGGACTTCCTGCGATTGCGGTCTCGCTACGAACGCGTTGCGTGGAACCTGAAGCCGATCATGTGGACGCATCAAGTGCTCGTACGCATGGGACTCGACGAGGCCGCGTTGGCGTGGCGCCACAGTTTGAATGAACGGATCTCGACCGAAGCCGATCTTTACGTCAAACGATTGAGGGACCTGCAGAAGCGTTATTCGATGCGGATGCCTACGGTGGCGGACCGGCTGGAAGAACGTTTCGTGCAGCCGATGACGATCGATCGGATGCGTGCCTTCATCGCCCCGGCGATGGCCGATGCGGAGGCAAACCGTGATCACAGTGCCGCGTTTGAAATGCTCGAAAAAGAGGCGGAGCTGTTGTCGCAGAATCCGGTCGGCGTTGGGCTGGATTTGCCTCCATGGCTCAGCGCACTCGACAAAGAAATCGAGAAGATCGGCAAACGCAATCTTGCGAGCGAAATTGATCTTCAGGACCTCATCACGATCCCGGTCAGCCCGCTCGCTCTCGATGAACTGCGCACGCAGCTCGCGACCGCATCGACGCAGGGCCGGCGTCTGCCGCACATGCGACGCAAATCGAAATAGCGTTGCCGTTTGGATCAGTTGGTCTCGCGCGTGTCTGCCGCCGGAAAATGGAGCGGACATACTAAATTAGGACGAGCCGGTCTCGCTCGTGCTGAGACGTGATCGGAAGTTGCCGATGTTCGGTTTGCTGCGACGTGTGTGACGCGCCCAAAACGTTCCGATTTGCAGCAGCCATCCGAAGAAACTGATCAATGCGATGAGCGAGATCGCTTGTGCGTCGTCGTTGAGCCACAAAGGCAGGATAGCGAATGCGACGAGCAACGGCACGTTGGCTACTTCAAACCAAAATCCTTTCTTTAGGATCATGCATCCGACCGCGATCCAGAAAATCGCCCAAGGGAGGAAAACGGCAGACGAGAGTTGGTAGCCATCGGATGTTGTCGAACCGAGTGCGTCACCGGCGATGAAGAAAATCCATGTCATGGGCGTGACGATGAAGTACGTGCCGAGCATTTCCGTCGCGTGCGAGGGGTACCATTTGATGAACCGTTCGATCGGTGTGGGAGGTCGAGCCATGATTGGCTCGTAGTTCACAAAACGCAGCAGGTCGTCACGCAAATCGGCGGCGGTTTGGTACCGATATTCGGGTTGCTTTTCCATGCACTTGAGAATGATCGTTTGCAGGTCCCGATCGACCGAGGCATTGAGTCGCTGCGGTGGCGGTGGCGGATCGTTCATCACCTGCAGGAGCAGCATCTGCACGGTACCTCGGAACGGTCGCTCTCCGGTGACCATCTCGTAAAGAATGACGCCGAGCGAATAGATGTCGCATCGCGAATCGGCTTCCCGACCGAGGCCGGCGGCCTGTTCCGGTGCCATGTAGGCCGCTGTGCCGAGGACGTCACCTTCGGATGTGACGTTGACTTCGTTTTGCATGTCTTTGGCGAGTCCAAAGTCGGTCAAGTACGCTTTGCCGTCACTGTCGGTGAGGATGTTTCCCGGTTTAAGGTCGCGGTGAACGATGCCCTTCCCGTGTGCATGGCTGAGCGCGTCGGCGAGATCGGCGCAGACGGCGGCGGCTTCGACACCAGAAAGTACTCGCTGTTCCTTTTTAACCTCCGCGAGGCTGGGGCCGTCAATGAACTGCGAAACGATGACGGGGAGGTCGCCATCGATCACGCAGATGTCGTAGACCGACACGATTCCGTCGTGGCTGAGTCTCGCGGCGGCCTGCGACTCGCGCATGAATCGTTCGCGAGCGTTGCCTTTGAAGTATTTGGCGTGAGGGATTTTTAACGCGACGGTGCGGCGGAGTTGTGTGTCGTAGGCACGCCAAACGACACCAAAACCACCGTGGCCGAGTTCCTCTTTGAATTCGAATCGGTCATCCTTTCTAAGCGATATCGGGATTAACGGATCGACATCGAACGATGTGTCGTCATTGACAGTGTTCGGGTTCTGAGTGACTCGGGTTTGTCTCGATTCAGGCGGCAGGGTGCGAACGGCGAGTTCGCGATAGGCGGACTCGACGGCATCAACGTGAGTTGGGAATCTCGCGTGATAGACGTTTGGGTGTGGCAACCGTGAGTTTTTTTGTTGCCACCACAATTCGATCAGCAGCAGTTCGATCAACGCTTCTTTCTCGCCAACGGGAGTTCTCTCCCGGAGGTAGGTTTCGATGGCGGGATGTTCCCCGGCACGGCAGGCGGATTCAAACCGGTTGCACAGGTCGTCGAGTTCGCTGCGTGAGTCGTCGTCGCTCATGAATATCGTTGCAACCGTCACAACCGTCCGGAACGAAGAGAAACTCGTTTGGAGGATCGGAAAAGCTGGGTGGCCGCCGGATCAAAGGGCGAAAAGGGAGCAAGAGTTGCGATAGCCCGACGACGTTCGCCGGTGCGAGGTTACTCCGCGAGATTTCTCCGCGAGGCAGTTATTATGAGTGCTATCCCAGCCCCCGTCCAACAAGTGCTGCAGGCACGCCAGGACGCGACGCAAACGAAGATCGATACGGCGCTGCTAGGCAAGCAACTCGACGCACAGCAAGCCACCGGGGACGCGATCAATCAGATGATCCAAGAGGTCGTCGACGTTCAGAAACAAATTTCCAACGGGCACATCGACGTTCGAGTCTAGCGGTTTCGAATGGAATGCCCACGATCGCCGCAGAACGTCATTTGAGGCGGGTGCCGATAACCCGTCGGCGATGTGCGGAGTCGCCTGTCGCGTTGGCCGATCCGCCTGGCCGCTTTAAGTCGCGCTGACCTGGGCGGGCGCGATCACCTTAGCGTCGTCTTCGTCACCGCTCCACTGGGGCAACTCAATCGAGACCGCTTGCCATCCCGGGTGGACTACTTTCGCGGTCGTTTCTTCGGTGCCGGAGGATTCGCCGATCCAACGGTAACGGGCGGCGGAGGCGCCTGCGGGCACGGTGATGCTCTCGTTCTCTTTGGCATCGACGAGTTTCTCAATCTTCAAGATTCGATCGAGAGACTGCCGGCATTGCTTTAAGCACGGCCGGGCCGCGGCGCCGACCTGTGCATCTTGGTACTGATCGAGGTCCTCTTGGATCAAATCGACCAGACGGGCGTCGCGTTGCAGCGTTGCCAGCAACGTGATTGCAGGGTTCTGCGTCGGTGCCAGTTTGCGGATCGGTTGCGTTTTCTTGCTCGATTCGCTCGGCGGCTCCTCGGTGGTTTCTAGACGCGGTTGGCCTTCGCCGTCCAACGCGGTCGCCATGCGTTCGGCGGCAGCTGAATCGAAGAGTGCTTTCCAGAATGCTCGCAGTGCCAATCCCAAACGCATTGCGTTTCCCGAGTGTTAGTGAAGTGATCTGAAGAGGGTGTCAAAGAGTAACGCGGCATAGGAGGCCGCGTTTGCAAGCACGCCTGTCAGTTTGTTTGCAAAGTGACAGTGCGTTGGTCGCGTTGTCCGTCGTGTTAGGTGCCGATCGGTTCGGAAGTAGGTTTCGATGCCGACAAGCATTTGCCGATATGGCGAACGGCCTGACGCAGTCGGTGTTCGTTTTCAACGAGCGACATGCGGAGGTAGCCTTCACCGGCGGCCCCGAAGCCGCTGCCGGGGCTGACGGCGACGTTGCCTTCTTCGAGCAACTTCATCGCGAAGTCCATCGTGCTCATTTGGCTTCGCCACGGCTCGGGGACTTCGGCCCAAACGAACATGCCGGCTTTCGGTGGAGTGACTTTCCATCCGAGTCGTCGCAGACCGTTGACCAACACGTCGCGGCGGCTTTGGTAAATTTCCGATTGTTGCAACACGTTCGCTTCGGTGTCACGCAGCGCGACAATCGCGGCGATTTGGATCGCTTGGAACATGCCGTAGTCGTAGTAGCCTTTGATCGTGCCGAGGCCGCGAACCATTTCGGGGTTGCCCGCACAGAAGCCGACACGCCATCCGGCCATGTTGTAGCCTTTGCTCATTGTTGTGAACTCAACGCCAACATCCTTTGCTCCCGGTGCGGCCAGGAAGCTCGGTGGGACGTATCCGTCGAAGGCCACGTCGGCGTAGGCAAAGTCATGGATGACCAGCAGCCCGTACTTCTTCGCCAAACGCACGACTTCGATAAAGAAGTCTGGCTCGATCACGGCGGACGACGGGTTGTGGGGATAGTTGACGATCAGGACCTTGGGCGTTGGTGTCAGGTTCTCGCAAGTGTACGCGACGTTGCTGAGGAATTTGTCCGGGTCGGCGACGTCCAGAGCGACGACGTTACCCGACGCCAAAATGACGCCGTACATGTGAACGGGGAAGTAAGGCGATGGGATGATCGCCGTATCCCCAGGGCCCATCAGGGCCAAGCACATGTGGGAGAAACCTTCTTTACTGCCGAGGCAGGAAATGATCTCCGATTCCGGATCGAGTCGCACGCCGTATTTGCGATAGTACTTGCTCGCCACTTCACGGCGCAGGTTGGCGATCCCGTTGGATTTGCTGTAGCCGTGGTTGGTGGGGTCGGCCGAGGCGTCGTGCAGTTTTTGAATGACGACAGGATCCGGCGGGTCGGACGGGTTGCCCATTCCCAGGTCGATCACGTCATCGCCGGCGCGGCGTTTCTGATACAGCGAGTTGTTGATCCGTCCAAACATGTAGGGCGGCAAACGGTCGACCCGCGAGGCGAATTTCACCTCGAAAGGATGAGGCACCGGATCGGTGGTTGGGGAACCGATTGCCGGAGCATCGATGTTCGGCGTATCGGGATCGAATTGGTCGCTCATGGCAGGTTGGGTTGGGACTCGGGAGTCAAACGAGAGGTGTTTCGGGGAAAACCGCAGTCACAATCGGCCACGGTGCCGCACCGGATGTCGGGAACCGCGGTATTGTCACACGTTAAGACGGGTTCGGTGTAGGGGGGAAAGACTCTATTTTTTGTCGAGTTTTCACCACTCCTGCAGTGTTTTGCGGCAATGTTGCGGCGTTGAAACGTCGCAATCGGGCTGGATTCGAAGGCGGTCTACTGGCTCAGACGCACGAACCAGTCGATGACGGTGATCCCGCCAACGGCGACGATTGCCCATCCGACGCGGTATGTGGTCGGGGGTTCCGGCACGCGTCCGGTCCAAAGCACTTTGGCGGCGATCGCGACGATCCCCACGGCTACGAACGCTAGACAGGCTCCGCCCGCATTGGTTCGCAGGCTCGCCCACCAATCCCCACGTGTCCAGTGACTCCAGGAAGTCGTCATTCCACAGGCCGGACAGCGGATGCCGAAGAGCACACGCATCGAACACGGTGGCAGGCCGAGTTGTTGGTGTGTGCCCAGGCCGTGTGTGGACGGCGAAAGGGTGCGCGCGACCAGCAGTGGCGTGACAAGGCCGAGGATCACCACGAAGGCCAGTAAACGCGGCCGTAGAAAAATCCCTTTCAACGCGGCATCGTTTCCGGGTGACATGCCTTCCACCGACGACGCTTCGTTGGAATTCGTTGCTGCGCCGCAGGGAATTGCTTCGGCCGGGATTGGTTCAGGTTCGGCGATGCGAGCGGGGGTGTCGGTTTCGGGGGGCTGCAAAGGCATCGTTAAGTCCCACGTCGATTGCCGTACCAGCGAATTTGCATTCGGTCGCAATACTGATAGCCCTGTTGGCTCGCCCACGGAGTCAGCCATTGGGCGGCATCGTCGAGTTGTTCGACGCTGACCCCTTGTGGCATGATCCAAACGTCCGCGGCATCGATCCGCAGGTCCGTGACAACTTCTTCGATCTCGCCAAACTCTTCAGGGGAGTCGACAACAAATTTGACCTGGACGGCTGGCGAGCGCTCGATCAATGAACGCATGGTCGCCACCGGCATGCGGCGTTCCTCGTGTCGCCGTGACCATTTCGGGTGAGCCTTCGGATCGGGCCGACTGGCTCGCAGTTTGGGGCTGAGCGAAAGCAGGTCGCAGGGGAAATCAACGTCGACCGTGCCGGCGGTTTCGACCGTTACGTGCATTCCCGCCTCGCGCAGAGCGGCAGCCAACTCCGGGAACCCGGCCGCGATGAGAGGTTCGCCCCCGGTCAGCACGACGTGCCGGACCGGGATCGGGGCATTGGCTGGATCGGCCGCGTGTGCGGAATTCGCGTCGTCGCTCGACTCGTTCGTGGGCGGGCCCGCGGCGTCCGGTGATATCGATGATTCGATCGCGGCGTCGACCAGTGACTCGATCGACAGGCGATCGCCCTCGGGATTCCACGACGCGTAGGGCGTGTCGCAGAACCAGCATCGCAGGTTGCAGCCGCTGGTCCGGATAAAGAAACTCGGCACACCGGTCAGCCGCCCTTCCCCTTGAAGGCTGGTGAAGGTTTCGGCAATCCGCAATTGTCGATTTTGGGTGGCGGGTGAGGCGGAACGGGGTGTGGGGGTCGACGGTTCGCTAACGTGGTGCGGGCCGGCGGCGTTGTCGGCACAAGCCGTGGCCCCTTTTCGCAGCGATATGTCCGGGTACAACAACGCGGGCACGGCGTGTTCTCGTTCTTTCAATCTTTCGACCCGTTTGACCATCAATCTAGTGAATTCTAACCCTTCTGAGTTCCGCGATATTCTCGAAGTCTTCGACAATCCGGCTCCGCAACGCAATTTTACGATCGAGCATCACTGCCCCGAATTTACGTCGGTATGCCCGAAGACAGGCCAGCCCGATTACGGCACGATTGTTTTCACCTACGTTCCGGACAAAATCTGTGTGGAGCTGAAGAGCCTGAAAATGTATCTCCAGCGGTTTCGCAACGAAGGGATCTTCTACGAGGCTGTTACGAATCGGATTCTCGACGACTTTGTTGCCGTCGTCCAGCCTCGACGCGTCAAAGTCGAGAGTCGTTGGACTCCCCGCGGTGGGCTCAACAGCAACATCATTGTCGAGTATCCCGAAGAGTCGTCGAAATAGACGGCAGGTCCGACTGCTGGAGGCTCGAGCGGAAGTTCTCGAGAGCCGAGTTTCGCGGGGGGGAAGTCGACAGGCGTGCTTCAGTGCGAGTAGGGGCTCGGTAGGAGTGGGACTCAGGGGGACGCACACTCGCAGGCTTCCGCAATCAGATCGACCGCTCGATCGATTTGCTCGCGGCTGGTGGTCCATCCGACCGAAAAACGCAGCGTTCGACCGATTTGCTTGTCGGTTCGTCCGATCGACCGGAGCACCCGGGTGAACTCATCCGGCGGGCACTCCGACATCGCCCGGGCGACGACGAGTTGCCGGGCCGCTTTCTGGATGCGTCTCGCTTCACAGCCCAGCTCCACCGCCACCGTATTGGGCAATCGGTTCGCGTTTTCGGACAGCACCGTGATTTGTCCGTCGAGCGTCGAGCGCAGGCCATTAACGAGGCGGTCGCACAGTTCCTCCAACGTGGCCTGGGCTTCGTCGACGCATCGTGCGGTTAACGACGCTGCGGCGCCGAGGCCGACAATGCCGGGGACGTTTTCGCTGCCCGCTCGCAGGCCCATCTCTCGTGATTCGCCGTAGGAGATGGGGTGCAGGTCCAAGCCGCGGCGTACGAACAGCGCGCCGCAGCCTTTGGGGCCGTAGAATTTGTGTGCCGACAATGCGAGCGTGTCGACTCGCAATTGATTGACATCCATCGGCAGGCGGCCGACCGCGGCGGTGGCGTCACAGTGGACGCGGATCCCATGGTTGTGGCACCGGTCGGCCAGTTCACGGACCGGTTGGATTGTGCCCAGGATCGGATTGGCCAGTTGCAAACAGACCAGTCGCGTGGTGAGTTCAAATCGCGATTCAAAGTCCTCCACCGACACCACGCCCTGAGAGTCGCAGGGGACGAAATCGACCTTCCACCCGAGATGTTGTAGGTGTTTGGCAGCGGAAATCACCGCGTCGTCTTCGATCTCGGCGACCAACGCGTGCGGCGGTGGAACGTCTCGATTGCACGGGTAGGAGGGGACCAGTTCGTGCGGTTCGCCTCCGGCGTGGCAGAGCATCGCGGCGCCGAGGACGCCGAGGTTGTTCGCTTCCGTTCCGCCGCTGGTGAAGACGACTTCAAACGGGTCGCACCCGAGCAGCATCGACACGCCCTCGCGGGCCGTTTCAATCGCTTCGCTGACCGCCGAGGCATGCACATGGGACTGCGAAGGTAGCATGAAGTGCGTGGACCAAAAGGACTGCATCGACTCGATGACCGAGGGAGCCACGGGAGTCGTTCGGTTGAAGTCGAGGTAGATCAGCGACACGGGCGGTTGGTGATGCGAAATCGGAATGGGCGTCCTGGAGCCCCCAGGTTAATTCCGCCGCGTCTACTTTCCATCCGGTAGGGCCTCAACGAGGCTTCTTTTTTCGGTTCTTGGCGAGTCGCTTCATCTTTTTGACTTCGTCCTCGGCAACGACCCACCCGCGGCAGTTTCGTGACCCACACTGGCATTTGGGATTCCAGTCAAACGCTTCCCATGCGTAGTCAAATGTCAACTGCGTGTCGGCTTCGATATTGCAGATCGCGACGACGCCGAGTGAGGTTTTCGTCAATTGAACCAGTTCGCAATTGGGGCTGCAGGAGTGGTTCATGAACGCACCGGGTGTGCTCGGTTCGAGATACCATTTGGTATCGAGATCCATCACATATTCGCTGCCCTCGTATCCCTTCTTGCTGATCAACTGGCCGGTGACTTCCATCACCAACTCGCCCGGCAGGAATTGCCGGACGGCGTAAACCCCATAACCGCATTTGCCCGTCGCTCGTACTTCGACGTCGTCATCATAGTACGAACGGTACGAGTAGTCCTTGTCGACGACGGCTTGTAATTTTTTACGGCGTTGTTTGTCCAATGTTGTCATGCAACTTATCGAAGGGAGAAGCGGCGATTGCGAAATGCATGCCTGAAGTTGGAATTGCGAGCACTGCCTGCGATCGAAACCGGTGGGTGCCCCCCGGTGTTTCAGGCGGTCTCCTCGTGGTGATGCATTCCGTTACGGAAACGCTCCAACGCGAAGGGCACTTGTCGCCTGAAACCGAACGGTTGCAACTCAACATCTCGGAGCGAGGGCATCCAAAATTTGGTGGATGTCGAAAGTTCGGCGGACGTCCGAATTGCCGAGCCGATTTCGATCGGCGGAATCGTTAGTTTCACTCAACGTTTGCCGAGCGTCAACGCAGCAAATTACGGAATTAACGAATTGGAGACTTCGAAAACAAATCTTTACACACGACGAACTTCTCGGCATACTCCCAACCATCGCACCGCCAAACGACTGCCGCTCGGATCGGAGCGGCTTTTTTTGTCGCGGCGGTGTTTTGTTCTTCGTTCCTTTCCCTGTCAATCGAATTGATAATGAACACCCTTGCGGTCAATCAGTTGTCGACGTTTCGGTGGGATTTGGAAGAGGACGCGCAGGCATACGCGGCACACGGCTTTGCGGGCATCGGTTTGTTTCGTCCGAAGCTCGATGACTTCGGTATCGAACGCTGCATCGAACTGCTCGCGGACGTGGAGTTATCTGTCACTTCGCTCAGTTGGGCGGGTGGTTTTACCGGCAGTGATGGTCGAGGTTTCGTCGATGCGATTCGCGATGCGATGACCGCGGTGACGGATGCGGCCAATCTGCGTGCAGATACGCTCGTGGTACTCGCCGGTGGCAGGAACAATCACATTCGACGACATGCGCGTCGTACGTTGTGCGAGGCTCTCGAAAAAATTTCTGTCTTTGCAGAAGAATTCGGTGTGCGGATCGCGTTGGAGCCGTTTCACCCCGGGTGCGGTCACGAATGGTCTTTCGTGAACGACCTCGAATCGACCATGCAGATCATTGAGATGGTCGGGAGTCCCAACTTAGGGTTGGTCTTCGATACGTATCATGTCGGGATGGACGATGACGTTCTGCAGTGGTTGCCCCATGTCTGCGATCACGTTCATCTGCTGCAGGTGGGTGATGGGCGTCACAGCCCGCTCGGTGAGATGAACCGGTGTCTGCTCGGTGAAGGCTGTGTGCCGATCAACGAGATCGTTCACACGCTTCTCGAACATGGCTATCAAGGTCCGATCGAAGCGGAAGTGATCGGCGAAGATGTCGAGCCGCTCGAGTACGAGATGGTGCTCGATCATACTCGCCGCTACCTCAATCAATTGATTGAGTCCAAGGTTTATTGATTGCTAGGCGACAGTAACGGGCTGTCCGACGATGCATCCTCCGGGCAGCGTTCGCTTCCGCGGGCCCGTATCAACCGCGTTTAATGCGGGGCGGGTGATCCGTTGTCCGGCAGATTTTGAGTTGCCATGTCCTCTCGTCTTTCGAACCAAACCACCAAAGCCGGCAACAGGGTCAGGTTGGCCGCCGCGGAGATCGCCAACGTCGCGGCGACGAGCAGCCCGAACGTCGCCGTCGGTACAAACGGGCTGGTCACCAAGACGGCGAAGCCGATCACCAATGCGCCGCTGGCCAGCAAGATCGGTGCGCCGAGGTCAGCGGCCGACTCAACGGCGGCGTGCGACGCGGAATAGCCGGCCGCTTTTCGTCGTTGGTAGCCGCTCAAGAAATGAATCGAACCATCGATCGATAACCCGATCGAGACCGCGCCAATGGTGGCTGACCCTAAGTCGAGCTGTCCGCCAAAAATGCCCATTACCGAAAGCACTATTAGAATGGGGAGTGTGTTGACGATTAGAGCCGCGACCGTCAACGAGAACCGATAGGTCACACCCCATATCAGCAAACCGACGACCGCGAGAGCGACCCCCAATGCCTTCCATTGGTCGCGGATCAGGCTCGCGACTAACCGAGACATCAGCACTGAGTAACCGGTAACGATCTTGCGGTCGGCTGCCGATTGGTTGTCGCTCGGTCGATGATCTGTTTCTGCAGACCACGCCTGCACGGTGTCGTGCACTCGGTTCATCAAGGCCGCTTTTGCTTTGCCCGACAAGGACTCGTTGCTGCGCAGCATGATGCGAAGGCTACGTGTCATTTCAGGGGAATCAGAGGACGTGCCTGCCTGCTCTTCGACGGTGTCGGGAAACGTCAACAACGCTTCGGCAAAGGTCGGTATCGCCGCACGCATGCCTGCCAGGCGTACGTCGGGTGTGACGAATGAAAGCATGGTTACCTGCCGAGCGACTTCGTCCGCGTCGGCGAGGCTGAGTACTTTGCTCAACCGCACGGTCGATGGATCTTTCGCGGAGTCATTCTCGCTCGGTTCACCGGGCACCCTCAATTCGATCTTTCGAAGTTGATCTTCTAGTTCGCGAACACGTTCAAAGTAGGTCGGTGTGACTATCGAGGGTGCAGGCAGAACAACATCCCAAACGCCTGCTCCGCCGAGTCGTTCTTCAACACGCGCGTAGCTTCGTACGATCGAGCTGTTGCGTCGGAAATTGTCGAGGAAGCTGGAATTGGTTTCCAATCGCATGACGTAGCCAAGCGTCGCCAACAGGATCACGAGGGCTGTCACTCCCAATCCGAAGTGGTGTTTGACACTCCGCATTGCCAAGCGTCTGAGCCATCGTGAGGTGGTGCCGTGGTCGTCTCGTTTCTTCCGGGCAAAGCACAGATGCTTTTCAGGAAAACTCATCACCATCGGCGAGAACAACGCCAATGACACCAACACGCAGCACGCTGCGGTTGCGGTCATGAAACCGAATTCGATGACCGGTCGGACTTCTGAAACCATCAGTGCGGCAAACCCCGCCGCGTCGGTCAAGCAGGTGCACGTGATGGGGATCGCAAGTGCGGCGATCGCTGCGGTGATGGTCGATCCGGTTTGATGACATCGAACCGCGAGGTGCATGATCGCGGCCACTACGACCACGGCTACCAGGGCGAGCAAGATCGCCGAAACGAGTGACAGTTCGACGCCCCAGAAGACCATGATGGCACGGGTCGCGACCGTTGACCAAACGATGCACGCCGCCGCGAGGATGACCACGCGAACGTCACGAAGCGTTAGCAGGATGACCACGCAAAGCAGTCCGATCGTTCCGATGGCGAGACGCCGTCCGTCGGAAAGGATTAGGTCGAACGCGTCTTCGAGTAAGACCGGTTCCCCTACCAACATCGCTCGATGGGATGGCGGCATTTCTTCTGCGATGTGACGCAGCCGGGTGACGGTTTGACTGATGTCGGCTGTGCTTTCGGCTGCGCTTGTGACGATGTTCTCGTTCTCTCCGCTCGGTTGTTGCAGCATGATGACGATGGCGGCGGTTGTTTCATCGTTGCTGTGCGTGTAACCGGCGAAGAGATCGCGGAACTGCTCGGCAATTTTGTCGTCGCGTCGAAACAACGCGATCGGTTTGTCCGTCGATGATCCCGCAAACGGCAAGGAGAACTCTGGACGGAGGTATCGAAACGCGTCTACCAGTTTGGCGACCGACAAGACGCCTTCCACGCCCTCGGTGGATTCGACCTGTTCGGTCCATTGGTGATTGCGCTGAAGTCCCTCGGCGGTCATCAAGTGATCGTCGTCGTAGACCAGCATGACGACCAGGTTGCCGCCAAATGTTGACTGAAGATGTTGGTAGTCGAGCAGGGCCTCGTCATCGTCGGCGAACATCGCCGCGAGTGAGCGATTCATCGTCAACCCCGATTGGTAATACACCATCGGCAGAAAACACAGACAACCGATGACGAGACACAGCACACGCATCCGCACGAGCCTGCTGGCGAAATGTGCGGCGGATTGAGCGAGCGGAGGAACAGCGGTCTGAGAGGGCGGACGCGATTCGTTAATCTTCGTTGCTGCTTCCTTGTTTCGGATCATCTGCGGTCGAGGCGGGCAGCATGCTCGCCGGCGGGAAGAACACCGACTGGACAAACAGCATGATCGCTCCGGTGACTAACAGCGAGTCTGCGATGTTGAAGTTCGGCCACTTCCATTGATCCGATGCCTGCCACAAAATCCAATCCCGCACCCCGCTGCTCCACGCCTCGGGATAGTCGGGTTGCCACCACATGCCCAATCGGTCGTACAGGTTTCCAATAATGCCACCGGTGATGCACCCGAGTGCAAAAGTCAGCCATGCCGACTCGGCAGCACCGAACCAAAACAACCATATCAAGATGGCAATCAACGCGACCACGGAAATGGCTGCAAAGATGAGTCCTTTGCCCGCACCGATTCCAAAGACCGCTCCGATGTTGACGGCCGTTTCGATTCCGAAATACCCTTCGATGACCCAGTAGATGTCGCGTTGGCCGGGCAGGCCTCGCCAATTGAAGACGGCGGCTTTTGACCACAAGTCTACCGCGGCACCGAAGACGGCCAGGCAACCAAACAGCAGGATGCGTGATGGGGCAAACGCCGGGCGGGACGTGTTTTGCGGGCCTGCCGACGAGGAGTCGGCGTTACCCTGCGTTGTAGGCGAATTCGATGACATGGGGATAACAGGATTCGTCGAGCGAGAATTGGCTGACCAGCGATCGATCGCTTCCGCCGTCGCCTAAACTTTCAGTTTGACCGAAATTACGCAAGCCCACATCGAACGGGAACGCTGCTGCATCGACCACCATCGGCGTGCTGTCAAAACAGGTCCGATCACTCCTCCGCAAACGCGGAACGATAATCATTGCGGATTGTTGACAAAATGAAGCCCCCCTGCGTTTTCGGAGAGTTCGCGGCGTCGTAGACTGTCGCCACTGAGGCCCGTGCGACGCCATTCTACCTTCACCTGATCTGGCGTGATGTTGCGGAAGCCACCTCAATCCTTCCTCGCATACCCTTCCTCACAACCTGATGCGGTGACAATTTTGTCTTTCAACAGAGCTTTCTCGGTGTTGACCGAATCGATGCCCGCTTGGATCTCCTTGGCAGGTGCGTTGTTTTTCGTGGGGGCGATTGTCACGCCGATTCAGGCGGAGTCGCCACGTCCGAACATTGTATGGATTATGTCGGAAGACAATTCCAAACACTATCTCAAACACTTTGACATCCATGGAGTTTCGACTCCTGCGATTGAGTCGATGGCCAAACATGGCATCACATTCGATCGTGCGTTTTCGAATGCCCCGGTTTGCTCGACCGCGCGAACGACGCTGATCACGGGTTGCTACGGTCCGCGGATTGGAACGCAGTATCATCGACGCAGCCGACTCGCTCCGATGCCCGAGGGTGTCGAGATGTTTCCGGTCTACCTGCGTGATGTCGGTTACTACACGACGAACAGCAGCAAGACCGACTACAACGCACAATTCAGTGAACAACCCTGGGATGAGTCCAGCAATCAGGCATCGTGGAAAAAACGTCCCACCGAAAGCACACCGTTCTTTCATGTGCAAACGCATGCCGATTCTCATGAGGGCCGGTTGCATTTCAAAAAGTCAGCAACCGAGAAAGAAACTTCGTTTTCGCAAGACGATGTGTTCGTTCCGCCCTACCTTCCTGAAACCAAGTTGACGCGATTCACGGCGGCTTATTATCGCGATCGAATCTCGGTTATCGACTCGAAAGTCGAAAAGGTGCTCGCCGATCTGAAGGAGGCTGGCCAACTCGAAAATACGTTTGTGTTTTACTTCGGTGACCATGGCGGTGTCCTGCCTCGCTCGAAAGGCTATGTGTTTGAAAGCGGTCTGCATGTGCCGTTCGTGGTTCGCGTGCCGGAGAATTATCGTGATCGAGTGGACCGTGAATTGGGTTCCCGTACGAACGGGTTCGTGTCATTTATCGCCTTCGCGCCAACGGTTCTCAATTTGGCGGGTGTTGAAATTCCGGATGCGTTTGACGGTGAGGCGTTCCTCGGACCCGGTGTGTCCGCGACGTCGGTGGACAAACGAGAGACAACGTTCAGCTACTCCGATCGGATGGATGAAAAGTACGATCTCGTCCGCGCTGTCCGGGTGGGCAATTGGAAATACATTCGCTACTTCGAGGCTCAGTATCCCAACTCGCTCGAGAACCAGTATCGCTATGAAATGCTGGCGTATCAGGAGTGGCGTGAACTGGCGAAAGAGTCCAACTTGCCCCCCGAGCAACTCGCCTTCTTCCAAACTCGACCGGTCGAAGCACTGTTTGATCTGTCAAACGATCCGCACGAAGTGGAGAACCTGGCGTCTTCCGGCGAACACGGTAGCCGTTTGATGCAGATGCGAAGATTGCTCGACGATCACCTCAAAGAAACGAATGATCTGGGGTTCTTTCCCGAGGCGATTTGGTTGCGTGAAGGGATGGAGAATCCGGTCCAATTTGGGAGCCAAAATCACGACCGCATCGCCAAGTACATCGATACGGCGAACATCGCATTAATGCCGTGGGACCAAGCGACGTCGCCTTTGTTGTCCGCGATGAACTCGGCTGACCCGTGGGTGCGTTATTGGGCATTATGTGCGGCCAGTTCCAAAGTCGCCGGCAATGATGATGCTCGGGCGGTCGCGGCGTCGGACGAGTCGATGTTGAAATTGGCGACGCGTTTGACGCTGGATTCCGAACCATTGGTCGCCGCGCGTGCGATCGAGTTTTTGGCACTGCTCGGGAAGGCGGACCCGCGTGACGTGTTGCTGCGATCGGTGCAGCGAAGTCGTGATTCGGTCGAGGCGTTGCAGGTTCTTAATATTGCCGCTTACTTCCACGCCAACGGCGATGGGGAGTTCCCGATCGATCCCGACGCGTTGGAATTTGGTTTTCCGGTCGATCCGAAAGGCGAGATCGCTCGCCGTTTGAAGCATTTTGCCGGGACGAAGAAAACTCGCGCGAAGGAGTAGGCAAAACGTCATCCGCAGACGCGGTGTTTGCCCTACCGTGGCGTCGCTCTCACGCGGCGTGCAAAGCGTGCTGGTTCACCGGTCGTTCCGCGGCCTGGTGGGCTGCCTTGAAATTTCACCCGTTTTGGATCATGGTTCGTGCCGAGCGATTCGTCGCTGAGCAGAAGTTTACGTGATGATGTTGATAGGCATGCCCCTTTTTTGAAACGGAACTGACGGATGGAAATTTGGCCCGCGATCGATTTGCGACATGGCAAACCGGTGAGGTTGCGTCAGGGCGATTACGACCAACAAACGACCTTTGGCGACGATCCGGTGGAGTTTGCCAAGCGGTGGCAAGACAGCGGCGCCGACCGGCTGCACTTGGTCGATCTCGATGCCGCCCGTGGCGACGACCCAGCGGCCAACCGGGCCGCGGTCGAGCGTATCGTGAAGGCGACCGGGTTGCCGTGCCAGATGGGCGGCGGCGTTCGCGATGAAGAGACGATTGTCGCGTTGATCGACGCGGGCGTGTCTCGTTTGGTGGTCGGTTCGCGGGCACTGAAGGATCCGGAGTGGTTTACCGCGATGTGCGATGCCTATCCCGGAAAACTCGCCGCGGGAATCGATGCCCGCGACGGGCTCGTCGCGACGCAGGGCTGGCTCGAGACGAGTGAGGTGACCGCGATCGAACTGGCGAAAACGCTCCGCGAGAAAACGGCGAACATAGCGGCGATTATTTACACCGACATCGCTCGCGACGGGATGATGCAAGGCCCCAACTTCGATGGGCTCGGTGAAATGGCCGCGGCAACTGACATCCCTTTGGTCGCCAGTGGTGGCGTCACCACCTACGAGGATGTCGAGAAACTCGTCGCGATGAAAATGCCCGCTGCGATCATCGGACGCTCGTTATACGACGGCGTGATGGATTTATCCCGCGTGCTCGAGATCGCCCGCTAGCAAACGCGGTTATAATCCGACATTCTAAAGACGGCGATCGGTGGATCTATCGCAGGCGGCGACTCGCACCTCGATTGCCAGTGAGGGGGACACCTCTTTCTCGTGTAACGAGTCAGGTCTCGGGGCCCTCCTGTTCTTCATTTGCGCCTGATTGTCGGAACCTGCATCTCCAATATGCCGCCATCACCATTTCGCCGAATCTTCGCGGGGCTGATCGTTTTTGTATCGATCTGCGTGGTCGCGTCGTTCGGGTATGTCCGTGAAGGATGGACCCTTAGCGATGCGTTGTACATGGTCGTGATCACGATCTTTGGGGTGGGATACGGCGAGGTTCACCCGGTCGAAACCACGTCCCTGCGTGTGCTGACGATCTTTGTGATTGTTTTTGGATATGGAGCCGCCATTTATACCGTCGGTGGCTTCATGCAGTTTCTGATTGACGGTGAGTTGCACAACGCTTTTCGGAGTCGCCAAGTGAGTCAAGGCATTGCCAAACTGCGAGACCACACGATCGTTTGTGGGTTCGGGCGAATGGGTTCCATCGTCGCCAACGAATTGCAAGAACGCGAACGTCCTTTTCTGGTGATCGATGAGAGTCCGGTCCGTGTTGCCGAAGCACACGAAGCGGGGATGCTCGCGATGCTCGGAAACGCGACGGAAGAAGAAACCCTCAGAGAGGCCGGGATTGAGCACGCGAAATCACTCGCCACGATGCTGCCGGACGATGCGCTCAATGCGTTTATTTGTGTAACGGTTCGGGATTTGAACCGCAGCGTTGAGGTGGTCTCGCGAGGCGAGTCACAATCGGCTGAAAAACGTTTGCGGCGATGTGGTGCGGATCATGTGGTGATGGCCGCCGCGATTGGTGCAAAAAGGGCCACGCAGCTTTTACTGCATCCATCTGCCGAGAGTCTGCTCAATTCAGATGACGCGACTCATCAACTCAAAGATGAACTGTCGATGATCGGTCTGCAGATGGAAGAGCTGAAAATCGGCAGCACGTCAGTTTTAGTTGGGAAAAGCCTTCAAGACATCGAGGTGCGTGGCAACCGTGGGTTTCTAATTGTCGCCGTGCGTTCTGTTGACGGCGGTGTGGACATGAACCCTTCGGGTACCCGCACGTTGGCCGCTGGTGACAAGGTGATCGTGGTAGGTCACCGTGATGATCTCGCTGAGCTTTGTGCCGCCCACACGTTGAAACGTCAACAGATCACCTATCGTGGTGCAACATTGTCGTAGCCGTATGCCGGTTTGTCGCGTCAACCAGTCTCGCGATGGACAGCATCATTCCCAGGTGATCAACCCGTGGAACTGGCCTCGATGCTGCAGGCAAAGAGCGACGACATCATGATGAAAAGTGTCGCCGAGGCAGCAGCCAGAAAGAAACTGTTACAGGGGGGGACGAGAGGGGCATTTCCCGACCCAGACCGAAGTCCGACCCCTGAAACAGCTTGTCTATTCTAACAAACAAAAACTATTCAGCTATGCGGCAGTAGCTAAAAACAGGGGAAGTCTCTGGATTCCGGCAAGAGACATTGAATGGACATCATGATTTTTTAGCTGGAGATTTTTTGAACCCCCTCAACGGTACCGGCTGCAGCAGAAGTTTGGGTTCAAATTAAGGGTTATTCCCTATTGACGTTTGGCTTTTAGCAGGTGGTTGCTATCAAGGCCGAACGTCCAACAAAAATGATAAGGGACAAACGAATGTCACCCGTGTGTCCCCTCATGTCTTTTGCCGCCTAGGGTGAGCGGCAATCGATCGTCCTCCCGTGTCGGTCGCCTCATGGATGCGGATCCAAATCACGCGTTTTCTCATGACCAGTTTGTCTCGGGAGGCTTTCGCACAATGGTGTCAACATGCGCAGCGGACCTGGCCTCGCTTCGCCCTCTTTTCGTTTGCTGTTGGAACTGCGGGAAGAAAATCTTTCGATCCAGCGAGACTTTGGAACAGACAACCCGCTCTACGATCAGATCGTAAAGATTCGATCGGACGAGCAGGGGCAGCGTTCTGAGTTTGCATTCGACCGGTACAGCTATCACTACGCCCTTTCTGTCGACGATCGTCCGGTTGGAACGAGGACGGCAACGCGTTTGACGGACGGCAAAATCGACTGCGAAGACGCCTATCCGCAGAAGTTGCTCCGCGCGTTTCGAGGCGAGATTTACTCCACGTGCAAGTTTCGAATTCACCGGAGTCGCTGTTCTTCGATGAAGACGCTGCGGGCGATGGTGCGTGCCGTGTGGCAAGACCAACTCAGCCTCGCGTCACGGCTCGTGCTAATCAACGCAGAAAAGACGCTTGTTCCGTTCTACCGGCGGATGGGTTTTCAGGTCATTGAGGGATCCGACTTCGTGCATCCGGCCCTGGGGACCGAGAGCGTCGCGTTGATGATGCCCGCCGATCCCAACCGCCGTACCTTCTTCTCGGATCTCTTTGACGAATTGGAGGATCCGTTGTGGATGGATGTCGTGCAAGCAGCGTGCGAGTTCGACAACGCGGAACACTCCCCGACGATTCAGCATCTCACTCTTCCGGCAGTTTCAGCCATTTCCTCACGTACTCAAGGAACGATTCAATGACGGTTTATCAATGGCAGAATTACGATCAATACAAGTCCGAAGCGAACCAAGTACGAGACTACTATGACTCGGTGCATCGCTGTCACGAACTCGCGTTGCAGGAAATGCTTCGCGAGCCTTGTCAGTCCGCGCTGGACATCGCGTGTGGGCATGGTGAGTCAACCAAGATCCTCGAAGATTACGCTCATTCGCTAGTAGGTGTCGATAGTTCAGACGATTTGATCGATATCGCGATCGCACAGAATGAACATCCTCGGACGCAGTACTATTGTTCTACGTTCGAGGACTTCGAAGCCGAAGACGGATCATTCGACTTGGTCAGTGCCGCGTGGTACTGGAATCACGTTCACAGCGAATCCGGTTTGGAAGAGGCTGCGAAGAAAATACACGCGTTGCTTCGTCCCGGCGGCTACGTTTCGTTTGTCGTTCCGGGGGATTCGTTTACGTCTCGCCGAATTCAAGACATCGCGCGAGAAGGTTTTCACTGGAACCAAGCATGGACGCATGAAATGCCCGAGGCCACCGAGGGTGTGTTTAGCTACGACGACACTTGGATTCGCACCAAGATTTGGCAACCGTTTTTCTTGATGCGAAAGTTCAGCGAATGGTTTGATTTGTCGACATGGGACGTCAAGGCGACGCTGGTTCGTGAGGGGCGGCTTCCGCATCTGTGTTCCGAACCCCCGTTCGAAATTTTGTATGGGAAGGCGAGATGATTCGACCCACCAACATCAACGTTGAATTGGGGACCTGCGAGTTGTCGTACGCGGCTGGTTCCACCTCGCTGTCACCCGAAGGGTTCCGCGTGATCGGCCGATCCGACGGTCAGCGCATGACGCAATTGGTCAGGACCTTTCCGGAGCTTGCCAATTGGTTCAGTGAAAGGTCTATGATTGTGAGTGCGTATCCAGCGGCGTTAGGGCTGCAGGGTGTGGCACCGTTTGTCGACACGTATCTGCATCCGCCTACCTTTATCCGCGCGATGCGTTTGGCCGCGTTGGACTTTCGGTCTGTGGTAATGGCGGGGCAGCCGCTCGTTGGGGCAGAGATGTTGCTGCAGGCGATCGATGCCGGGTTTGAAATTCCGGATGAAATCTTATGGGCCGTCGGGGGCTACTACTTGCCTCGTTCGTTGGAGGCGTTTGTTTCAGAGGAATTGGCAAATTGCGGTAGTCGGCTCGAGGTTTTGCATTGTTATGGAGTTGCGGAGATCGGACACACCTGTTTTGCCGCAATGAGCCGCTTCGACTCCGGGGAACCTCGCTATCAGTTGGTCGCCGATGACGTTTTCTCGTCGGTGCACCGCAAAAACGGTTGTCTGAAATTACGGCGTGGCGATCGCAGTGTCATTACCGAAGACCTGGCTGAGGTCGTTGGGGGAGAATGGAAGATACGCAGCGGACCTCGCAGAATGTGTCCGACGATCTTGCGAGATTTGGAATCGTGGTCGAGTGCAGATTGGCGACGCCGCACCGGTTATCTGCATGCCGAACAATCCAAGGTGACCTATCAACTGCGTCGATCCGCTGGCACACAGCATCAGGCCGGCGAACTTCCTTACTACCGATTTCTCGAGGCGTACGGGGGAGCGATGCAGAGCAAACCCACGTGGCATCGGTACACGACTATGCCACGAACGACCTCAAGTGCTTCGCAGCCGTCTGGCGCTGTGGCTTGA
Organism: Rhodopirellula sp. JB044; assembly: GCA_043101355.1. Classification (GTDB taxonomy): domain Bacteria; phylum Planctomycetota; class Planctomycetia; order Pirellulales; family Pirellulaceae; genus Rhodopirellula. The sequence continues at coordinate 67,522 of JBICHZ010000392.1, forward strand.
CGGCGGGTTGCAGCGCCCGCAGTACGCGAGTGACGATGCGCCGCTTTGCGAACACCCGTGAAGGGGATTTGCAAAAACGTTTGAACAGGTGAGCGTAGTGTTTCGTTGTTGTCGCTTGGGCGTAGGTATCGTCGGACTGTACGTCGTGGTTGATGGCGAAGTGGCAGATTGGGTAATCGAATTCGGGCATTATCGAGCCGGAGTCTTCGAATCCTAGCGACAGCAAACGTTTGAAATTAAGTGGGCTCGCACCAAACGAAATCATTCGGAAGTCGTCTCCCATTGGATCGAGCGACAACATCGCGATCTGGCAAAAGACAGCGTAGCTGAGGCTTTCTGTGAATCGATACCATGCCGGGTTGCCGGTGCCGCAGAACTCGACAGCGGAATCGAGGACGAGGTTTTGGCTCTCGTCGACGATGTCATTTTCGTCGAGATCCATGAAGGAAACTTCACCACGATGGAATCGTTCGAAGGCCTCGTCGGTGATCGGCAACACGACACTCGCGCCGCGGCGTTCCTCTCCATCGGTTGCGAGCATCAGCGTCCACGGATTCTTCTTCCAGATCGAAAGGTAACGTTCTTCGTATCGGAAGTAGTGCTCGTTGAGTTTCTCATCGGCATCGAAGAAGAATTGGACGTCGTCTTCAGGTTTCGCGTTTTCCAGGTGCACCGCCCAGCTCTCCCGCATCCGTCCGATCACATCTTTAACGTCGGCTTCCTCTTGGCAAAATGAATTGTTTGCCGGTGCGATGCGGCGGCGGATAAAACGCGACATCGACCATGGGAGTTTGTCGAAGTCATCTTCGGTGAGGGCTTCGTCGCGGTGGCATGCCTCCTCGAGTGGCAAACCTAATGCGTCGGCGATCAGCCGGAGCGTCTTGTCCGATACTTCTTCCTTCCCTTTTTCGGCCAACTGGAGTGTGCGGACGCCAACCCCCGCTTGGAGGGAAAAATCAAGCTGTGAGTAGCCGAGTTTTCTTCGGGTCGTTTTGATTTTGGTGCTGCCACGGGGCATGGACGGTCCAGTTTTTCGAGATTGCGTCAGGAATTTTCGAGGCTGCGCTTTTCTTGCGCACATTGAAATCACATCGATACTAAGCTTTCACCTCAAGGGAATCGAACGTGTTGAGACGGGTCGACGGCACTCTCTATTGCGAGTGTTTTGACAACTCGGGGCATCTTCTCAACCGTTCGATTCTCCTTTTTAGCCGTTCGGAGGAAACCGTCTAGCTGCGAAGGTCCTCTTCGGGAGAGGCATGTCCAATGTACTCGGACTCCAGGATGATTGGGCGATTTGGGTTGTCTAATCTAGCTAGACGTTTGCCTTTGAGCTACATGCGACTGTTTTGATCGCTTATTCTTGTTCTTGGGGATGCTAGCTGGGCTGTGTCGTTTTCGCGGCGCTGTCTGATCAATCACGGTCGCGATGGAATCGGGCTGGGCGAGGGAGAATGGGTTGTCCGTGACACGTAGCAAAAGGATTTGGTGGCTTCTGAAGATGCAGACCATTGTGTCGATGCATTGATCCCGGACGTTTGGGGGGCAGGTTAACAGTTCGGCGGCCATGGACGGCACAGAGGTGGCGCAATCTTGTGACGCTCCTCTCGGAAAATGAACACAAACTGCCAAGGCACATTTCGTCGCGCGTTTGCGTACCTCTCCGCTTGTGAAACGGGAACCGACGCCACTTGGAATGGCCCTCTAGACGAGGAATCGGTTCGCCATCGAGTGGAAACGCTCGCTGTGTTGCTGCACGTGGTTCCTCCGCAATGCTTGATGCATTTGGACGCGATCACCGATCGATGGGTGGCGAGGTTTGGCGAGGAGGGGCGTCCCGATGCGGTGCAACTGAGGCAGGTCGCTCGGTCTTTCTTACAGGAGCATTTTGCGCTGCGGCCCGCGATCGATGTTCACGCCGCAATTTCACGTTTTCTGCAACAAGGATTTGCCGATGGTTCTACGACCGCCGCGGAAAACTCGGCGATGGAGTCCAAGCGTGTTCGGGAGGGCGACCGACACCTCGAGATCGGTTTGAGATGTTGGCTCGAACAGATTTGTACCGCGGCCAGGTGGACGCATCTTCCCTCGGCGGTGCCTGGAGAGTTGGCTGAGCCGCTCGACCGGATGTACGTCGAATTGTATGCGTGCGAACAAACCGGGCGTAGCGATCCCACGTTTGAGGACCCTCGGTTGGACGTATCCGCGATCGCATCGCGAACGTTTCGCAGAAGTGTCATTGTCGGAGGTCCGGGCAGTGGTAAGTCCACCTTGATGCAGTCGACTGCGATCGCGGTAACACGGGGACGATTGCGAGATTTCGATATGGCGTTTGTCGTCAATCTCGATGAGTACGCTCGATCACTCGAGGAGCATCCTGGGCGTACCATCGGTGAGTTCTTTTTCGCGACGCTCGAATGTGACGGACTCGATGAGGAAATTGCGGTGGATCGGTTTCGTGAACTGGCCTCACTGCATGACCGGTTTCTATGGTTGTACGATGGGTGGGATGAGGTGCCGGAATCATTGCGCGGGGTCATTGCTGAACGCATCGAAGAAGAATCTCGTTATTGTGTCACGCTGATCACTTCGCGACCGTCCGGTTTACCTCGATTGTTGTGCGATGAATCGCATGTCGGAACGTATCGACTCGATCGTTTGCGTCCTGACGAATCGCGTGCGTTGGCGACAAATTTACTACGCGGGCGATTTCCTTCGGCCGATGTCGAGTCCATTTTGGCAGCGGTTCTGTCGTCATCTGAATTGAAGGAATACGCCTGCAACCCATACTTGCTTTCACTACTCGTTATCTATCTAGCAGATGCGAAGGTGAGTCGCGGACAGATCAACCTAGGTGAGGTGTTGCAGCAGATTGTCGGTTGGGTGCGCAAACGGGAAAATTCAAAGTTACCTATCGCCGGATCTCTGACGACCGAGCACGTGCGTGCGGTCAGTCGGATGGCGTACGAGTCTTGGTTCAAATCGCAATCGAGGCGAGATGTTTATTTCGGATGTGACCTCGAATGGCGAGTCGAACGTGTTGGGCTCAGTGAGGTTCCGATCCTGCGAAGTCGATTTTTTGATCGAGCCGATACCGTCGTCGATGAGTATCGGTTTCTGCATGATTCGTTTCAAAAGTTCTTCGTCGCAATGTTTGTCGTCGAGGATCTTCACGAAGAGGAACAGGCAGGTTTTATCGACCAGGCGATGGTGTCGGTGAAACAATTTGAGATTCTCTGCTACGCAGCCGCCTTGCCGGGGGCATTCCGTGAGGTGTGTTATCGCAGCATGGAATCTTGGTACGCCAAGGAGGATCGGTTCCACCAAATCACGATTCGAATAGGGCGGATTGCGACGATTGCGGGATGGACGAGCGATCGATCGAAAAAATTAGTGCCGTCGCTCTGCAAGCGACTTTTCCATGTCGTCTTGCAAAACGCCGATTCGCCCGTCACGGCGCAGGCGGTCAAGGTGCTCGCCGAATTGGACCCTCGCTATCTGTTGAAAGCGGCGAACTGTCGTTCTGATCTGGACCTGAGGGTTTTGCGTTTGATCGTCGAGCATGCGCCACCGGAATTGGTGTGCGAATATGGTCTGAACGAATGGATGTGCGATCGCTCCGAGCCGTCCGGTTTGTTAGGGAGCCCGCCCGGTCTGCGAGAGAGTCTAAAGGGGAATGTTCCGAACGGACCGACGACACTGCTGGATTGTGGGGAGCGAGACCGGTTGGTGATTCGGATTGCATCGTTCGCTCCGGATCATCCCGAGACGGTGAACTCACTGGGGCGACTCGTTGGACAACCTTACCGGTATGGGGCGGTTGTCGTTTCGGCAATCGCGAGGGATGAGTGCGTGAAGCAATCGACTCGGACGCTAGCGATGGACGCGTTGCGTTCTTCGTCGGACAGAAATGTTCTTAAGAGACTCGCAGGGCGGGAAGGCGTCGCTTTCGCCAATGGAACGGTTCGATCGCTGTTGAAATTGTCGGCGAGCCGATCGATATGGCTGGACCGGCAATGGCTCGAGGAACGTATCTCGCGAACGACACGAGGGGACGAGCGTAGGTTGGCTCTCGCTGCATATTGTCAAACCGTGTCTCGTAGATCTCACAAAGAAATGCAGTGTAAACGCCGTTTTCTTGCTCGGTTAACGGTCGATGCCTTGCAGAACACGGACCGCGTGTTGCTTTGCGAGCTATCGCAAATGGTCGAAGGGGCTTCACGAGTCGGGACATTTCTCGCAGACGGAGAGGTTGTGGGCGAATTGGTGCATTCGATGAGGCGGCTGGTTCGTCATGATGAGTCGCTGGACATGTTGCTAACCGAGGCGGCTACTGCGTTGTGCGGGGAAGGCGGAACTCCCGATGAATGGGTGAAATGGGTGGCCCTATTGGATGATGCGAGCGAGGCGTTTCGCGAGACGAGTGATCCGCAGCGTCGTCGTTGTTTGGATGGGCTCGTGCAACGGTTGGGGCGTCGTTTGGCTAAGTGGGACCCTGCTCAGTTGCTGCAGCGAGCAGCCAACAACGAGAGTCTCGTGGCGGTACTGGAATCGTTTGCTGTTCGCTCTCATGGGTTGGTTTATTCCGATCGAATCATCGACGCGGAGGGAAATGAGATTGCCTGCCGAGTGGAAGGGCCTCTGTCGACGGTCCAGTTTTCGACACCGGAAGCCATTGCGAAGATTGCCCAGGAGTTACCGCCGCGTCAACGGAGTGATTTCTTGAGCTACTGGCATGTCGTTTCCGAGGGTGGCGATCAGCATGACGCGGTCGATCGAGAAACTATCCATCGAGTGATCTGCACGGTCATGGATTCGCAGTACGAAACATCGTTAGGGGAACACCTCAACGCGTGCTACGACGACGGAAGGCCGCCGAGTTTTAGTTCGTGGAAGAAGAACCTCACCCGTGTCATTGAGCGGTATCGGCACGACCCGGAACTGCTCGCTCATTTGAACCAGATCGGTTTGGGAAACAAACGCGTTAAGCCACGGTGAGGCAAACTTCAAATTTCAGTAGATGCAGCGCTGCCGGATACGATCGGGGCGTTGGGTTCTTCATTCAAAGAATGGGGCTGAAGAGTCGGGCGATCACCGTTCCGATCCGACCGTACCACGGTTGTAGGTGCGGACGACTCGCCTCGGCAACGCTTGATGATGCGAAGTCATCCCTGAGCACTTTGGCAACTTCTGCAACGAGGTCGGGGGCATCCACCGCGATCATCAATTCAAAATTGAGGTGCAGCGATCGGTTGTCTAGGTTGGTCGATCCGATCAACGCGAGTGTGTCGTCAACGAGGACGCATTTCTGATGCAGAAACCCGTCGGTGTAACGGTGAATTGCGATGCCGAGCGATTTGAGTTCTGCCTCGTAATGATATCCAGCGAGATAGACCAACCATTGGTCCGGAACGTTTGGGATCAGGATCCGCACATCAACGCCGCGGGCGCGGGCCATTGATAGTGCGGTGATCGTGGTTTCGTCGGGAATCAGGTAGGGAGTGCTGATCCAAATCCGGGCGTTTGCTGCGTTCGCGGCGGCGGCGAACATCATGGTGGCACGGGCACGCGTATCGGCTGGACCGGTCGCGCACAAAGCGGCGCTACCGCGACTGCCTGTCACACCCGACGAATCGGGCGAGTTGTTGGAGTCGAGGGTTGCCTTTTCGTCCGAAGAGTGATGTCGCCAATTCGCTTCGGGCAGGCTGTTCCGTTCGGCCCAGTAGTAATCGGCGGCGAAAACTGCTTGGATTTTTTTAACGACCTCACCTTCGATTGCTATCGCGGTGTCTCGCCACCGAGTCACCCAACCGTGGTTACCAAGGTATTCGTCGCCGATGTTGAGGCCGCCGACGGTTGCGAGTTCCCCATCGACAACCAGTAGTTTTCGGTGGTTGCGGAAATTCAGTTGAAAACGGTTGACCCATCCTTGGCGAGTGTTGAATGGTTTGGCGTCGACTCCCGCTTCGCGAAGACGCCGGAGGTATGCGGCGGACAGACTGAGGCAGCCGACCTCATCGTAGAGTAATCTCACGACGACTCCTTCTTCTGCTTTTTGCATCAGAGCGTCGGCGAAGCGGTTCCCGAAGTGGTCGTCTCGAATGATGTAGAATTCGGCGTAGACATAATCTCGGGCGGATGAAATCTGTTCAAGCAGTTTTTCGCAGAAGGCGTTCCCGTCGACCAGCAGTTGAAAATGATTGTTGTCACTAATTGGTGTATCGAGAATATCGGCGACTTGTTCTAGCGGCGTCGTCAGCGAGGTCGAGCGGACATCAGGGGCGGTCAACAATTCTCGTTCGATACTGCTGAGCGTTTCTCGGTGTTTGCGACCAACGCTCCGGATCGCTTCGCGGTAGCCCGCAAAGCGACTCCGCGCGAGAACCCAATAGGCAGGCAACACGAAATAGGGGAGCGCGAGAAGCCCCACCGTCCACGCAACTGCAGCTTGACTCGTTCGCACGTTGCGGATGGCATGCAGCGCTGAAATGGCCGCGAGTGAGTGCATGATCAACAACGTGGCGGGAATCAAAAGTCCCCACCAATCCGTAAAAGTTTGAACCAGAAATGCTGACATGAGCGATTCAGTCGATGGCGGACGATTCGAGGTGGGGAGTCAGTACGGAAGCCACGCTGAGTGGAAGCCACGCTGTGTCAGAATGCTAATCGATGTCGATCGCAAGTAGTTCGCATTCGGTTGGCGAGAGGTTTCGGCGGCAATACAAAGTGCCATCGGCGAGTGCCGGAAACGCACGGTAAATTCCCGGAGGGAGTTCAAAACTCGCTAGCGATCGGAACTGGTCGGGGTCTGCCGCGAATAGCTCCAGTTGTCCGTCGACGTGTTGGGCAAGGATCGTGTTGTTGACCCCGAGAAGTTGGGCGGTGCCAAAATCGGGGCGACTCCACGCAACTTTTCCATCGGACCATCGGACGCAACGCAGTTCTCCTGTGCCGAAATCTTCGCGTCCCGTGATTGCATACAGTTGCTGATCCACAAGCACAGGGGTCACGTATTGGCTGCCGATAACATTATTGGTGTCCCAGATGTTTTTGAGTGGTCGCGCTGTCAGGTCGAGCATCCGGCATCCAATCCCATACGAGGCAGTCAGCAGGAGTTTGCCATCGTGTTCGATTGGTGTCGCGGCGTTCACCGTAGGGCCTCTTTTACCGAATGCGAACGTGCCAATGACCTTGCCGGAAGCCGGGACGATGATCGCTGTTTGCAGACGCATCACCGCAACCGCACGGATCTGATTGTCGATCTCGACACGAATCGGAGACGCATAGGCGGCTTCCTGGTCGAGTGTTTTCCAAAGGGTTTTGCCGGTCATCGCGTCGATGCCGATGAGTCCCGCTCCGTTGCTGCCACCCACAGGAGTAATGAGAACGTTGTCGATCAAGAGCGGGGAACTGCCGGCGCCGAAGTAGCCGTCGTCGGCATCGTATTCGCTCCGCAGTTGGCGTGACCAAAGAGTCGCTCCGTCGTTCGTGGCGATGGCACTCAAGTCGCCTGCGGCTCCGTATACGAAGACGCGATCCCCGGATACCAACGGTACGCAGCGGGGGCCACGGTCGGCGTCCACGCCACCGCGGTAGACCGCCTCAAACCGAGCTCGCCATACTCTCGTGCCGTCGTTTGTGTTGAGGCAGTCGAGTCGTTCTTCGTTATTTTCACGGTGCCAGAGATAGACTTTGTCATTCGAGACAGCGACACCCGCATATCCGGCTCCACACTTCACTTTCCAACGTATGGTCGGAGTGTTCTGCCAAGCGCGGAGATTCTCGTTAACGGCTTTACCGTTTCGATCGGGGCCGAGTGTTTGAGGCCAGTCACCTGCATGTCCGCCGTGCGGGTGCGATGCGACTGCGAGGAACGCAAGGGGGATGGTGAACGCGCAACACAGGAGGTTGCGGTTATTCTGCCGGAGCGATTTCATGCCAAGGGCCGAAAGGTCGGGGGTGGTTCTGGCGACAGAGATGCGGCCGCATTGTAACCGTGACTCGCGGGGAATCAGCAGGCGTTAGAGCGACTCTGATCCGATGTTGGTCGCTGCATCCAAGCCGATGTGGAGATCGGGATTGCCGAATCTGCGCGACTCGATCGGCGATTGGCTTTCAATCAAGGCACAAAAAAACCCAGCGTCTCGAGTTGCTCGCAACTCAGAAAGCTGGGTTATTTTGAGGAGTGATCCCTACGGGGTTCGAACCCGTGTTGCCGCCGTGAAAGGGCAGTGTCCTAGACCACTAGACGAAGGGACCGTTTGGGGATGGTGATCATCCGCACTGTTTCTAGATCGGATCAAGAAACGGAGATCATCACCTTTTATCTCACATTAGTGACAATGGGCACTCTTGTGAAACAGTTCTCGGCTCGGTTGCCGTGAGGGGCGAGTTTTAACAAGGAGGCGCGAGGTACGTCAAGGGTTCACCGAGAGCAAGTTAAAAAAACATAGTTGCTCAAATCGGGGAACCGATCGGGGGCTCGCGATCTTGACTGCGATTTTCGAGACTCGCTGTCACTGTTTGCTTTGGCAAACGCATGTTTCCACGTCTTGCGACCACAATTTGGTCGCAAGGGTCGCTATGCTAGTTGTCCAGAGAACTGTCCGTGGCTTCCGAAGCTTCGTTCGAACGCTGGATGGCTTCGTAGACTTCGTGCCGGTGAACAGGCACCTCGCGTGGAGCCTCCACGCCAAGACGCACTTTGTCGCCACGGATTTCAACGACAACGATTCGAATGTCGTTGTTGATGACGATGCTTTCGTTCTTTTTTCTTGACAAAACCAACATGGGTTAATTCCTTTTCAAAGGCCGCAGTACCTCTCACAAACGACCCTCCATTTCATCAGTTGGAAGGACATGTCGTTAAGCTCGTACCCACGGACGGGGATCCTAGAGACTTTACTCTAGGACAAAAATGGTCGCGGTCAAGGAATTCTGGGTTGACAAACCAATAAAAATCTCCTTTCCATCCAAACTACGCGCGATTTTGTCGAAATGCCAGCTTATTTTTCGTTCCAGGCTTACGTTTATCAGGGAGAAGGCCAACCGATCGGGGGCACGCTCGAGCAAGTTGCCGAGCGTATGACCGCACTTCCGGGACTCTTTTTTGAGTGGGATGGTTCGCTCACCTGGGCGAATCAAGCCGGTGGTTGGCAGATCGACGCGACCGTTTTTGATGACGGAACGCAGGTGCAGTACGTCGATCTCCACGGCCGAGCAGCGACCAAAGAAGGTTGCGATTTAATGAATCAGCGTCTGAACGAACTGTTTGATGCCTGGGGCGACCCCGCGGAGTTGCGGCTGATGAGATTGCCCGATCGCCGTTGGCAAGATTTACAACAGTTTGCAAAAGAGTCGCTTTCGAGCGATTGATTTGGGATCAGCCGGGGTGACGTTTTGATCGCGTCATGATTCCCGTTTGGAACCAATCATGAGGCCATCGTTGGGCACGGTCATCCGATTTGTGCGTGTTTTGCCGAGTCAAACGGTTGTCACATGCGCGAGACGATGACGGCCTCGAAGACTTTGTGGAAGTTTTTGGAAAGCGGTTGTTGGTTTTGGCACGTCGTCTGCATTACGTCGGATTATCGTCAAAAACGGAACCGGATCCGATCGGTATTCGGAACGACTCAGAATCCACTATTCAGGAAGAACTTCGATGTTGACCGCAACTGCCCCTGCCAACGAACTTGTCTCGTCGCTCACCGAAACGGCTCAAAATGAGACGCCGCTGACCGATGTTGAGATTCTCCGCCGCGTGCGGCGCATCCAAAGCGGATGGTCGGTTTCCGAACGGATGGACCGTCGTCGTGAAGCCAGCAAACGCTTCGCGAACTTGCTCGAGACGCTGGCATTGGACCACCACGCGGCCTAGATCGGACTATGGAGGCAGCATGGGGCTGCCTCGACAGGTGAGCTGAGCGTCCAGGCAGAAAGGATGGCGAGCGGGTTTTCTCAGGGTTCGAGATCGGTTTAGACTGCCGTTTTTCTTACTTCTTCTGGGATTTGCCAGCGTGCCCATTCATCTTTCTGTTTGCTCGATCGAGCCTGCGTCCGTTCTGCGAAACCGTGGTAAGAGAACCGCATGCGAATCCTGTTTGGTAGGAGTTCTCTGCATCGCGTGTTCCATCTTCGCAATTGGTTTACCGGGGTGTGGGAGCACTGCTGGGACCTCTCGTGAAAACGATGCCTCCGATGGCGATCCGTCACTGCCTAGTAACGAATCCGTCGACGGCGATTCGCCTCAGTCACTCGCTGGGACGTCTTTGCCGACTGATCGGGGTGAGTCAGACCTTATACGACGCCAAACCCCCTCACCCAATCTGACTACCGGTGGACCGCAGGGAAGCGATGTCAATCGTCCACCGTCTGATACTCAGTACGAAACGCCAGGTCGGCTGCCTGGTCAGACGCCCGGTCCAACGAATGCGGCGACACGGGCCCCGGTGCAGAAACGCTTGCAGTTGAAGGCGAGTCTGACGCCTGCGCAGTTGTCGGACTTTTTGAGCCAGGTTGATCGTGAACTGCGGGCTCTGATGAAAGGACAATCCGGAATTACGGATCCGAACGCGGCCGCCTCCGAAGCGGAACGCGTGGTGTCGCTGAAGCGAGTTGCGGCGGAACGTTTGATCAAACATTCTGACTCGACGGATGCCGATCGGGTTCTCGGTCGTCGTGGTCTGCTGCAGGCGCTATCTCACCAAGCGTCGATGGGGGATTTGAAGGCGGCTGAGCAGTTGCAGGCGTTCGCTGAGCAGTTTCGTGACAATCCGAGCGAAGAGTTGAGCACCGACGCGCAGTTGGTGTTGATCGGGTTTGCGATCGAATCGCTGCGACACGGAAAAGATGATGCGGAATCCCGTGTTGTGAGCCTGGCCAAAGACCTCATGGGTGAAAATCGACCAGTCGATGTCGCCGCTCTGATGGTACTCGGTCAGGCGAAAGACACGCTGCTGCAGTACGAGCATATCGACGAGGCGTCGCAGATTCGTTCGTTGATCCTTGAGAAATTCGGCGATTCGCAAAACGCGGAAGTTGCCCGCATGGCTGCGCAAATTGCCTCGTCTGGGTTCTCGCAGGAGGGGACCGCGATCGAGCGTCTTGATAAGTTGCGGCAACAGTTCGTCGGTGCGGCACGCGGGGCGGGGGGCGAGGATGGCACCGATGGTGGCGACGTGACCGCGGAGATGTGGAGCAGCGCGGTGGAAGATGTGGTCGCTCAGTCGTCCGATTTGCTGACCGGAGAGTTCCTGGCTGGCGTTGCTTTGGAAGCCGAAGTGGTAGGACGTGAAGACATTGCCAGGGCGACCTACGACGCACTCGGGGATAACTTTGCTTCCCGACAGGATGCGTTGGGCCGAGTTGCTCGAACCGCTTTGAAGGCGAGGGAAAACAGACAGGGCGTTATCGGGCAACGATTCGATCCTGATCTTCCGTCAGTGTCTGGACGTCCACTGAAAATGTCCGACTATCTCGGGAAGGTCGTTTTGATGCCGTTTTGGTCAACGGCGTTTCCTGATTCGTTGATAGTGCTTCCGAACCTGAGAGAGATCCAAAAACGGTACCCGGACGAGGTTGCCATCGTTGGGGTGAATTTGGACGTGGAGGGGACGAGCGTTGCGGGCTTTGTCGAGAGGGAGGGGATCGAGTTTCCTAGCTTCCGCAGTGTTTCGCAGCCAGATGCTGAAATTGTCAACGAAGTCGCCTACCGTTTTGGCGCCGTGACGTTGTTGTTTGTGGCGATCCTGGATGAACAAGGGCGGGTACGCCATTTGGACTTTTCCGGCGGAGATTTAACCGCGGAGGTCGAAAATCTGATTCGTTGAATTAGAATTTTGGTGTGCCATATCGAGCATCTCATTCGATCTCTTTAACCAACCGAATGCCATGTCGGCTACCTCCACCATGCAATTCATTGAGCTTACCGGCAAAACCTTGTTGGATGTCATCAACGAAGGTGAGATCGACATGCGGTCGTTGCGTGAAGCAGGCGTGACGAGCGACTCCATATTGCGGATCAACAAGTTCGGCGAGATCGAACTGCGCGATCGCAATGAGTGGGTCATGGTCGGCGGTCTGATCGGTAACTTTGAAGAACGTTTGCGAAAGCTAACCAACCTCGATTGGCTCTAGTCGTTTCTGTCGGCTTTTTTTTCGGGAAGTGGATCTTGTAAGAGATCCTTATGCAGCAGGATCTTCAAAAGGCTCCACCACCGTCTGCCTGAAAACTAAACGGAGTCGGAACGGGGGCGATCGCACCCGGCAGCCTTCCGCGTGCGTGGGCTTTGCAGCGGTTTATTAGACCCGCCACTTACCGTGCGTTGTTGGCGAGAAGTTCTTGATACATCTCACGGATCTTCTTCGTCATCGTTTGGTGCCGGAACTGGTCGGTGAACCGTTGTTGACCGGTGCGACCTTGTTGGGTGCGAATGTCGGGGTGTGACGTTAAGTGGATGATGCGATCGGCC
>JBICHZ010000393.1:0-21824 GCA_043101355.1 Rhodopirellula sp. JB044
CCTGCGTTTGCAGCGTTTGTAAATGCTCAATGGACGTCGATCCGGAGACCGCGACGTTCTCGGATGTGAGGTTGGGCAAAACAACCGAAAGACATTTGCCTTTCATGTCGTCATATTCATCGCCCGGGTTTTGTCGCAGACGTTCAAAGTACGTGTGGCTGCGTGATTTGGCGCCGAGCCCGCGCGTGACACTATCACCGATCCCAAAGAGCAGGACTTTCCGATCGGTCCACACCGATTCGAACGGATCACTCGCGACCGCGGGACCGGCAGGGCCGCTGCCTACCGGACGGCGGAGAAAGAGCTCGATATACGCCGGGACAGCCAACAGGATTACGACGCCGAGCACCAGTATCCATCGGCGACTGCGTGGTTTCGATTCGTTCATGGCTCAGCCCACCTACAAAAGTGCGAACGATCTATCGGCGGTAAACGGCCGCGCAGCAACCGTTCTGGTAGCAACCTCTCGGGCAACGCGAGTATCGCAGCACCGCATCATCGGAAGCATTCAGGATAGCAGTTCCCCAACCGTCATTGGCACGAAAAGGGCGGAAACCGAATTCGCCGTTTGGACGCTAACCACGGTTGAACGTGGGAACCTTGGCTAGCGCGAACGCGGCCAACTAGAACGGAGGAATTCTTCGTAACTGATTGAAACACGTTCCGCGTAAAGAGAGTCGTGGATGAGAAACTCGCGAGCGAAAGTTCCCGGCTGGGATCGGCACAGGTATGATGATCTGACAGGGCGAGCTTCCCAAACCAACCGTTCGCAGAAACTCGTTCATCCTGCCACCTCAACGCTGAGCAATTTGTCAGGTCAAAATCACTCGTGAGATCACCAGCCTCGTCATCATCGTCAACGCGCAGGAGCCAAGACCGGATTTCGATGACGCCGATGATCGACATCGTCTTTCTGCTGATCATCTTCTTTCTCGTTTCGAGCCATCTTTCGCGGCAGGAAACTCGGCATCCGGTCACGCTCGCCGAAGCCTCATCGGGCGAACTTCCCGAGGCGGACGCCTCCCCAATCACACTCACGCTTGACGCGGATTCGCAGCTCTTCTTTGGCGGAGAGCCGATCACGCTCGACCAGGCTTCTTCTCGAATTCGACCCCGGATCACCGGACGGCAAGCCGATGCAGCAAGCAAATCAAACAAGGTCCGCATTCGAATCGATCGAGTCGTGCCGTACGCTGACGTCGAAGCGGTCTTGCGACAGCTAGCCGACCTTGGAATCCGTGACGTCGCGATCGTGGTGAACCCGAATGGCACGCCCGGTAAGCGCAGCGGAGCGACAGAACAGTGAAAGCGCCATCGCCTCATCGATCCGGTTCGGACGAAATCGCCATGACGTCGATGATCGATGTTGTGTTCTTGTTACTCGTCTTTTTTGTCTGGACGAGCAGTTTTGACAAACCCGAATCCGATCTCGCCAGCGGCGTTGCGGTATCGCCCGCGTCCACCGATCCAACCGAGCCTGACACAGCCCAATCAAACCCGGCCGAAACACCAGCCACCTTCGTGGCCAACCGCCGCGAGGAACTGGTGATCCGAATCCTGGCTGGCCCCGATACGTTACTGGCTGGCCCCGATACATTGGCCAATACAGAGAACCTTCGCTACCAAGTGGGCGCCGTTGCGATTCCCAATGTGGCACAATTAACAGACAAACTGAAACGTCTCGCATCGCTGCGCAGAAACTCGATCGTCATCATCGACCCCGACGATACGGTCACTGCGGAGAGATGCATCGAGGTCTTCGACACCGCTCGCAGCGTCGGTTTTGCCAACGTTCTCTTCGCCATCGACAGGCCGACGGATCCGGAAGGCTGACTCGATAACCGCAGCAGATCGATTCATAACCGATTGCTTCTTGCATTTCCTGAAATGATACCTCCGAGCTTCGGAGGCCTGAGTTTCGGCGAATTCAGCCACGGGAGTTCGGCATATCAAACTGCCAAATGCGCTTGCGCAAACAAAAACCCTCGGCACCGCTGTGGAGGCCGAGGGCATTTGTTTGTTTGATCGGTCGTCTCGAACACCGAACGATCCGTTACGTTCGACGAATCGCTCAGGAGGGGACCAGCCGATTAGGCTTGGGCGCGGCGGCGTTCCTTGAGACGGACAGCCTTTCCGACGCGGTCACGCAGGAAGTACAGTTTCGCACGGCGGGTCACGCCACTGCGTTTGACTTCGATCTTTTCGATACGTGGGCTGTGAACAGGGAACTTGCGCTCGACACCTTCACCGGCGACGATACGGCGGACCATGAACATTTCTTGCGAGCCTTTGCCCGAACGTCCGATCACAACACCGCTGAATACTTGGATGCGTTCTTTCGAACCTTCGAGGATCTTGGTGTGAACGTCGACGGTGTCGCCGATTTCGAATTTCGGTGTTTCTTCTTTTTGGTTGGCCTTATTGACCATGTCCATGATGGCGTTGCTCATGACACACTCTCGTTATTGTTTCGGGGAATGGATGTTGTGAATTCGTTCAGCGGAAAGCTGATGGTGTTTCGAGCCGACGCCGGTCACATATTCCCGTCGCAATGGCTCAGTGCCGATCAGGCATTCGCGTGGGCCGAGTTGGCTTCCGCTCTCGCCGTGGAGGCTTTGTTTTACTGGGTCACGTGGGCTCGTCGAGCAAGTCGCTGCGACGATCCCTCGTTCGTATCTGTGTTTGCTCGGCACGCCAAGCGGCGATTGCCGCATGGTCTCCACTGAGCAAGACCTCGGGAACGAAGTGACCTTCGAACTCACGAGGACGGGTGTATTGCGGAAATTCTAACAACCGATTTCCACGGCTGAACGAATCATCCTGATGGCTGTTTTCATCACCAAGTACCCCTGGAATCAACCGAACCACGGCATCGATGATGGTCATTGCGGCGACTTCGCCTCCGTTGAGGACAAAGTCACCGACGCTAATCTCTTCCGGCTCCAAAATGTCATGGACCCGTTGGTCAAAACCTTCGTATCGCCCGCACAGGAGCATGATCCGTTCGCTCGTCGCGAGATCCTCGGCGAGTCGCTGGTCGAAACGTTTTCCTTGCGGGGTGAGCAGGATTTTTCGAACAGGAGGCAGTTCGCCTTGGCTCAAAATTTCCGACTCGATATCGCGAACACAACTGACCGTTGGCTCGACTTGGATCAACATTCCCGGGCCACCTCCGAACGGTCGGTCATCGACTTTGCGATGTGGAACGTTCTGTGCCCAATCTCGCAGGTCATGACGTTGGATATCCACCAGGCCGCGGACGATCGCCTTGTGCAGTAAACTCTGCGTCAGGTAACCGTCAAAAATCGCGGGGAACAGGGTGACAACGTCAATCCTCACGGGACATAGGCTCGATCAGTGGTGGGACCAAAGCCGGTCAGGCTTTGGCGACGGACATCATTCCGATGCGGCTTCTTCAGCGGCAGGCTCTTCCGCAGCAGCCTCTTCGGCAGGTGCTTCTTCAGCAGGTGCGGCTTCCGCCTTTGGCTCTTCTTTCGGCTTCGGCGACTCGGTCACGGGAGCCGGGGTGTAGTCTTTGCGACGCCCGAGACGCTCGAGTGCTTCCTTTTGGGCATCGAGATGCGTTCCCGAGGTACCGTACTTCTTGATCAGGACGGCGCACTTTTCCGATGGCTGGGCACCGACGCTCAACCAGTAGTCGATGCGGTCGCTCTTGAGTTGAGCACGTGCGTCGGTTTCGGGGCACATCGGGTCGTAGGTGCCGAGTTCTTCGATCACGCGACCGTCACGCGGTTTGCGTTGATCCATTGCACATACACGAAAGTAAGGACGGTGAGTACGTCCCATTTTCTTCATGCGAATTTTGACTGCCATCTCGGTGGGGTCTCCAAAAAAATTAGCGTAGTTTGGTTCGGTTGATTGATTAAAAACTTCATCGTGAGAGTGGGGTCGGCGTCGGCTTAACGGGACGCCTGTCCCTCGCTCAGGAGTGGACTCGTCTAGCGGGTTTCGTCGCCGAAGCGTCGAGGCTAGGTCACCGCACGAGTCGCAAAAGAGGTGATCATGCTCAGCGGCCTTTCCGTTTCATCTTGCGTTTGAGTTTTTCGCGTTCTTTGCGTTGTTTGGCCCGCTCGGCCGGAGACAATCGTTTTCCTGTCGATTGTTTGACTTTGGATCCGCCCATGCGAGGATCCGTCAACGCTCCGCTGGACTGCAGTTGCCTCAGCATCGCCATTCGGTCGCCACCGCCTTTGCCCGCCATCATCTGCATCAGCGGTTTCATCGTGTCGAACTGCTTGATCAATTGAGTGATCGAGGACGACTGGACCCCCGCCCCGGCGGCGATTCGCGTGCGTCGGGAGGCATCGATGAGTTTGGGATTTTTGCGTTCGGCGGGGGTCATCGAGTTGATTGCCCCGATGATTTGTTTCATCTGCCCGCCGGCTTCGGCGCTTTCCATCGCCTCTTTGAACTGCCCCATGCCGGGCATCAGGCTCATCATCCGCCCCATTAAGCCGGGCTGGGTGATTTTCTGCATCATGTTTTTGAAATCGTCGAGCGAGAATTGGCCCGTGGCCATTTTCTCTTCGAGCGTTTCACGCTCGCTCTCATCGACGATTCGGTGGGCTTCGCGAGCCGCAGCGACGATGTCACCCATCTGCAGGATTCGGCTGGCCATGCCTTCGGGTCGGAACGGTTCGAGGGCATCGAAACGCTCACCCGTACCGATGAATTTGACCGGCACGCCGGTGACCTGCTTCACCGACAACAACGCCCCGCCGCGGGCGTCACCGTCGAGTTTGGTCATGATGACGCCGTCGAGTTCGAGTGCGTCATTGAACGCACCGGCACTGTTAACGGCGTCTTGCCCGGTCATCCCGTCGACAACGAGGTAGACCTGGTCGGGGCTGACCTTGCGGTCAATTTTCTTCAACTGGGCCATCAACTCCTCGTCGATGGCCAACCGCCCGGCCGTATCGAGGATGACGACTCGGTTCCCGTCGCGTTTTGCACGTGCCACGCCGTTCTGGCAGACTTTGACGGGGTCTTGATGATCGGTTTCGGTGTGGACCGGTACGCCGAGCTGCTCGCCGATGACCTTCAATTGCTCGATCGCGGCAGGTCGCTGGAGGTCAGCGGCCACCAACAGCGGTTCGATCTCCTGCTCGCGGAGCATTTGCGTGAGCTTGCCGCAGGTCGTCGTTTTACCGCTACCCTGCAACCCACAGAGCATCAAAATCGTCGGACGATCCGCACGCAGGTGCAACGAGGAGTCGACCGGGCCGAGTGTTTCGACCAACTCGTCGTGGACGATCCGGACCAGTTCTTCCTGTGGCCGCAGGCTCAAAAGCACGCGTTTCCCGAGAGCTTTCTCGCTCACGTGCGTCATGAATTCCTTCACGACGCTGTAACTGACGTCCGATTCGAGCAGGGATTCTTCGACGATCTTCAGACCGTCGCGCATATTGCTCTCGGTCAGTTTGCCCCTACCGGACAAACTTTTGAACGCAGATTGCAGTCCTTCAGAGAGGGAATCGAACACGGGCGGAGTGCGGCGGGGTCACTAGAGACGGCGGAAAGCCCGACAGTTTACGCATTGCGATGCCGTTTTGTAAATGGAGAGCGTCGTGGGCCCCGCTGAAAACTTTTCACAGACTTCTAATTGGATGACCTGGCTTCTAATTGGATGATCTGGGTTCCTTTTGAATGATCCGGTCCCTTTCGGAGGTTCGGGGCTCTGATCCGATGACTTTGAGCGGCGAGTGAACGCCGCGAAACCCCGATCGCATCAAAATGCGGAGCGGGTCCGGGCAAGGAGGTGGCGTTCAGACAGGCGGCGGGCCCGGCACGGCCCCAATCGGGCGGCGAAAAAACCAGCGTTTTCGAGGAGCAAAACGGGGTGTGACCAAACGTGTCCACCGGCCTGCGATCTTACCTGTGTCGAGCAAACGGCACCCCGCGATTCGCCGGTGTCGCCGACTGCTTCGACGCAGCCCCTTCAACCCAGCCCCCCATTCAAGGAAGAAAGTCATGGCCAAGTTCTATGTTCAATGTGGTAACCGCAGCGTCATCGTCGAAGCCATCGATCACGAGGCCGCCGCCATGCACCTGATCGATTCGGCGATGCAATCGCATGTTTGGATCTACGACGACGCGGATCTGAGCGATAGCGACCGGCACGCCCACCTCGCGATCGAGGCGTTGTTGACCCTGGCTCCGGAAATTCGCGTCAGCGAACGGGGACTCGGCCGGGCCGACGCGGTCGCACTGGGAACCCCCGAAGTATTACAGCGTTGGCATCAAACCATGGTCGCGCTGTCACGCTTGTTTCGCTCCGCGGGCCTGACCCCCAAGTCGATGAGCGAACTGAACTATCCCAACAACGGCCCCAACAGTGCCCTGTCGGCATAGCGTTTCGCGAAATGCGGAAACGACAGACCATTGGGCGCCCATCGCAGGTTCAACCCTCAGCCGAATGCGTCGAAAGCCCCCCCACTCTCGAGCATGGCCAATGCTCGAGCGTAGCCGGTGCTCGAGCGTGACCGGCGCTCATGCGTGACCGGCGCTCTTGCGTGACCGATGCTCCGGGTAAGACCACCCGTCCGACTCGGCAGAAACGAGAGTACGTTCTGCCGCGCGTTAGTTATTGCTGAAATGCAGTTTCAGCGACCGCTCTCGGCTGAGCGGATTTTTGACGTACTTCGCATAGCATTGCGGGCACAAATCAAAACTAGGCGGAATCGTCTCACTATCGGAATCGGTGTGTGACGGCGAAAATGCCGCGTCGAGATGCTCGAGATCATCGCCCCGCGACAAAGCATCATGCAGGTAATCGAGCGGTTCTTCTAACTCCGCGCTGATGGCAGATTCCATCGACTCCTGCTCGAGCACGTCATTGAGGTCCGAGAGATAGTCGACGACTTCCTCTTCGACCTCCAACGCCGGTTCCGCAGCGACCACCTCGACATCGATGCGGACGATATAGCGTGGCCCTTCGTCAGTGTCGATCGAACGATGGCAACGATCGCATGTGTAATGAATCATTTGAGCAACGCTCTTACCAATACAGGTTCAAGAAAGTAGACGGTAAACATCGCGTCAGTTCCATCGTAATTCTCCGCGGAGACCTCTCGCAAGTGTTTTTCGTTGGTTCTTCGGGCGGTGCCGAACATTTTTTATGATCTTTGGGGCCGCCTGATGGCAATCGGCACGGAGACGACACTGCCGATCTTCCCGTCAACGGTTCGCCATCCTCCCCACGGCCGGTTAGACTGGCAAATCCTGCTCCCGCCAAGTTCAGTCACAATTTCCTACCTCTCTTACTGAGCTGCAAATGCCTCGTTTGCCCCTGCCTTTAAAATTTCTCCTAGCGGCACTCTGCCTCGCCGCATCACCGTCCGCGATCGTGTCCGTTCACGCCAAAGGATTGGGCGTGACACCGCCCGAGCAATTC
Source organism: Rhodopirellula sp. JB044 (assembly GCA_043101355.1). GTDB lineage: Bacteria > Planctomycetota > Planctomycetia > Pirellulales > Pirellulaceae > Rhodopirellula. The sequence goes on from JBICHZ010000393.1 coordinate 7,415, forward strand.
AAAGTCCCGGCCGGTTTTCAAGTCGTACTGATTCACCAAGTCGATCCCAAAAGCGAAGGCTCCTGGGTTAGCCTGACCGTTGACCCACAAGGCCGGCTGATCGCGTGCGACCAACTCGGCGGCTTGTTTCGAATCGACGTTTCGCAACCTGACGCGAGAATCGAAAAACTCGACATCGACTTCGTCGGAGCACAGGGATTGCTGTGTGCCTTCGGTTCGCTCTATGCCAACGTGAACTCACGACAACAACCATCAGGCCTTTGGCGATTAACGGACACCGATGGCGATGACCAATACGACACCAAAGAACACATCGTTCCGCTCAACGGCGGTTCCGAGCATGGGCCACACGCCCTGATCCTGACCCCTGATGGCAAACGCATCATCATGGTGGCAGGCAACAACACATCATTGCCCGACAAAATTGACCACAGCCGCGTGCCGCGCAATTGGGACGAAGATCATTTGCTCGGGCGGATGCCGGACGCTCGTGGCCACAACGCGAACCGAATGGCACCGGGAGGTTTCATTCTCTCGTGTGCCCCCGACGGCAGTGACCGCGAACTGATCGCGACCGGATTTCGCAACCCGTACGACATCGCGTTGAACCACGACGGCGAACTGTTCACCTATGACGCGGACATGGAATGGGATGTCGGCACGCCATGGTATCGCCCCACTCGGGTCAACCATGTCATCAGCGGCAGCGAATTCGGATGGCGAAACGGCACCGGAAAATGGCCTGCGTACTATCCCGATTCGTTCGGCGCGGCAGTCGACATCGGCCCCGGTTCACCGACTGGTATCTGTTTTGGATACGGGGCTGACTTTCCGGAAAAGTTCCGAAACGCGTTGTTCATCGCGGACTGGTCCTACGGCAGCATCCACGCGGTAACGCTCGAGGAAGACGGCGCGAGCTACTCGGGAACGTACGAAACGTTTGCCACCGCAGCCCCGTTGCCGGTGACCGACATGGTGATTCACGACGGCGCGATGTACCTGACGATTGGCGGACGCGAAACACAGAGCGGGCTGTACCGCATCGCCTACACCGGAACGTCAGACTCCGATGTCGCGCAAGACGCCGCGTCGACCGAAAAACACAGCCTGTCCCCTTCGAGTGTTGATAACGCGACCGCGCGCGTTCTCCGCGGACAACTCGAGTCACTGCACGTTCCCGATGACGCGCTGCCGTGCAGCATCGACGAAGCCGTATCGATGGGCATTGAATACCTACCGCATGACGACCGTGCCATTCGCTATGCCGCTCGGGTCGCGTTGGAGCATCGTGATGTCCCCCTATGGAAAACCGCCGTGCTCAACGCCGACTCTTCGCGAGCCCGCACACTCGGTTTGATCGCGTTGGCACGCTGCTGTGAAACGTCCGACCAATCGGACGCGGTCGCCTCCCTGCTCGAACTCAACTTTCAATCGCTGTCTGCCGAAGATCGCATCGCGTACCTTCGGGCGGCTGGATTGATCGCAATGCGTCTGGGCGATTTCAGTGACGAACAACGTTCCGAGTTAATCGCCAAACTCGCCGGTGCTTTTCCAACCGACGAAGACTCCGTGGATCGCGAACTGGCAATGATGCTGATTTATTTGCGTGCCCCGAACGCCACCGGCGCGGTGCTGGAAAAACTGACTGCATCGCCGAGCCAGGAAAGCCAGATTCACTACGCGATCTCACTCCGCGGGGCCACCGACGGATGGGATGATGAAAAGCGCAAACGCCTCCTCGGCTGGTTCCACGAAATGGCAACGGCTCGCGGAGGCATGTCCTTTGGCGGATTCCTCAAGAACATCAAAAACGAATTCGTCAGCCACCTCAGCCAAGAGGACCAAGAACGCCTCGCGGACGTGATCTCGCCTCCGGTGCAACCCAGCGACAACACCGTCGAGGAAACACGTCCGCACGTCAAAGAGTGGACCGTAGAAGAACTCGAGAAAGTTGTCGACGGTGCGTCCCAGCAGGCAAACTTCGAGAACGGCAAGGCGATGTTTGCGGTCGCCCAGTGCTACAAATGCCACCGGATGGGTCTGCAGGGCGGCATCCTCGGGCCGGACCTGACCAGCGTGGGCGGGAAATTCAGCGTGCACGACCTGCTCGTTTCGATCATCGAACCGAGCAAAGTGATCAGCGATCAGTACGGCGCGACCCAATTCCTGACCGAAGATGGCGAGATTTTCACGGGACGCGTGATCAACATGCATGGCCAAAACCTTCGGATCCTTACCGATATGCTCGATCCGTCGAAGCTGACAACACTCAAACGGGACGACATTGCCGAGACGTTTGAGGCTAAAATCAGCATGATGCCGACTGGCCTTCTCGACACCCTCACGGCGGATGACGTTGTCGATTTGGTAACCTACTTACGTGCAGGCGGTAATCCGAACCATCCCCTGTACGCCGAACCGGTCGCGGCACGCTAAGTTTCGCCGACAGAGCTTCGCCGACATTGCACCGAGAAGAAAGCCGCTCGCGTTCACACGGATCGTCGTTGCCAGACGTCGAACTCGTGTATCGCGAGCGACTTCGGGTGCGGTTGACTGGCCTGCGCGTGCACGCCCGCGGACGGTGCGTGGGTTCAACATGCCGGATCGGATCGACAGGCCATCGACGGGCAGCGACTCGAGTGCGCGAAGTAAGGTACGCAAATGAAAACGACGAGACATCGCCATCCTGCCCCTCTCGGCTCTCGTAGCGTGGGCTCGTCGTTGCGGCAACGTCTCGGCATGCGGCCGTGTTCTCCGATCGCCGCTGCGTTGACAGAATGGAACACCGCGTTGACGTCAGGGAAGTTCGCTCGATGAAAAAAGCATTCATGTCGGTAGCCAGACACCTCAATCCGTGGCGCTGGGCGATGGGGCTTCGCTATTCGATGACAGGTGCCTCCGTGTCGCTGCTGCTGATCGGTATCGTGTCACTCAATATCGTGTGGGGCTATCCGTGGACGGGGATGTTCGCCGCGTGCGCTTCGCTCTTTGTTGTCGGTCGGTTGATCAACTACCTCGCCACGCCGAGCCTACAAGCCTCCGCCGACGCCCCGCGGCACGTCCCCTCCGGCACCTCCCTGCAAGTGCCCGTGCACCTGATCAACGAAGGCCGACTCCCCGGGATGGACCTTTGGATCGAACGCGACCAGAGGTGCGATTGGCTACCCCCGGGCGACGAAACAATGGCGTTGCAAAACGTCTGCTATCAACAACGGGGCCTGCAACCGTTGCCCGCGACACAGGTGGAATGCTACTTCCCGTTCTATCTGTTTCGAACGCGGACGCACGTCGATTCCAACACGACGATTGCGGTCACTCCCAAACCGCTCTCGAGCGATGATGATGAACATTGGCGAACGCTGCAGAACACCCTGCGAGGAATCGCGACGCGAATCTCGCAAGGCGAACAAACTCACTACATCGGCAGTTGCGAATATCGTGAAGGCATCCAAGTCAGACGGTGGGATTTTGCGTCGTGGGCTCGGTTGGGCAAACCGATCGTCCGCGAGTTCAGTTCGCCGGCGACACGGTCGGTCAGCATCTGGGTGGACAACGTATGCGACACTCCCGAGCGCCCCAAAACACACTGGGCTCGGCGATTCGTTTCGAGGGCCGAGAGGTCCGGCGAAATCCACGAACCCTTTGAACGGATCCTTTCAATCGCCGCTTCATCGATCGAAACACTCACACGAAACGGTGCAGCGGTAACACTGTGGCTCGACCAAGGTGGGCACATGGAGTCGTTTCGCTGCGAAGCGGGCGGTGACCCGAGCGAGTTACTGATCGCGTTGGCATCACTTCGTTGGATAACAGCGGAAGAAGCCGTCGGACAAGAACAGACCGACTGGGGGCGCGAACTTCAACTCACCGGCGGTGACTCGCTGCTCGTCATGTCTTGCCAACCCCGCGAAAAGTCCCCGATGCCATTGCCGATCGGTACGCGGTGGGTCACTCATCAGGCAATCGAACGGATTGAAATGGAACGGGTTGATGGTCCTGAACAACCGGTACACGCCATGGGCCGCGCCAAAGGTCAGGTTGCCACTCGCCGCCCGATGGAGGCGTCCGCATGATGAGTTCGGCAGGGCAAAGTTCCGACTATCGATGGCTCGACAACCGATTCCTCCTCGGCTGTGTGATCGCAGCCGTCAGTTTGTTTGTCGGACAAACATTCACCACGACGTCACTGTGCATCACATTGGTGATCGCGTCGATTGCTGTGGGACTCGCTGTCGACAGTCGTCGTGCGACACCGGTCGCGCTATCACACCCTCAATCCCGTGCACGCAAAAAGTGGTGGCGGTTGCTCGCCGAAGGCTTGGCACTCGCGGCGTTGTTGATTGGTGCATTGATCGCAACGTTCCAGTGGCGGATGCAGCAAGGTTTCACCGATGTGTCCGGACTGCTGATGTTGGCGGTCGACGTGATCGCTCATTACTGCGTCGCGGTTCTCTGCATCCTTTGGGCGATCTGGCCGCACCGTGGACACGTCACCATGCTCGTGGCGGGGCTCGTTGCGGTGCTCGTTTCCGTAGCAGGCGGGGGCGTCAGTCGATCTCTTCCCGCACAAACAGCAGTGGGGCTGGCCAGCATGATCGGCTTCGTCGTGGCGGCGCAGATTATCCTGTCACGACAAAAACAACCGCACCTCGCCCGTGAACAAGGCAACCGTAGTTTTCACTACGAACGTTGGCCATACACGTTGGCCACGTTGTCGTTGGTCCTCATCGTTGCCTCGGCAATCACGCAAATAACCGGAGTCATTCTGCCCGATGTCCAGGCGGAAGTTTTCGCACAACTGAAGGACCGATTCGAAGACACCGACACGGGACTCCCTGTCTCCAGCGGCGGATACGTTTCGGGACACCGACTCGGTAGTGTCCGACGAAGCATTCTGAACGACCCGGAAGGGCTGGCCCTGCTAGGCTACTGCAACGCGTCGCCCGGATACCTACGAGGGAACGTGTTCGACGAATACCAACAACGTTCATGGAGGAGCCAGCGACGGTGGCTACTGACCGATGAAGACGACAACGTCGAACATGTTTACCGTGCCAAACATGCAATCCGTTTATCAGACGCAACGGTCCCGCTGAAGAAGGGCGAGCCCGGTTTTCGGTCGCGATTCTCACTCGTTGCGAACGGCGAAACCGGCGCCGTTTATGAACTCGTTTCGGCGCGGCGCAACCGACGATCACACCGCGACCGCGATCATCTTGCCGATTCACACTCTGCGGATCACCAAGACGCGTTCGCCCCGAACAATCTCGAATCGAGCGTCATCGCGACGGTTGAAATTCACGGCCAACCCGAACGCGGTGCGATGATCTTCCTACCCTCGGCGACGAGCTGGGTCGAAGCCCGCGGTGATCGCGTCGGAGTCACATCACACGGACTGATCGACCGTGGGATCGACACATCGCAGCCGTGGGTTGCCGGCGTCACCGCGATGCCCCGACGCGAACGCCTGACGGAACGAGCCCGTGACTTGATGACGTCCGTCGATGATTCCCTGACCAGTATCATCACCCCTTTGGCCACCGAAATATGCCAAGGCGCGGCGTCCGCTCACGGCAAGGCAGACCGGATCGCGTCCTTCTTTCAAAACAACTTTTCCTACACGCTGCAAACCGAGTCGGCACCGTCCGGCGTTGACCCGATCAGTTACTTCCTGCGGACACGTCACCCCGCCCACTGCGAGTTATTCGCATCGGCATCCACATTGATGCTCCGCAGCCAAGGGGTTCCCGCACGCTACGTGACGGGATACGTGATGGATGAAATCAGTGACAGCGAGGAGTATTTCATCGCCAGGAATCGCGACGCACACGCATGGGTGGAGTACTACGACGACGAGCACCACCGATGGCACGCCTTGGAAGCAACGCCGGGGCGGGTCTACCAAACACTCACCCCCACCAATACCGCCCAAGCGACGATTGACCTGAGCCGCCGTTATCAACAGGACGACGCAACTCACTCAGGATGGTTTTCATCGGCGTGGGGAAATTTGATGTCGGTACGGGTCACCGATGCGTTGGCATTGTTTTTCCGCGTCCTCCAACTGCCGCTATTGGCGTTCCTGCTGGGATGGCTTTGGTGGCGGCGACGCAGTGGCGACTCCGATTCACAGTCTGCCGCACTCGCCGCAGCCCGACGGTCGATGGATCGACGATTGCGTCGATGGGGGTGGGTCCGCCGCGACAGCGAAACGCTGCACCAGTTTGCCAACCGCATTGAGATGGTACTGATGGAACCGGCGGCGCAGAAAGAGCACCCCCGCCACGAAGAGTTGGCTGCAGCAGCCATATGGTACCGTGAACATGCCGTTAAACTTTACCGCTGTTCATAAGCCCGACCTTGCGACTGGTAAAGACTAACGGTTAGCGGATTCATGCAAAGTCGGTCGGTCGAGACTTATCGCATTTCAACAGGTCCCCTCACAATCGACTCAACCACATGACCGGTCGATTCCGAAACCCATAGTGCAGTGTCGTTGTCGCATTGTTGCGCGATTCAGACACCGGCGGTTTCGCTCCCTCACGAGCGAACCGAGGCTATTTTTTCGAATGTGACCCCATGCAGGTGCAGCGGTGCCAAAGTTCCCTACGATCCCGCGGTTGACCATTGTCGTTCCTCACTGCGGAGACACGGCTTCTTTTGAAAGTTCACTCGTCAGCGTGTTGCAACACCGGCCCGATGCGTGCGAGGTAGTCGTTCCGCACGCGGGAAACTATGACGATCCGTTCGAACTCGCCGATGAAGTCAAATTCATCGATGCAGGCACCGAGAACGTGACGCAGCAAGTCGGCGAAGCCGCATCGGTCGCCAAAGGACGTTTCGTCCACGTCGTAGGCGACGGTCACATCGTCGAGCAAGATTGGGCAGATCGCGCGCTATTGGAATTCGAGCACCACGATGCTGGGATCGTCGTGCCGGTCGTCCGCGCCCATGGCTGCGACGAGATCGTCAACGCCGGTTGGAAACGCTCGTCCCGCAGCGCATGCGAAATGGTCGCTGCCGGAAACAACTCGATCACCTCGGGCAAAGACGCGCGGGCCGAAGGTGGCTTTTTGACGACGAGTTTCTGGCGCCGCGATCTTCTTCGCAGCCTGACCGGTTCGCTCCGCGGCAACGGACGGTCGCGGCAAAGCAGCGAAGAGATCGTGGAAACGTCCATGGTCTATTGCCTGCTCGCTCAACAGGCCGGATGGCGATGCGTCGTCAGCCGTGACTGCACCGTTCGCCTCGGTGACGACGACTCGTCAATGGGCGACTACGCATACGATGTCGATACCAACCACCGTCGCCTGCAGGCAATCGCCGACCACTTCGGGTCAGGCGGATGGGGTAAAAGTTTCGCTCGCTTGCTCGCCACGACTCTCTCCTACGGGATGGGCTCGGCGATCCGACGAGCAACGGCACCGCTCGCGCAGAACTCGATCTCCAAGAGCATTCGCAACGATTCCGTCTTGCGATCCGACGAACAAACGGAATCCATTCGCATTCCGGTCACGTCCAACGAGAGCTACCGCCGGGCTGCCTAAGGCGTTCTGAGAACCGGCATCGCCGATGCCGCTCGACTATTCGAGTCCGCCGCGGTACAACCGCGCGAACGCGACCGGGTCCGCCACGCCATGTTCGATCAGGTGATGTTCGAGTTCGGACGGATCCTTCGAACCCGATAGCCGTGCCATCTCGTCCTTCGCCGCGAGCGCGGACGGAACCATGTTCAGGTTCTCGGCGGACTTCATCGCCGAATGCAATAAACGCTTGGCCTTGATTATTGTCAGCTCTTCGTTGCGTCCGAACAGGCGCGGCAATCGCGACAACGCGATTCCTTCGGCCAAGTCCGCCTTCAGAGAAAACGACTCACTCTGCTGGGCTCGAAGGATCTTGAGATCACGCCGAAAGGCACGCAGGCGTGCGGTGCCCCCTTGAGCGAGCGGACTCAGCCGTGCAACCACGCTCAACTCGACAATGAGCGTCTTGATCATTTGGATGCGGTAGAAGACCGACCCGCGACAGACCGGCAAGACCTCGGACAGCTTCGCTTCGATCTGCTCCGGCGAATTGACATAGGTCACTCGCAACAATTTTTCGATCTGCGTCACCAACGCGAAGGCGTCATCGCCGACCTTATCCATACTCGGCATGACGAGTTCAAAGTTCGCGTCGAGCGATGCAAAATCATCTCGCATCAAAAAGGCAACCGAACTGTAGCCGAGGGTCCCCATCGTTAAGACAAAGAGATCTTTGGTTGCTCGCCCCTCGTTTTGCATATCGTCGATCATCTCAGCCAACGATTTCAATTCACCGGTTTGGAAAAACCCGATCGACTCGCAGCAACTCGTGTGAGCAATCTCGAAACCGCGATGGTGTTCGCTTTGCGAATAGAACTGCCGGCTCTCTTGCGCCCGCTCAATCGCCTCGGTCCATCGCCCACCTAACGCTGCCGCCCACGCCATTCCCGCACGCACGTCACCATGAGCGGCCGGTGAATCGGCGTCATTCAAACGGGCCCCCAAATCGGACAATGCGGCTTGGGCTTCACGCCGTTTTCGACCGGGAAGGTAGGATTCAAAAACGGCTCGTCCGATCAACACCTCGAGTTGTTCGGTTCGCGCCCCAAACCTAGCGACATTCTTCAGGTTCACGAGACTCAGTTCTGCGGCGAGCCAGTTATCGATCACGCTCAGCGGGCGGACCAAGGCTTGGCAGGCCGAGATTTGGTTGGCATGCAACTGCGAACGCAGGGGAACCTTATGCGACTCCGACAACTCGAAGTTCACCTTCGAGAATGTCATACGGAGCATCTTCCAAACGAGCGAAAGTTTATGTTGCCAAACCGGTTTATGACGAGGCAACTCGAGCCGCTCGAGAAGCGGGTCGAGCAGATCGATCGTTTCGGCAAACCGCCCCGATCGGATCGAACAGTGAATCGCCTCCAATTCCGACTCGAGTCGGGCCTGACCGGTGTATGAGTTGGCGAGCTCTCGATAGTAGTTCGCCGCTTCGAACATGCGGCCGCCCCGCTGCATCGATTCGGCAGCATGACGCAGCGCGTCGATACGTTCATCGCCGTGTGTATGCGCGGCGACGACGGCATACCACTTCCCCGCCTCAATGTCAGCGTAGACCTGCAACGCCTGCACCGCGGCTTGCTTTGCCCACACCACAAATTGCTGTTCGTCGCCTGCCTTCTCGTAATGCTCGGCAATCCGTCCGGCGGAGAGACCTTCACTGACCAAACCCTCTGCCCACTTGCGATGCAGGTGGCGGGAATGACCGTCAGGAATCTGTTCGAGCAGTTGACGGGATAACTGATCGTTCCAAACCCGAATGTACTGACCGTCGCTGCCGTCGCGAAACACCAACCCGTTGTCAACGAGTTCATCGAGTTCTGACTCGAGCAATGCGATGTTCGTGTGCAGAGCACTGAGTTCCTCAAAGGTAACCTGACGCCCCGCGATCACAATCAAATCGAGCAACTCCGCAACCGGCTCACTCAATTGATCCTTCCGCCGCTGCCAAACCTCCTCGATCGAAGGCGTGAACACCTGACCGGCAGGAGCGTGCGAGACCCCCGCCTGCAACGCATCGCCGAGATCGCCATTGACGCCAACGTGATCACGACCGCCGACATCGGCGTGGAGCCCCTGGTACAACATCCCGGTTGGCGACAACTCGTTCAGGTAAGCTTCGAGGCGGTAGGGCTGGCCATCGATCTGCTCGGCAAGCGCCTGCAACTGCTCGGGCGAGAGAGTCAATCCGTTCTTTAGGGCTTCGTTAGTAATCGCCTCGGAGATCAGTTCTTGGCGCAGCGGTGGTAACGTGATGGAAACATCCGGCGACTGTTTTTGCAGGTCCCCTTCCGAACGCGAAACCGTGATCAACCCGAACCCTTGATACTGCGGCGGGCCGTGTCGCAGTCCTGCGTTGGCCTGCAAGTAATCGAGGACCTCGACGGTATCTTGGTCAGCCCACTGCACATCATCGATGACGAAAAACACCGGCGCCATCTGACGCATCTGATTGAGGACCTTCATCGCCGCTTCCAACCCGCCGGGCCGCGTCGGTGAAGTCACAATCGGTGCTTCGCCCCAATCGACCTCGAGAATCTCTTCGAAACTCGGCAGCACACTGCGGAGGATCGACTCGCTCACCGAATCGACGAATATCTTCTCAATCCCACCTCGGCGGAAACGCATCACAATCTCGTCGGCGATCTGACTAAACGCCTGCAACGGGCGAGGCTCGTACCGCTGGCATGTGGCAACGAAAACCATCGGCCATGATTGCGATCGCAGTCGTTCGAGTCCCATCCGCAAGAACGTCGACTTTCCGATCCCCGACGTACCGTCGATATGCAGCCGCAACATTTCACCGCCGAGTACCTGATGACACCACTTTCGAAACGTCATCATCTCGGCATCGCGTGCCGACTCCGTCAAACGATACGCACGTGCCGAGGAGTTGTTGCGGCTCAGACTCGGGATAGCGAGTTCGGATGATTCACCGAGACGTTTGAGCGACATCGCCGGCGGGCGGTCACCTACGTCATGCGACAACATTTCGTTGACAAAGTCGACCAGGAACTCTGGGATGGCCGAATGCAATCCCGACATCGCCGTGGCAATGTGTGCCTCGTCCGTTTCGCGACTCTTTTCATCACGAGGAATCGCGACCTCTTGCGAGTCGTTATTTTCGCTCGGGGATGGTTCCCCATCGACACCGGCCCGCTCCCGACGACGTTCTGCCGATGAAAACATACGCATCGCCTCGAGAGCGACCATGCCCAAGCTGAAGATATCACTCGCCGGGCAATACGACTGCCGACTGAGCACCTCGGGCGCGACGTACATCGGGGTCCATATCAGGTAGTTGCGGATGTTCTCCGGATCGTATTCTGCCTCGAACTCGCCTGCCAAATCACAGTCCACGATGACGAACCGGTTGCCCTCGGAGGTCAACATCAGATTCGTCGGCTTGATGTCGCGGTGAACGAGTTGGTTGGCGTGCGTCCACGCGAGCGCGGCCCCGACCTGACGCAACATCTCCACCAATTTCTCGCACGCCTCCGCGATCGGCAGTTGTTTCCAATACCGCAGGACTCGCACCAGATTCTCGCCTTCGATCCGCTCCATCGAAAACGCGAGCACGTCGTCTTCGTGGTGAATCCGGTACAACCGCACCAATCCCCGGTGCTGCAGTTTGCTCATCCGGCGGAATCCGGTTTTTGAACGCACCGCGTCTTTCGGATCGACGTCCGGAAACAGCTTCAGGGCCACAACCTTGTCCGTCGCCACCTGGCGAGCCTCATAGACCCAACCCTGAGACCCCGAACCGATCAAGGCTTGCAACTCGAAACCGGCAATCAGGTCTCCCGCTTTCCACGGTGCTTTTTCCAACCGTGGCCGCTTCGCAATCCCCTTGGTTGCTCGTGCGAGATCGACCTTTACCCTGGTTTCGCGAGAACTGCTCGGACGCATCCAATCGTCGCCGGAGTAGTCTTCCCACTGATTCATGACCGAAACACGCCCCTTCGTCAAAATAAATCTTGTTGTCCGGATATACTCGCGTCACGACCCGATTCGGCATAGTTCCTAAATGAATAAAATCGGATTTTTTTGCGATTAGTTCTCGCTCCAGAGCCATTGACCGACCGGAACGGGAAAGATATTGTTTCTGCCATCGGTGAGCGGCGATTCCGTCGCGTTCCTCGCCGAAAATGTTGCGGTGGTTGTAGTTCAGTTGGTTAGAACGTCGGATTGTGATTCCGAAGGTCGAGGGTTCGAGTCCCTTCAGCCACCCTCTTCTTCTCTAGTCATGTCGCTTTATCTCTAGACATGTCGCTTTGACCGCGAATGCGGTCACAAAATCGGTTGCCGGCTCGAACTTTTGCTCGATCCGCAATCCCGCCTCCCCCCCGATTCGTTGGCTTGCATCTCTTGCATGTCCCCGTTTTCTTCGTGGTGCCGTTTTCTTCGTCCTCGTGTCCGTGTTTTCGCGGCGCGTTTGTGCGTGAACCGATTTCGTGTGCGGCACGGGAGCCCGCGAACCCGACGCACGCCGCCGGCAATTATAGAGGATCTGGCCGAAACAAACGGCCAGCGCACTGATGTGCACTAACGCACGTCCGTATGCACGATCTCAGTGCCCCCCAAAGAACCGCACGGACTTAAAAGGGGCCACACGAGAGAATCCATTCGCCCGCAGAAACCCTCCGGACGCGAAAACGCCGCTCGGCGGTCGATGTCCACAAACCCCGCCGAAAATCTCCGCGAGAAAGCCGAGCCGCCCGCCGCGAACATCACAGGAACCGATCTCGGGTTTCGTGCGCTGAAGGCTCGGCTGAGCGGTATTTCGCGAGACTACTTTGCGACGCAGCTCATGTCCCACACCCGCACGGTTCCATCCCGACTGCTGGTGGCGATGTGATGCGACGCGGGATTGAGCGCGACGTTGTAGACCGCCGAGGAGTGCCCACGCAAAGTCGCAACCGGCTTGCCGGCCATCAGATCCCAAACGCGAGCGGCGCCCATTTGCTCGCCGGTGATCAAGTGCGATGCGTCGGTGCAAAACGACACACTCCACACATCGCCCTCACTGCCCTCGAGGTTCAACACTTCGGCACCGGTTTCGCTGTTCCAAACGCGCACGTTTTTGTTCCAACCGACCGTGGCGACCAACGGCCCCGTCGGCGCGAAACGGACGTTGTAGATGACCCCGTCATGCCCCGACATCGACTGCCGTTCCTCCAACGTTTCCGCGTCGAACAATCGCACAACCTTGTCATGCCCGACGCTGGCGACCAACCTTCCGTCGGCCGAATAATCCACACCGAGGATCGATCCCGGCGTCTCGACCGAAGCCACCTCATCACCGCTGTCGATGTCCCAAACGTGCAGCACACCGTCGCGGTCTCCGGCCACGACCCGATTGCCGTCCGGCGAGAACGCCACACCGCGAACCGAACTGGTCGCCTTCCACTCTTTGGCGACTTCGTAATTCTTCGTATCCCATAGTTTGATCATCGCGTCGCCTCCGCTGGTCATCAGCATCGGACGCGTCGGGTGATAGGCCACCGACCACACCAAGTCACGGTGCGCGTTAAAACTCTTTTTCAGCGTTTGCGTGCCGACGTCCCATATCCGCACACTCCCGTCCTCCACCGCCGAAGCGATCGAACCGCCATCGGGCGAGAAGTCAGAGGCCCAAACCGTCCCCGGGTTATCCGGCAACACGACCGAAGGGAAATCATCACCGAGATCCGGACGCATCATCATAAAGCTCGCCAAGGCGACCATGATCGCTAGCGCCGCGGTGACCCATGCTGCGATAGCCCACCGACGTTCGCCACGTCGATAGCTGCCCGAGAGTTTCTTCACTTCACTGGCCGCGATGCTGGGCACCTGCAGCGGAGAGATCGGACCGTATTCACTGACAATCGACGCCAGTGCCGTCGCCACCTCGGCAGCCGATTCCGGACGATCGTCGGCCGACTTCTCGAGCAGCGACATGATCAGATCGGACAATGGCCTCGTGACGGCCGGGTTAACCTTGTGCGGCGGTTCAGGATGGTGATTGACAATTCGCTGCATCACCCCGAGAGCCGACGGGGCCTGGAAAGGGGGCACACCCGTCGCCATCTCATACATCACCGCACCGAGAGAAAACAGATCGCTGCGTTCGTCCGCCTCTTCGCCGACGGATTGTTCGGGAGACATGTAAAGCGGCGTACCGGTCACCATCCCGGTCTTGGTCAGTTTGACATCGTCAGAGGTCCGAGCCAGCCCGAAGTCGGTCAACTTCACCCGGTTCGTTTCGGACTCGATCATGATGTTCGCGGGTTTGATGTCGCGATGCACCATGTCGCGTTTGTGCGCAGCGGACAACCCCGCGGCGGTCTGCATCCCGATCCGAGCCACTTCGCTAGACGGCAACGGTTGGCCTTCACGCAGCCGATTTTCCAACGTCTCGCCGTCGATCAACTGCATCACCAGATAAGCAATGCCATCGTCGTTCGCTTTGGCGACTTGAAACATCTGCACGACATGTTCATGCGAGATCGCTGCGGCGGCCCGACCTTCACGGCAGAACCGCTGCCGCGCAAGATCGTTCTGTTGATACTGTGCGTTCAACACCTTGATCGCGACGCTGCGTTGCAGGTGCGTGTCAAAGCCTTCGAGAACCACTCCCATACCGCCGCGTCCGATAACCCGAGCGATTTGGAAGTGTTGCAACTTCCCGTGGTACGCCGGGTCGTCCGATGGTTCGAGAAACGAAAGATCCTCGGGCGGGTTGGTGCTGGCGGGTATGTGTGGCGGCGGTGTTGCCGAGCCGAGCATTCCCCCGTTAAGAAAAATGCTGGTGTCCCCGCTCGACGCCAGGCTGCCCCCCGGAAGAT
>JBICHZ010000394.1:0-4111 GCA_043101355.1 Rhodopirellula sp. JB044
CGGCGTAGTCGGTGACGATGCGACCGTGGGTGGTCCAGCGGTGATCGCCAAAGGCATTGCGGACTCGGCAAAGATGAGCCCGATTTGGATCGACACCGTCGCGGACGCCAGCGGGAGTTCCGATTCGGTTAAATGGGTTCACGGCGATCGCCTGCCGCCTCTGCGACTCGATCGCGATTCGATTCTGATCGGCAGCGTTTCGGTACCGAGCGAAGAGTTGACGCTAACGATCCAAGGCGATGTCGCTGGCAAAGCGATCACGTTGTGGCTCACCGGTGAGATCGAAGACAGTCATCCGGACATGGCTTTCCTGCCCGGTTTGATTTCCGAGCACAGCGATAGCCGCGGGTTGTTGCTGCCGACCGCCGGTTCACCGATGTTGCGACAAACGGCTCAAATGCTTGCTCATCGTGCCGAGGCGTTGGCCGAGGCAGGCAGCATGGCGTTGCAACAAGGCAACCGGCGAGGCGCCAAAGCGGTGGCGGAGAAGGCGTTGCGAGACGACCCTAACAATCAAAATGCGAAAGCCATTTTGAAGATGTCGAGCCCTTCCGACCAAACGCTCATCGTTCAAAACCCGACTGATGAGAACCCGTTCGACAATCTCTTTGGCGGAGACGGGGATGCGATGTCCGATGATCCATTCGGCGCCGCCGATGGTTCTGCTGAACCGGCCGGCGACGCGGGACCTGCCCCTGCGGCTGACGATCCGTTCGGTGATGCGATGGCGGACGAGCCGGCGTTTGAGGCCCCTGCGGAAGACCCGGCACCAGCCGACGATCCGTTCGGTGTAGGCGAACCGGCTGCACCGATGGCGGGCGAAACAGCAGCCCCCACCGCGAGCGACGACACGTTCGGCGTTGACGATCCATTTGGTGCCGGTGGGGAAGCCACGGTCGATCCTCAACCGACGACTCCTCCTACATTCGAAGCGCCCAGCGGCGTCGCACCGGGTGGCGGACGTCCGTCGATGCTCGCACCAGGCGGCAACTTTGGAATGCCGGTCGGTGATGACGAACTGCGTGAATCGGGCGGCGAGTTGCTCGACCGCGTGGATTCGCTCCGCAGTCGCGCCGAAGGTCGTTTGCGTGCGGAAGTCCGCGCACAACTTCGCGAAGCTCGACGGCTGATTCGCCAAGACCCTGTCGGCGTCGCCGGCAGTCTGAAGAGTTTGCTCGCACGTGTTGAGTCCACACCGGATATCGATCCACAACTCCGTCGCGAGTTGATGGGAGAGGTCCGAGCGTCGATCCAAATCGCGTCCGCACGTGAAGCCGCTTTTCTCGAACAGCAGGTCTCGTTGCAGGCGGTCTCGGCGGGTGCGACCGCATCGGCTCGGCTTCTCGATGAAACGTTTCGACGCGAAGCCCGCTTGAAGACGTTGTCGGCTCAGATGAACGCATTGATCGATGAAGGTCGTTACACCGAAGCGGACGGCGGCGTTTCTCTCGAGATCGCGAAGATCGCCGGTGACACGATTACCGACGACAGTGTTCTCGGTCGTCACGTCACGGACCAAACCTTGTGGCTGCAAACGTACGCACGTGACCGACGTTATCGCGAACTCCGCGAGCGTAACTTTATCGATGCGTTCTCGTTGGTGCTCAAATCCGCGATCCCGTTTGTCGACGAGCCACCAATCGTTTATCCCGATGCTGACGTTTGGCAACGACTCAGCCGCCGGCGTATCGAACGCTACGGTGCGATCGAGTTGGTCGGTGACAGCGAAACCGAACGCCGGATCGAAGCAACGCTCGATGATGAAACGTCACAACGTTTCCCGGAGACGCCACTTAACGAAGCGATCCGTGTTCTTTCCGAAGCTCACGACATTCCGATCCGAATCAACCGGACCGCGATCGAAGGCAACGGTTTGACCGAGGACACCCCGGTCGACATTTCGCTCGAGAACGTTTCGCTTCGTTCGTTCCTGCGATTGATGCTTCGTGACCTCGAGTTGACTTACATGATTCAGGACGAAGTCCTCAACATTACCACGGAGGATGACGCCAACACGAACCTCGTGACCAAAGTCTATCCGGTCGGTGACCTTGTCGTTCCTGTGATCGCCCTCGGTGGCGGCATGGGAGGTGGCATGGGCGGCGGCATGGGCGGCGGCATGGGCGGTGGCATGGGCGGCGGCATGGGCGGCATGGGTGGCGGCATGGGCGGCGGCATGGGCGGCGGTATGGGCGGCGGCATGGGCGGCGGTATGTTCGTCGTTCCTGACGACGTCTCGCTCCAAGACAAAGCCAACCGTCCGCAGATCGATGCTTCGTCTTCCGACGCGAAACCCGCTGCAACGCAAGCAAGCCCAGAGACCGCTCGCAAACCGCAGTTGTCGCAGGACCCGAACGATTACGGCCCGATCCGCCTGAAGGCGAAAGAAGGCCAGACGCTCGAAGACCTGTGGCGTGTTTACTTCGCCGGATTGAAAATTGATTCGCCGGAGCAATTGACGGTGCTCGACCGACGCGTCAAAGCAACTGTCGGTGAACTCAACGTCAAAGCCTCTTCGTTGCAGGAATCGGGTGACGATGCGGAAGCGGTTGCGAAGTTCGAAGAAATTCGTGCTGTGATCGGCGGGGCCATTTCGGCCGGACACATTCAACCGTGGATGTACCAAGCCTACGCGATCGCACTCGCGGCAACGAACGCTCCCGAAGCCGAGATCGAACGGGCATTGCTGTCCGCAGTCGACTTTGCCGAAACCCCGGACGATGTTCTCAATGTCATCGGACGTCTCGAAGCGATCCGCTGCGATGCGGCGGCCATGAAATTGTGTCGTCAACTGTCCGCTGTCGATCCAGATCGTCGCGAGCCTTATGTGACCGGTCTTCGCCTTGCCAAACGACTCGGGAAAACCGAAGACTTGGCGTGGGCCTGTGAAGGAGTGCTCGGCCAAGCATGGCAGGCAAAAATGCAACCGCTGGTTGAAGAAGCTCGCTTGCTGGCCCGCGCGACGCATCAAGAATTGATCGAAAAAGGGGACACCGAAGGCGCATCGCAGTTCAGCGAAGCACTTCGCCGTGCATCCTCTCATGACGCGATCGTTCGTGTTTGCTGGACCGGTGACGCAGACGTGGATCTCTCGGTGGAAGAACCTGCCGGTACGGTTTGCTCTCTCGACACACCGACCAGCCCTGGTGGCGGTACGTTGTTGGGTGATTCGTTCCCGGGCGCTGCCGATGACCCGACCGGTCAAGTCTGCGAAACCTATTTGTGTCCCCGTGGGTTCAGCGGTGAATACCGCGTCATGCTGCGTCGGATTTGGGGCAACGTCGCGACCGGAAAGGTCACCGTCGAGATCCTCACCGATGTCGGTCGTCCGACCCAGCGATTCATTCGTCAACAAGTTCCGTTGATGGAGAAGAACGCGTTGGTGATCTTCGAGGTCAAGTCGGGACAGCGTAAAGAGGAACTCGCCCAAGCTCAGCTCGCTCACCTGCAGGACTTCGGTCGCAAAGCCGGTCGCGAGGTGCTCGGCCAGTTCGCAGGTCCCGATGCAGGCGGTGGGGTCAGCAATGGCGAGATCATGCAGGAATTCCTGCGTGACTATCCTTCGCTGAGTTCGTCGTCACCGTACTATGCAGGTGGGGGAAACAACCCGAATGCAATCAACGGAAACAACGGACGTGGCTTCTTCCCGCAAGGTGCGGTCGGTTATCGTCCTGAGATCACGACGATTCCCGAAGGTGCTTCGATGCTCGCCCTGGCGATTATCTCCGCCGACCGTCGTTACGTGCGAATCAGTCCTGCACCGCAGTTCATCCAAATCGCGGACGTGACGACGTTTAACTTCGTCACCGGTGAAGAGGGTGGCGGAACCGGTGGAGGTGCTGGCGGTGGCACGGGCGGTATTGGCGGTGGAACCGGGGGCGGAACCGGCGGCGTGTTCTAACGGCCCGTCGCGACGAAACGGTCCACGCGATTTCAACACGGCGGCGTGCGGTTCCCATTCGGAATCGGACGCCGCTTTTCGTTGACGCTCGGCCTTCAGCTCTTGCGGAGACCCGCGAGCCCTTGAGTCGTCCCACGCGAGCGGGCCGGTCATCCAGGAAGGGTGATGCACCAATCACAGTCGTGATTGAGCGGGTCGACAGATAGGAAG
>JBICHZ010000395.1:0-27312 GCA_043101355.1 Rhodopirellula sp. JB044
CATTCCTCACCCGTTCAACGCTCGCCGCATCGACCGCAACCGCCATTGCGAGCCGGGCGTACGCGGCTCCTCAATCATCACCACGCCGTGTCGGTTTGATCGGATGCGGTTGGTACGGCAAATGTGACCTGTTGCAGTTGCTCAAGGTCGAACCGGTCGAAGTCGTCTCGTTATGCGATGTTGATTCAAAACTGCTGCAGGAGTGCGCGGACCTGATGGCGTCGCGTCAGAAGTCGGGAAACCGGCCTCGAACGTACGCTCACTATCACGACATGTTGGCCGAGAAAGACCTCGACATTGTCCTGATCGCCACGCCCGATCACTGGCACGCGCTGCCCATGATCGCCGCGGTGAACGCCGGCGCGGATGTTTATGTGCAAAAGCCGACCGGCGTCGATACGCTCGAAAGCAAAGCGATGCTCGACGCAGCTCGCGCGAACGGACGTGTCGTGCAGGTCGGGACGCAGCGTCGGAGCACGCCGCACCTGATCGAAGCCAAACAACGAGTCGTCGAGGAAGGTTTGCTCGGCAACGTCGCCTTCGCCGAGGTGTGCTGCTACTACCATATGCGAGCCAACAAGAACCCGCCCATCATCGCGCCGCCACCGCATCTCGATTTCGAAACATGGACCGGCCCGGCTCCGATGCGAGGATACAACGAAGTCATCCATCCTCGTTCTTGGCGAGCGTTTATGGAATACAGCAACGGGATCGTCGGCGACATGTGTGTGCACATGCTCGACCTCGTTCGGTGGCAACTCGGACTCGGTTGGCCGCGACGGATCAGCAGCGTGGGAGGCATCCAGGTGCAAACCGAATCGATCGCCAACACCTCTGACACGCAAACCGCCACGTTCGATTTTGACGAACTCGACGTGGTCTGGACTCATCGCAGTTGGGGCAACACTCCCGACCCTCAGTATCCCTGGGCCGCGATTCTTTATGGCGACCGAGGCACGTTAAAACTCAGCGTGAAACGTTACGATTTCGAACCACGCGGGGGCGGGAAGAAACTCAGCGGCGAACCTCTGATCGAATTGGACAAATACCCCAGCGACGAGTCCGACGTGAAAGATTGGAAGATGGAACTGCACGTCGCCTCGGCGATCCGAGGACACATGCGGGACTTCCTAAACGCGATCGACAACCGCAGCAAACCGGTAGCGGACATCGAACAGGGACACATCAGCAGCGCGTCGTGTTTCATGGCCAATAACGCAATGCAGCTCGGTCGAACCCTCGCGTTTGATCCCGTCACCCACACCATTCCAGGCGACGCGGAAGCCACCGCGGCCCTGAAACGCACCTACCGCGCCCCCTATCAACACCCTGCCGGTTGACCTTGCCGTGGTCGTGGTGGTTTTCCTACAGTCAGGCGGTCGCTTCGTTTTTTGCAGCAAAACTCGTGTCTTGCAATGAATTGCGCGGCGACGACATCTAGCCGGCCCACTCCAACCTCCCCGGGTGGCCCTGCGGTGGCCGGTTGATTCTCATTCGGTATTCGACGATCGACGTATCGCCATCGACCACCGGACGAGAAACGCGCACTACACAGGTTGTCGGTTCCCCACCGATGCAAACCTCGTGTGGGTCACATGAAATGAACCACGTGTCGACCACCAACGGCCGGCACTGTACGAACATTGAATTGGCATGGAGTGCCGAGCATGAGATCCCGACACCGGAACGCCCTCGCTTTCTTTTCGCTCGTTCAACGCCCCACACTGCTGACCGCATGGGCTCTCTGCGTGTACGCGGCGCTGTTCGGTTCAGCAGAATACGGCACGGCCGCTGACACCGACCTTCGACGCGGTGACGCGGACTTCCGCAGCCGCAACGGCGACGTCCTGATCACCAGCGCTTTCCCCGGTGGGCGGATGAATCGCTGTAGCCAAATAAACGACGACACGTTCGCGATCACCATCGCACCGGAATCCGATCCGATCAACGACAGCGCCTGGTACGCCTTTCGTATTGAATCTCAACGCAAACAAACCATCCGCGTGCTGTTGCACTACGTCGGTGGTTCGCACCGTTACGAACCCAAAATCAGCCGCGACGGAGAAACCTGGCAGTCGGCAACCGAACTGATCAGCAGCGCGAGCAACTCCGGCCAAGACGTCGAGATGCGAATTCCTGTTGATGCCGAACCTTTGTGGATCGCCGGTCAAGAGTTACTCTCCACCGATGAGATTTCGCAGTGGTCCAACCAACTCACTCGGTTGCCTTATGTCGACAAAAAACGTATCGGCCGATCAGTCCAAGGCCGCGATGTCGAACAATTGACGATCACTCAGAGTGCCGACCCCGATTACGTTTACCTCATCGCTCGACAACACCCACCGGAAGTCACCGGCGCGATCGGCATGGTGCACTTCGTGGACGCCCTGGCGAGCGATTCGGACATCGCACAGAAGTTTCGTAAGCGATTCGCTGCTCTGGTTGTTCCAACGGTAAACCCCGATGGTGTCCACCACGGCCATTGGCGGTGCAACGCCAACGGCGTCGACCTAAACCGTGACTGGTCGCACTTCACTCAACCGGAAACGCAAGCCGTTCGCAAACAACTGCTCCAGTGCCGACGGTCCGGCGAAGACCGGTTGTGCCTGTTCGTTGATTTTCACAGCACATACGACGATGTCTTTTACATCCCCGCACCAAACGACCGTGTCTTCCCCGCCGGGTTTACCCGACAGTGGTTTGCCGCGATCCAAAACCGTTTTCCGCGATACGATGTGGCCGTCGACGATAACCACAACGCACACCGCAGCACCAGCAAAGCCTGGGTGGATCGCACCCTGGGAGTCACCGCCGTAACGTACGAATTCGGAGACGAAACCGACCGCGACACCATCCAACGCGTTGCCACCGGTGCCGCCGAAGAAATGATGCGGCTGCTGCTCGAACTCCCTGAACGGAAAACGTTGCTCGCGAAGACGCCGTCCGAACCGGCGACACCGCGACAACAACAGCCACCGCGCCAAGCACGCAACAATCCGGAAATCCGTCTCGTCTCCGGTGTGTCGGATGGTGAACCCCATATCGTCCGCTAGTGGACCGGCAGTTGGCTTGCCCGTCGGGGAAGCAACAGCGTTCGTGACGCGGATTTTCGGCCTAGCGGCTGAGACGCGAAATTGCGTACGGATTTCGGTACCGGGTGCCATGACAGCGAGCCATGTGAGCTCCGTCGGCGACCGAAAAGGATTGAACCGACAGATGCGATGAAAATGCGTGGCCCACACGACAAAAACCGACAACCGGAGGTCGAGTGCATGTTCGCATGCATTTCGCTCCTGATCGTGTCTGCGATTCACCGCGATTCGTTAATCGCGATGGATCCGGCTAACTGGGCATCCGTCTCCGCATGGTGTTTGCTAATCGTCGGAATTGTCATCGCCAACCGACTCGGCGGTCGATTCGAATCGATGCTCGAACGTCTTCACAAACGAAACGCAATCGAGGCTTCACAGACGCAGTTCGATCGTCTCCTCGAGCAGACTCGCAAACGAGCCCGCAACGCCGCAACCGCAGGCAGCCTGATACTCCCATTGCTGTTGATCGCCTCGTACGCAGGTGTTTACGCCGGCGAGCAATGGCACTCCACACCGCGAATCGATCGGCTGTGGTTCGTCGGCGAAGTGATGCTCGAAGTCATCGCCGCTCGACTGGTCGGCCGCTACGCAGGGCGTGGAATCGCTTACGGACTCTTCGGCAGACAACTCGTCAAACAACGAATTCGGCTCACTTTGATACCGGGCCACTCCGATTCCGCCGCCGGTTTGCGCCCGATCGGTGACTACTATTTTTACCAAGCCACCATTACCGCACTGCCGGTTTTGTTCTTCGCGTTTTGGGTGCTCGCCATGCCCAATTGGACGAAAATCTGGCCGGGAAGTGACTCCGATTTCGAAGCCCAGTGGAAGAACACCTACCTGATCTTTTTCCTGGTCACGATCGGTATCGAACTGCTCACCTTCGCACTACCGCTATGGTTCTTTCATCAGCAGATGTCGGCGCAAAAGAAGCAAATGCAGTCGCGGGTCGATGAGTTGTCCGCGAGATTGTATCGATTGCAACAGTCGCCGGCGGTAGAACACCATCCATTTGACGACGGCCCGGAACGTGGCGACTTGATCGAACAAATCGCATCACTCGAGAACCTTCCGACGTGGCCGCTCGCTCCCGATGTCCGCCAACGCTTCGCCTGGGGCAACCTCGCATTCCTCGCTTCGCCGGCCCTGCAGATGTCTCAAACGGTTCTCGACGCGGTGAAGGCGGCGGTGATCTAGATTCGATCCGCAAACGAATCAACCGGTCGGCTGGATACGCGGCTTCGCCCCGGCAAACAGGACAATTCGCTCGTTCCAAAAACGTGCAGCGACGCCAGTGCAATCGCAGACATCACACACCCGACCAGGGGACCGGAGTCGTCAGAATCCAGCCCCAAAGTCAGGCGTTTTCAATCACTCGTTTCATCTGATCACAGATGACCTAGATTTGCGGCGAATCAACGAGGTCAAAACGGTCCGCGTTCATCACTTTGTTCCATGCGGCAACAAAGTCGTTGACAAACTTCTCCTGCGAATCGTCCGACGCATACACCTCCGCGATCGCACGAAGCTGCGAGTTCGATCCGAAGACCAAGTCAACCGCGGTCGCTCGCCACTTCACCTCGCCACTTTGACGATCGCGACCCTCGTAAAAGTGCTCGCAGACTTCCGACTTCTTCCACTGCGTCCCCATATCCAACAGGTTCACAAAGAAGTCATTGGTCAATGCGTCAGTGTTGTTGGTGAACACACCGAGTCGCATGTCGTCGGTGTTGGCGTTGAGTGTTCGCATCCCACCAATCAACACCGTCATTTCAGGTGCAGTGAGCGTCAACTTTTGAGCTCGGTCGATCAACAACTGTTCCGGTGGAGTTCGGACGTCGCTTCCGACGTAGTTTCGGAATCCGTCCGCAGTCGGCTCGAGAACCGCCATCGCTTCGACATCGGTTTGCTCCTGCGACGCATCAGTACGCCCAGGTTCGAACGGAACAACAATGTCGTATCCCGCGTTCTTTGCAGCGGCCTCGATCGCAGCACATCCGCCGAGCACGATCATGTCGGCAACCGAAACCTTCTTGTTTCCGGACTGTGATTGATTGAACTCCGCCCCAATTTTCTTGAGCACACCAACGACCTTGGCGACTTCCTCCGGGTCATTCACCTTCCAATCTTTCTGTGGTGCCAAACGAATCCGAGCCCCATTGGCCCCGCCACGTTTGTCGGTACCACGGAACGTTGATGCCGACGCCCACGCGGTCGAAACCAACTCCGAAATCGACAATCCCGACGCCATCACTTTCGCCTTCAGCGCCGCGATGTCTTGGTCGTTAATCAGTTCATGCTCGACTTCGGGAACCGGGTCTTGCCAAATTTGCGGCGGCGCGACTTCCGGGCCGAGGCATCGCGAGTATGGGCCCATGTCGCGATGGGTCAGCTTGTACCAAGCTTTCGCAAACGCGGCTTCGAACTCATCGGGGTTCTCGTAGAAACGTTTGGAGATCGGCCCGTAGATCGGGTCCATCTTCAACGCCATATCCGTCGTAAACATCATCGGAGCGTGATACTTGCTCGAATCATGAGCATCCGGCACCGTCCCATCAGCCGCCCCATTCTTTGGCGTCCACTGATGGGCACCGGCAGGACTCGTGGTCAGTTCCCACTCGTATTCGAATAGGTTCTCGAAGTAGCCGTTGGACCATTCGGTCGGAGTGCTCGTCCACGCACCTTCTAAACCGCTGGTGATCGTGTCGCCCGCGTTTCCGGTTCCGTACGTGTTCTTCCATCCGAGTCCCTGTTCCTCGAGGCTCGCACCTTCCGGTTCCGGTCCGACGTTGCCCTGAGGCGTTGCCGCCCCGTGTGCTTTCCCGAATGTGTGCCCGCCGGCGATCAACGCGACCGTTTGCTCATCGTTCATCGCCATGCGACCAAAGGTGTCACGAATATCTTTTGCGGCCGCGATCGGATCAGGCTTGCCGTTGGGTCCTTCTGGATTGACGTAGATCAACCCCATCTGAACCGCGGCGAGAGGATTTTCCAATTCGCGATCGCCCGAGTAACGTTTGTCACCGAGCCATTCCGTCTCCGGTCCCCAATCGATGTCGATCTGTGGTTCCCAGACGTCTTCCCGGCCTCCGGCAAATCCAAACGTTTCAAATCCCATGGACTCCAACGCGCAGTTACCGGTGAGCACCATCAAATCGGCCCACGACAGTTGCCGACCATACTTCTGCTTGATCGGCCACAACAAACGACGTGCCTTGTCCAGGTTTGCGTTGTCCGGCCAACTGTTCAGCGGTGCGAAACGTTGAGTACCGTAGCCCGCACCACCTCGTCCGTCCGTCACTCGATAAGTCCCGGCACTGTGCCAAGCCATCCGAATGAAGAACGGTCCATAGTGACCGTAATCGGCCGGCCACCAATCCTGTGACGTGGTCATCAGTTCTTTGATGTCCCGTTTGACCGCCGCCAGATCGAGCTTTTGAAACTCCTCGGCATAATCGAAATCCTCGCCCATCGGATTGCTCTTGAGCGAATTCTGATGCAGGATTTGTAGATTCAGCTGGTTCGGCCACCAATCACGGTTGGAGTAACTCCCGCCGGTCATGGCTCCTACGTGAGAAGCCATTTCGCCGACAGTACCGGCGGGTTTTGCAGCACTTCCCATAACAGGACACTGCGCCAGCGACGCTCCCGCACCATGAGGCGACGCCGCAGAGGCCGACGACGAGGGGACGTCTTCCGCAGAAACCGACGTTGCGATGCACAGCACCGCGCAGCTCGACATCAATCGAGACAAAAATCTTGTGTGGGGCATGTTCTCTCCAAAGAATAGGGATCGTGGTGCGACCTCAATCAGCCGGACCGATTCTGGACACTCCCTATTATTGGCCCTACCAACCCATACTTCCAATGCATTCTTCAGATACGTGCCATGCACAGAACGCATCGCCCAAAATGTCAGTGTTGCGGCCTAAAGTAAATCCCTGAGGCACACGGGCAAAGGCGTTGGATGAATCGAAGAGTGTTTGGCGATGGGAAGTGAGTTTCAACGCCAGTTCCCCCGTCCTTTATCCCCGCAACGATTCCAAACCATCCAAAACTAAGTTCAAACCGAATTGAAGATCATGCACCCCGTCATGGCTCTTCGCGATGATCTCTTTGGACATCCTGTGCAAATATGGGAAACCATCTTGTGGGATTTGCGGGAGAAACTCTTTGGCGACGTCCGCGTACTCCTCCGGGGCAAACGGAAAGTTCAGTTTCTGTAGCGTAAAGCCATACGTGTAACTATCGATCGCGTTCCACGCGTGATCGGCATCGGCATAGGAAAAACCGGCTTCGACAAGACACCCGATCGTCGCATCAACGTACCGTAGCATCACCGGCCCGACGTTCGGGCGAGAGACGATTAGCATGGTCGCCCAGGGGTGCTGCATCAAAACCAAGTGGGCAGAATTCGCGCGCCGAAGCATCTCGCTGCGCCAGTCGCCACCGATCAGCGGAACGTCAATCTCTCCGACCACCTTTTCGACGATCCCGTCGAGAATTTCGTCTTTATTGGCGACGTGATTGTAGAGCGACATCGCTTCGACTCGCAGCTTTTGCGCGAGTTTCCTCATCGACAGCGAATCGATCCCACCTGAATCGGCCAACTTCACCGCCGCGTTGAGCACCCTGTCCTTGGTCAACGCGGAACGCCGTTTCGCCACCCGTTTGCCCTTTGCCATTCACACTCCTCGAAAATTTAGCTCGTTCGGATTTCCAGCTTGACTCACTTACAGCGTAAGTATATCGTCGTGCGAGATCAACTTACAGCGCAAGTACTTCCGAGACATTTTCCTACGAACGTGACAACGAGCCCATCGTGGCCAGAACCATGAAAGCGATCTATCACGAAGAATACGGTTCGTTTGACGATCTCCGCTTGACCGACATCGAGGTCCCCCAACCCCGAGACAACGAGGTTTTGGTCCGTGTGCATGCCGCCGGGCTTCACGTGGGCGATTGCTTTGGCGTCCGAGGTTCTCCGCTTTTGATGCGAATCGAATCGGGTTGGCGGAAACCCAAGTACGGCGTGCCCGGTTTCGACGTTGCCGGCACCGTGGAAGCGATTGGTTCCCAAGTCCACTCGCTGCAACCCGGTGACGAGGTGTTCGGTTGCTGCTCAGGATCGTGTGCCGAATTTGCCGTTGCGAATGAAAAAACACTTTCGATGAAACCTGCCTCTGTCCCTTTTTCGCACGCGGCATCGCTTCCCACGTCGGGTCTCGCGTCGCTGCACGCGATGCGCGACGTGGCGAAGGTCCAACCGGACCAACACGTTCTCGTCATCGGAGCCTCTGGGGGCGTCGGCAGCTTTGCAATTCAAATCGCAAAAGCACTCGGCGCGATCGTTACCGGAGTTTGTAGCGGGGCCAACTCCGACGCAGTGCGTTCGCTCGGTGCCGACCACGTTATCGTGTACGACCGTGAAGACTTCACTCAAAGCCACACGCGATACGATGTGATCTTCGACAACATCGAGAACCGCACTTTGGCGGAGTCCCGACGGGTACTAAAACCTAGCGGAACGATGATTCTCAACAGTGGGACAGGAGCCCAAGGGTTGGCGATGATGGTCCGATTGATCCGGCCGTTGTTTCTATCGCCCTGGACCCGCCAAAATTTGCGGCGTTATCTCTCGGTCCCCAATCACGACGATCTCGATGTCCTCATGAACCTCGTCGAGAGCCAACAGGTCCGACCGCTCATCGGGCGGACATTCCCCCTCGCCGAAACCCCCGAGGCACTTCGCCACATTGATCGCGGACATGCCAAAGGGAAGACAATCATTGATGTCATCGGGCATACCTCGTCGGCCGTTTCAACGCAGGCAAGACCATGAGTAATCTCCGCAATCTCCGATTTGAAAACCTCGACACCGCCGTTGCGGATGCCCGCCTGCTGCTTCGTGAAGGCTACACCCGCCAAGGCAACTGGACGCTCGGGCAGATCTGCCGACACTTGACCTTAGTGCAAGACCCGAGCGTTGACGGCTACCCGAAGTGGATGTCGCTGTTCGCGTTCATGCGTCCGATCATGCGACAGTTCTTGCTGCCCAAAATACTCGGCGACGATTCCCCTCGCGGCATCCGCACCTCGTCGATGTTTGTTCCTCCCGAGAATGTTGATGACGCCTCCGAAGTCGAGGCGTTTGCCAAGAGCGTCGAGCGATTCCATCGCCACGTGGGCGAATACCATCCGCATCCCGCGTTTGGCAAACAATCACGCGACATGATCGAACAAATTCATTCCGCTCACGCCGCTCACCACCTTCGGTTTCTTACCCCGTCAAATCCGGAGCCCTAGGTCGACGAAAGCGTTCTCAAAATCGCGTACCCAATGTCACCGAGCGTTGGGGACTGCCCCGATGCGAACCCATCGACCAAGATCAGGGACACACATTTTTTATACCCATTAGGTTATCGAAATCCACGAGAGCATCGAACTTTTCTAACGCAGCGTAACTCGCCAAGAGTTTCGGCCCGCCCCGCGAAGCACCAGGAACCTCACAACGGTCACCGACCACGACCTCGAAACCCGCTCGCCTGCATGCGAGCCTGCGTCGCCGCGTCGGTGGCCTGTGTCGATTGAGCCTGCATCATTTGCCGTAGCGCCGCCAACGCACTTTGCAATTCAGTCTGATCAAGACCGCCACTTTCGTCGGCATCAAAATTGGCGAGCATCATCGTCGCGAGCTGTTCTATGGTCGGCATGTTCTGAGTCGCGGACGTCAATGCACTCGCTTGGCTCGTCGTCGCGTTCTGCTGTGCACGGGACAACATCGCCTGAGTTTCATCAACCTCTGCGTCACGCTGCATCCGTGGCGGCCCCGCTTGGCCCCCGCCACCGCGACGGGGCCGTTGGGCATTAGTGTTTTCTGCCATTGCGATCGAGAAGACCAGCACGACAGCCATCCAGATCGTTAGCTTTAAAGTTGAATCGCGTTTCATCATTGGTTTCCTAAAGGAGCTTAAAATTGGAAAGAACGTTCGTCGTAGGTTTCGGATAACTCATCGATTGAGAAGCTATCCGTTTGAAAAAATGTGAGTGAACCTAGCACTGCTCGGTTCTTGCTTGTCCGGATCGGCCTCGTCGACGCTGAACCTCTTCACGAGCGACTTGATCGCCCAATCCGAGATCAGTTTCTGCGAGCAGGGTGTCCTCATCGGACGCGTCCCCTACGTCGTCGACGTCAGTCGAATCATCACCCGCATCTTCGTCGACATCATCCTCCACAGTGGTCAGTTCCGAGTCTCCGTCATCGCCGACCGTTTCATCAACGGTGTCATCGGTTGTGGTAGTCGTCGTGTCGCTAACGTCTCCTTCGTCAGTTTCTTCGGCATCCGCTTCACCGCCGAGTTCTCCACAGGATCCTTCATCGATCCCCTGTTGATCGCCACCGCGATGCCCGCGTTCCCGGTGACCGGCGAGGTACTCACCATGATCTAGAAGAGTTGAGGTGTCACCCTCATCCACCCCGTCGGTTTCATCGACTTGTTCTTCGACATCACCATCGACTTCACTATCGGAAACGTCATCGAATGCCGGCCCCGTCAATTCGCCCTCGACAGTTCCGTCCACGGTGACACTGTTTTCGCCGTCACCCAACGACGCGTTCACGTTTCCAGCGACAATCGATTCGGCGAGAAGAGTGACGGTATCATCATCAATCCCGCCGCGAAGATTGAGATCGCCAGCAATCTGTCCGGCGACGTCAACGGCATTTTCACCGTCACCCAAACCAACGCGAACATCGCCACCGATTTCAGCATCCTCACCGATCGAAACAGCATCGCTTCCCTCGCCACCGCATGTGCCGACGTCTCCTTCGACATCGCCATCGACGGCCACCGCGTTGTCACCATCACCGAGGGCCGCGGCAACATTACCACCGACGGTCGCTCCCTCGGCGATCGACACCGTATCGTTACCCTCCGCGGTCGAAACCGCGACATCACCGGACACAGTCCCGCCGTCGAGGCTCACAGAATTGTCGCCACCACCGAGCGCGGCGTAGACGGAATCCACGGCAACCGAGTTTGCCGACAAATCGATCGACACCGAATCGTCAGCACCGGTTCCCTCACCGTCGAGGTGGATCACAATATCATCACTGACCCCTTCGACAAGCTCGACGAGGTCTTCACCGTCGGCACCGGCCCCACTTTCGGTCACCTGCAACGTTCCGTCGCCCTGATCCACGATCGCGATCTCGCCTTCGGCCTCACCCTCCACAAACAGCGAACCGTCCACCACGGAGATTGCCGCGGCGAGCACCCGCCGTGTTTCGAGTCCTTCTATCCCGCGCAAGCGTCGTCGAGTTTTTTGATATTTTATTGCTGTGGGTCCTTTGAATGGGGAATCGTTTCAGGTGGACCAAAATCTGTTTTGCGAATGGCCACTCTTTAGTGAGTCCGAGTTTTCCAGACCATTGTCACTCACGATCGCTTTCGACCGCCGTGCCGCATGACTCACTACCGAGACTTCGTTGACTCGTTCGAGTTTGGCGAGTTCGTTCTCAGCCCAAAGAACGTCGTACCACGTCACCTCGGTCGAGTTCTCAGAAAAGAAATCCATGTCTTGGTGCTCGAAAGCGGGCGCTGACGCAAAGCAGTCGCCAACCTGTCCGGGTTGAGAGCATCCCGAATTCCCCCACCGAACGCTCATCGACATCACACAACGCTCACCACGAGTAGAACAGCCACCGGAAACATCTCTTCCATAGAAGGCCGCGGTTGATCGTCGGGCGCCACGTTTTCACGCGAAAAAAGTCTTCACGCGAAAAAAGCGAGCAAATCGTTTTTCGCTCGTTTGAAGCTCGCTAGAGGCTTCGTCCGATGAGTCGCCGCGGACAGGATGGATGTATCAAAGACATCAAGGTTGGAGCACTTGCCCGGCCGTGATTGCGGCTTTCCCAGCCTGATTGTGAAGCGGGTTCTCATCCGTTAAACAGGAAACATGCCAGAAGATTTTAAACCGCCGCGCAGTGCCTCCACTTCCAACCGCCCCCACGATTCCAACCGGCCCCTCGATCTCAGACGCGACGCCAGTGCCGGCACGTGTTCGTCCGATCCAGCCTGCCCGGTCTGCGGCGGGCGGCTGATTGATATTCGCGGCAAACTGCAGTGCACTGCCTGCCACCGGATCTGCGAAACCTGCTGCGAGGGCGGGCGGGGCTAGCACATCATGTCAACTTAATTTTCGGGTCGTGGACGAGACGACGAGTCCTTGCACACGCAAGTGACTCATCGCCTCGTCCACTACCAAATGCTGCACTTAATCAATCGATATCCCTGCGAGTTTCGCTCGCAGTTCATGGGTTCTTCTTCGCGTTGGCTTTCTTGTTCTTGCTCTTCCAGAGAATGATCTCGGAAACATCGTTCGACGCAGGATCTCCCTGTGTGCTTCGTCCCCGGCGGACATCCTCTTCGAGAAGCTTCAGCAATTGCGCAGCAACTTCAGGCTTGGACGCGTAGAGATTGTTCTGCTCGCCGATGTCCGCCTCCATATCGTAGAGCTGAGCGATCGGCGCATCGGCGGGAGCTTTTGCTTCGTTCGGCATCGACCAACCTCCCGACGCTTTGGCCAGCAACAGCTTCCATTTACCATGCCGGTACGCAAAGTGACCACTGAATGAATGATGGATGACCCCATTTCGAGTCGAACGGATCGGGTCGCCCGACAGGGCAGGCAGGAAGCTAACACTGTCTTCGCCGCCGCCCGGCGGCAAGTCGGCACCGAGAATTTCGCAGGTCGTCGCGAGCAGATCGGTTAGGCAGATCAAACTATCGTTCTGCGATCCCGCGGCGACCTTGCCGGGCCAACGGACAATGAACGGAATGCGGTGACCGCCATCCCAAAGATCTGCTTTCGATCCGCGAAGATGCGCCGAAACGACGTGCCCCTGCGCAGCCAGCTTTGGAATCCCGGCTGCTTTTGAGCAACCATTGTCACTCGTGAAGATCACGAGCGTGTTGTCTGCAAAACCGTTTCGCTCGATGGCGGCCGTGATTTCGCCAACGGCATGATCGGTTTGCATCACAAAATCACCGTAGTCGCCCAGCCCGCTTTTCCCCTTCCACTGCTCCGATGGAACGATCGGCGTGTGGGGTGAACCGAGCGGCACGTACAGAAAGAACGGCTCGCCATCGCCCGCTCGAGAATCGATCCACTCACTCGCCTTACGGGTTAAACGAGGCAGCATGTTGACGACTTCATCGTGTTCAATCACACGATCGTTTTCGGTCACCGCCTCCATGTCACGGGCGTGGTGAAAACCGTGAAAATAGTCGAACCCTCGCTGCGTCGGCCCGTCCGGGATGACCGCACCGACAGGTGGCTTCTTATACTTTTTGCGCAAATAGGCTTTGCCTGTTTCCGGGTCGACGTATTGGAAATTCAGGTGCCATTTACCAACGATCCCTGTGGTGTAACCCTGGTCCTGCAATAGCCCAGGCACCGTCGGACGATCCTCGGCAATCAGGTTGGGAGCGAACCCTGTCACCACGCCGCGTTGCAGAGACGTCCGCCACGCGTAACGCCCCGTCATGATTCCATAACGGGTCGGCGTGCACACTGACGAACCGCCATGAGCGTCGGTAAACACCATGCCTTGCGAGGCGAGTTTATCAATATGAGGCGTCGAGATTTTGCATGTCTCGGGTGCCAAACAATGAACGTCTCCGTAACCGAGATCATCGCAGATGATGTAGACGATGTTGGGCTTTTCGGCGAACGCCGGAAGAGCACCGAAGACGACCAGAAATAGGAACAAGCAATTTTTCATAGCACGGACACCGAAACGGAGAACTATTCGAGAAACAAATGGTGTTAAGCGAGCATCGATCTCGATGCCGGCTACTTCGCCGCGGCACCCTTCCGGCGTGTTTGTTTCACGTTGGGCTTGGCTTCGTCCTGAGGTTGATTCCAAAGACGGTACGGGTCATCGACTCGTCGCATTTCATCGAGCAGCAACGCTTCCATTTCCGCGAGTTTTTCAGCGTAAGCAGGATCCTCCGCAAGGTCCTCAGTCAGAAACTCGTTGGGATTCTCGGCCAGATTGAACAGTTGCGTTTCGCGAACCGCGCCGTCCATCACATCCCACTTGATCAATTTCCAGTCACCTTTTTTGACGGCGCGAATACCGGGTTTGGTACCGCCGGAGTAGGTTCCGTACAAAACGTCACGCACGGTTTGTTTCTCGCCGAAGATAACCGGTCGCAAACTCACACCTTCGACCGAGCCAGGAATTTCCACTCCAGCGAGATCGCAGATCGTTGGCAACGTATCGAGCAGATAGCTGTTCCCGGTGACGCGGTTCGGTTGGATCCCCGGACCGGTGACAATGAAGGGAACCCGCCACGTGTGCTGATAAAGGTTCTGTTTGCCTTGCAATCCATGTCGACCGATCGCCATCCCATGGTCCGCGGTGTAGATCACATAGGTGTTGTCCAGTTCGCCCATCGCTTGGAGCTTGTCGAGCACCTTGGCGATTTGTCGGTCGATGTTCTCATTGCACGCGAACTCACGGCCCAACTCATTGCGAATCGTGGCCTCGTCGCGTCGCTTCCAGACACCCGAAACCGAGTTTTCATCACGCAGGCCGGGATGCCCGTGGTGAAACGGATGCTCGGGGAGGTAGTTCACCGGCAGAGGTGGTTGCTTTGGATTGAGGGCAGGGATCGATGATTTGTCTTTGTGATTGACCGCGCCGTACTTGGCGAGCAGTTCGGGCGTGCCGTCTCGAGTGTCATGGGGATGGGAAAACCCGAAGTAAATCAAAAAGGGGTCTTCATCGTTTTCGGCCTCTCGCCGGGCGAGATAATCGAGGACCTGCTTTCCGTGCCAAGCACTGCCTGTTTCTTCCGTGCCACCGCGTTTGGTGGCATCACGCACCACGGTGAACTTCGCGTTCGCTCCCGCGTAGCTGTTACCACGTTTGCAGGTCCGCATCGTGTCATAACCGGCTCGGTTGAAAACCTCCGCCATCACGTTGTCGAGAATGTCGTCGGGACAATGCTCGCCTTGGTTCCAATTCGGCAGGTGCCAGACGGTTCTGCCGGTCATGATCATGTGACGCGACGGCGTGCAAACCGCGCCGGAGAACGACCCCATGTGATAGGCATCGTCAAACACGACACCTTCAGCGGCCAACCGATCGATCGTTGGCGTATCACAAATCGAATCGGGGTTGTACGCCTTCAGATCCAAAGGCGACTGATCGTCGACGAGGATGAAGAGAACATTGGGGCGTTTTTCAGCGGAAGAAGTCCCCATCGCGGCAAACAAGGCAATGAGAAGCACAGACGAAATTCGTGTCATGGAATGTGGGTAGGGAGTAGGGAGAGGGTGGGGTAGGGAGAGGCGAACTAGAGAGCCACCTCCAAACGAATTTTAGTCGGTTTTGCATTCGACGTGGGAAGTGGATGCCAAACACCGGCAGACCCCAAACACCGGCAG
The DNA here is from genome assembly GCA_043101355.1 of Rhodopirellula sp. JB044. Taxonomy (GTDB): domain Bacteria; phylum Planctomycetota; class Planctomycetia; order Pirellulales; family Pirellulaceae; genus Rhodopirellula. Next base: position 15,552 of record JBICHZ010000395.1, read on the forward strand.
ACCGGGACGACCGGAACCGATGCATCCCGCTGGCGAAACACACCCGGACACTCGAAGGTGGCGTTGTTTCGACATCGCCTCGGATACGTTAACCTTCTGTGTCTCGTTTCTCGTCGAGAGCAACCCGCCCGAGGATGGCCATCGTGTCGAAACAGCCAACCGTCGAGGAGATTTGCCGAGGCGGTATCGACACTTGCCACGTCATTTGCTCAGTAGCGTCTTATTCATGAATCTCGGCCCCTTCAATGCCTTCGTCGCCGGTTGGCTGAGCCTGCCCGAACCGCTTGCGATCGTCGTCTTAGCGGCGTTAGGTATCTTGCTCGGAGCGTTCGCAAACCATGTCATCACAACGTGGTGCTGGTACCCACGTCCGATTTCGCCCTGGGTGCGCATGGACGCTTGGCACCTGGACGAGGAACATCAACAGATCGCGAACAAACTGCCGCCGAGATCGCTGCTCGACCGGATCCCGTTGCTCGGTTGGCTGCGTCTTCGGCGAGAGGCAACGCTGCACGGACCAGGATTTTGGGTACGTCCATTGTTGATCGAAATTGGGATGGCGATCACGTTGCCGATCATGCACCAACAATATCTCGGCGGACTGCTACTTCCTTCGGGCTTTCCCGCTGCCGTGGTCGCCACGTTGTCGACTTGGATGACGTTGCTATTTTTTGTCCACGTGGCTTTGCTGGCGATGATGGTTGCGGCAACGTTTATCGATTTTGACGAACGGACAATCCCAGACGCGATAACGATTCCTGGCACCATTTTGGCTCTCGTGCTGGCGTCGATCACACCCTACGTATTCTTGCCTGGGCAATTGGCCGAAGGCATCTCTCCGGTGACGCTGCAACACCCGCTGGGTTTGAATCCTAAATGGATGTCGGGCGGCGGGCTGTTGACCTGCTTGGTGATTTGGAGTGGATGGTGTTTTGCCTTAGCAGACCGACGAGTGATCATGCGCCACGGCGTGTCAAAAGCGATCGAGTATTTTCTCGCCCGGCTCGTCCGTCATCCGAGTTGGAAAATCCTAGCGGTGATTTGGGTCGTCGGCATCGTTGCGATATCGATCGTTTACCAAATCAGCGGCATTCACTGGCTCGGTCTAGCGAGCTCGCTCATGGGGCTCGCCGTCGGCGGTGGGATCGTTTGGTCGATCCGTTTGGTTGGCGGATGGGCGATGCAGATGGAAGCGATGGGGTTCGGTGACGTCACGCTGATGGCGATGATCGGTGCTTACATCGGATGGCAAGCCTCCCTCGCGGCGTTCTTTCTCGCTCCGCTCGCCGCGATCGTGATCGTCCTCATCCAATTCGTCGCGACCCGCGACCGGGCAACTCCGTTCGGCCCCTACCTGTGTGCGGGCACTGTGCTGACGCTGATCTTTTGGGATGAGGTTTATAACGCCAGGCTGCGGACAACGATCGCGTTGATGGGCGATCTGTTGTTGTGGCTCGGCCTCGCGATGCTCGGACTGCTCGGCGGGATGCTGATGGTTTCCCGCTGGTTTAAATCGCGACTCTACAACTGAATACGATCTACCCTCGTTTGAATCAGCGAACGAGCATGTAGAAAGGAACCACGTAACGCCCGCCGCTCGGATACCGGCTCGACGTCATTGGGTCGGCTGCCCATGCCGGACGGAGCGTTGGACGTAGGCCCCAACGTGCCGCTTCGAGCCGAGCCATGCGGGCACGGGTTTCTTCGAGAGCGCGAGCCTGGCGAAGTTCCATCGCGGTTGGCTTGCGTGGAATCATGTGTGACCCCGATGTGTTCTCCAAACGGAGATCCGAAGGACTCGGTGCCGCATGAGCATCGTTCATCGGCATCGGAGCTTCGCTGGTCCGCGTCGACGCCGGAATCGCTTTCGGACGCGAGAGATACCCGGTCGGTTCCGCGTATTGATCGCTGGCGGGCTGGTCTGCCACCGGCGCGTCGGAAAATTGGTACTGGTTGTCGGCAGGCGTCGCGAAAAGATCGTCGAGCCCCTGTGCCTGCACGGCCGTTGCGGTTGAGAGTGAGCAACATGTCACGACGAAAGCCCCAACCCAAAACGGCGTCGGCTTCGACAGGTGGAATCGTTTTTTCATCACAGTGCGATCCGATAGAACAGTGCAGTTCGATTGAATATGTCCAGTACACGCGTTGTATCGTCTGGAACGCCCCCGCTGATGAAGGGACACCGGCCGTTTTCAACCGACACCTGCCCCAGTGATACCGATCATTCACACCACGTAAACTTTGCGGGCTTGATGAAACCGAAGTTTGCAAGAAAATGAGTCGTACGGGTGCAAAAGTAGCAGACTTTGCTAATCTTAACATTCGACTCGGATGCCGGGCTTATTGGCGTTGTCCTTCGCCTGGCAGTTCCGGCACTTCCCCTTTCTTGAACGACGAGAGAAACCCATGATCAAACGATTCACCTACAGCGTTTTCGCGTTGGCTTTGCTCACAACAACGGTCGGATGCCCACCACCAGCCGCTCCCACGGGCGATGAAGTTGACACCAGCACCGACGCTCCTGCTGAAGTCGGCGACAACACCACCGCCGTCACCGAGGTTCCCTCGGATAACATGACCACGGGCACGGAAACTCCGTAGTTCAGATTGATGCATTTGTCAGACATCGGCAGAGAGCAGATTGCGCAGCTTGCCGATGCTCTGATCGCGGCAGAACGCTGCGTCGCCTCGGCGCAGCAATCAGCCTCACCCCGGTGCTTTGGAATCGTGGGAACACTCGGAGCGGGCAATACAAAATTTTGCCAAGAAATCGCTCGAGCCTGCGGGGTGGATGCTTCCGAAGTGACCAGCCCCACGTTCACCCTGCTCAAAAGCTACACCTGCCCGAGTAATCTCCCGTCGCCTGCCAACGCAGCGCAGCCTTCTCCCGATCACTCTCTGACTGACCAAACACTCGGCGATCAAAAACCTCTCGGCACACCACAACGTGTCTCCACACCCAATCGCCTTCATCACCTCGATTGGTACCGGATCAACGATGAGGATGAAATTTGGGAACTCGGCCTCGATGAACTTTGGGAAACCCCGGGCGAATGGACGTTGATCGAATGGGCCGATCGGTTCGAAGACGCGATGCCGACCGATACGATTTGGGTTCATATTCAAATCAGCGATTGCCCGGCAAACCATCCTCACGCCAACACATCTCTCGCGAAGGAATCGCTCGCCGATGAACCGCTCGCCTCGGACGACGGACTGCGTGAAATCACCTTTCGCTCCGCATCATCGGTCCACGATGAGTTTTTCCGCGAAGTCCAGACTCAACTGAACGTTGCCGGATTTACCGGCACGATCCGAACGAGCTGAACACCAACCGCATCAACTTGGCAAAGCCTCTCGAAACGCTCAATATTCCACACCGTTTCGCTAACACCGGCCCAACTGCAACCTACCGTTGGGTATGAAATGTCACGAGCTCGCCGAACACCTCAGCCGCGAACGGCCGGATTTGCCGCCGATCGAGATCGCGCGTCTGTGCCTGATTTTGCTCAACGCCGATGAAGGCGGTGAACAACTCGCCGATCCAGAGAAACGAATGGCTGCGTGGCAACACGCGAGCTTTCGATTCGACGCAGCCACGGACCAATACGGCGCCGTGGTCGATGAACTCGATCAACTCTTCGGCGACGAACCGATCCAGTTCCAACCGGATCAATTGTGGACGCTGCTCCGAGCCGTCAAAGTCCAGAGCCAAATGCTCGAACTCTACACCGACCAAATGGCGTTGGCATAAACGCCTCGCCGCGACGCCGCATCAATGCGGATGGCTGGCACTGAACCGTCAGCGCTGAACCGTCAGCGAGCGTTTTAGCCCCAACCTCAACGCAAAAAAATATCGCATGCGGCCGAAGCCACACGCGATGATGCGTTTTGCAGAAAGAGAAGATCCTACGCGAGGAAATAGTCACTCGCGGGAGCCACCATCGACGTCGTCGAAGGCCGGGCGGTATTGGTCTTATAGTAGTCCGGGGCCCAGCGACTCAGTTCGATGTACATCGCCACGACGGCGATAATCATGAACAACATCGCCAACAGCAACATCACGGTAAAAATATTCGCCGGACGTTTTCCCGGGCCAACGCTACTCGATGGTTGTGTCGACACGATCACCCTCCTGAATCGTTCCTTCGCTGTAATCGTTCAGGATCTCGGCTACCGAACGATCAGGCTCGGTATCCCGAACACGCAACCGGGTGACGTACCGTCCACCGCGGGTGACTTCCAGGAAATGGCCTTCCCGGAGTCCATCGTCATATCCGATGGAAACCTCGACCAATTTTCGCGGGCGATTGATCACAAGAACGTTTCCGTTTCGTTCCGGCGGCGCCCCGTCGAGCGGATCGTTGATGTTCAGCCCCGCAGCGTCGACCACTTCTTTGTACCGGGTCACCTGAGCGAGCAATTGGTTGTTGCGATCTTCCTGCAACTGAACGATGCCTCGCAACGCGTTCATATCGTCGGTCAACTTGAGCGTTTCGGCGAAAAGCGTGTCACGATCTTGCTGTTCCTTACGGATCTGCGATCGCAACATGGTGGTTTCCGCAGTCAACTTTTCGAGTTCTTCGGCACGGCTTCGGTCGAGCTGGGCTAACTCGGTGTTTTTGGCCTGCAACTGCTGGACGGTCGACTCGCTCTCGCGAAGCTGCGACTCGAGCTGGTCGAGCTGTGTTTGCAGAGCCGCCAGGGCGGTTCGCCGAGCCGCTTTTTCGCGGTCCAACTCCGCCTGCGTCCGGGCACGGGCTTCGCGAAGCTGGTCGTTGGTTCGTTCATAAGACTCGATCTGAGCCTTCAAACCGTCGTCGGCGAGAACCATGTCACGCCAGTTGCGGTGGGAAGCATTGACCGCCAGGGCCAAAACCATGAAGACCACGCTGAGCAGCAGGATCAAAACCGAGAAGGATTTCCCGAGTAGATTCATGGGAAAGTGGTTCCAAGGAGACGAGAGAAAAGGGGTAAGGCGGGTAGCAAGCGGAAATTATAATTGACGAAAAAAACAGGTGTCAACAAAATCCACGCTTTTGACGCTTAGGGGGACAGGCAATTCAAAGGAGCGAGGAAATGTAACGATTGACGGGATTATCCGTGCAAAAACCCGCCAATACGCTCAATTGCCCGCTCAATCGCATGGTCGCCCCGAATCAGTTCGCCCGCCGCTCGGACGTGACGCTCGCGACGCTGCGGGTCCTCCGCAAATTCCCGCATCGCCTCGGCGATTGACCCCGCATCGCGAGGCTCCGCCCAAAAACAGGTCGGCCGCGACGGGTCGGCCTGCAAATCAACCGTCCCGCCCGAACGAGTCGCCACAACGGGCACCCCCAACGCAAATGCCTCGAGAACCACGTTGGGCATGCCCTCGAAGTGCGACGGCAAAACCAATCCGTCCGCTCTCGCTATTTCGCATACCGCCGGCGAAATCGCACCGGCAAACTCCGCCCGATGTCCGTCGACCGTCCCGTCGCCCCCACAGATTTCTAGCCACCGCGTTTCCAACGCTTGTCGGTCCGGACCATCGCCGATGAACCGGACCACCAAACGCTCTCGCAGGTCCTTAGGCCACCGACTCGGCAGCATCCCGATCGCCTCCACCAAGTCCGCCTGCCCCTTTTCAGCAGTCATCCGCCCGACGCAAACCAACCGAAGTTCGGGCCGCGATAATGTCGAAACCGCCTGGTTCACGGGCTGGTCACTCGGCGGCACTTCGCACGGCACGCCGCACGGACCTCCGGCGGTTTTGCGTACCTCGTCGACGTCGACCGGGTTCGCAACGACGGCAATTTGATCTCGCGGCAATCCGTAATACCGAGCGGCCGAATCGGCCGCGACGCTGCTGACCGCGATCACCTGGTCGCTGCGGCGATAGGCATCGGCCAACAGACGGCGTTTGGCACCGACGAATCGTTTCTCCACCATCGGCAAAGCCACGTGCGGCGGGCTGACGATCGTGGAAACTCGCCGAGCACGAACCTGACCGCGAATGGACGGATGCCCCGCGATCATCGTGTTGTGAAACGCACGATCGTAGATCACATCGATCCGCTCGCGATTGACGATATCGGCGAAATCGAGTGCTTGGCGTCGCAGAATCGTTCCCGGCCATCGATCGAACAATCGCCCGATGCCCGACCTGCCGGATGAATCCGAGCCAACCCCGTGCGACCACGAATGAATCCGCACGTCGCCAGGAATCCGCTGGAGCAAAACACCCTCGGCGTGGGTGAGATAGAGATGGACGTCAAAACGGTCCCGCGGCAAATGCTCGGCGAGCAATGCGACTTGATGTTCGCTGCCGCCACCCCGCATCGACGTCGCCATCAAGAGCACGCGGGTGCGCTGCGTTGCCGAGGGCGACATCACGGGGCGACTCAAACGCCCGCCGTCGATCCAGACTTCTCTGCGATCAACGCGTCCAACTCCGCCTTCAGTTTCGGCAGGATTTCGTCATACCCGAACGCACCGAGCGGCTCCTCACCCTTCTTCAAGTTGACTTTCGCCGGCCCGCACCACAAACCTAAATCCGCGTCGTCGGTTTCGCCGGGGCCGTTGACCCGGCACCCCATGACGGCGATCGTGATCGCGTGCTCCTTCGCGTACTCGGTCATTTCTTTCACGTTCGCGGCGAGATCCACAAACGCTTCGTTCTCGACACGCGAGCAACTCGGACAACTAATGATGTTCAGTTTTGTGTCGTCGAAACGCACCACACTGCGAACCCGACCGGCATAGATGTCTTCGACGATTTCACGCCCCGCATCGATCTCTTCTGGTTTGCGGGGGTTGGGCAGCGTGAGCGAAACCCGGACGGTGTCGCCGATTCCCTTGCCGATCAACTGCTCAAACGCGATCCGAGTTTTGATGATGCCTTCGGGCGGCATGCCGGCTTCGGTCACGCCGAGGTGCAGCGGCACATCCGGACGCTGCTCGGCAAAGCGGCGATTCACCTCGACAACTTTCGACGGATCGCTGTCCTTGAGCGATACGACGAAGTTGTGAAAACCGAACGAATCGACCAGCTCGCAATGCTCGAGTGCCGACTCGAGCATTGGTGTGATCGAATCGTCCGACGCGTACTTCTCCTTCTTCGCCGGATCCACGCTGCCGCAATTCACCCCGATGCGAACCGCACAGGAATGTTCTCCGGCGAGGTCGATGATGTACCGAACCTTATCCTCCCACGGTGTTTCGCGGGCGTGGTGGTACAGGTGCCCCGGGTTGTACCGGATCTTGTCGACGTGAGGCGCAACGAGCTCGGCGAGTTTGAAGTTTTCCTGCAAATCGACGGCCAGGTTCGCTTTCGTTTGCTTGCGAATTTCGGCCAACGCTTCCGCGTCTTTCTTGCTGTCGACCGCGATTCGGACGACGCCCGCTCCACGCTCGTGCAGTGCCTCGGCTTGCTCGACCGTGGCCGCGACGTCCTGGGTCTTGGTCGCCGTCATGCTCTGCACCGCGATTGGATTGCCGTCGCCGATCGTGATCGAACCGATGGTTACGGGGCGGGTGGGGTTTCGCTGGATCGACATCGGGAGATTGCGTAGGTGAAAATGAGGAGAATAGGTACCAATCGGTTTCAGGTGCCCGCGAGTCGTTAAATCAACGGGCAAACCAAACCTTGCCGATTATTGCTTTGCGAGTTCACGCTCGTAGAGGCGGCGAATTTCGTCGAGGTCCGCGTCGAGCGGTGGCAATTGTGGGTCCATCTCGCGAAACGTGTCGCGAACGATCGCCGCGACACTGGCATCGCGGTACCATTTTTTATCCGCAGGAATAATGTGCCAGGGGGCGTCTTCGGAATGGCACTTCTCGAAAACATCCTCGTAGGCTTCGCGGTAGTCGTCCCATTTCGCGCGGGCCTCGTAGTCGCCTTCGTTGAGTTTCCAGTGTTTTGTCGGCTCATCGAGACGCTTCTTGAACCGCTCGAGTTGCTCCTCGGGGCTGATGTGCAGATAAAATTTGAGAATACGCGTTCCCCGGTGCAGCAGCAGTTTTTCGAAGTCGTTGATGATTTCATACCGCTGTTTCCAAACAGAACGGGGAACGAGATCTTCGACCCGAACCACCAAAACGTCTTCGTAGTGGGAACGATTGAAGATCGAAACCTTCCCCGCCGCCGGGGTCGCCTGGTGGATCCGCCATAAAAAGTCGTGTGCTCGCTCCAAACTGCTGGGCACCTTGAACGGGTACGTTCGACACCCCTGAGGATTCATTCGCCCGAGAACTTTCCGTATCAGTCCGTCTTTCCCGGCCGCGTCGGGTGCCTGCAGAACGATCAACAGAGACTGTTTCGCCTCGGTATACATCCGGTACTGCAGCTCCTGAATTTCCGCGATCGCATGAGCGGCGAACGCTCGACCGTGATCTTTACCGCGAAATGGGCCTTCAAATTCAGTCGGAATTTTGGCGAGTGAAACCTTTTTCCCCTCGCGCACCATGTGTTCGTCGCGAAAGTCGAACTTCGGATTCAAATCCCACTGGGTCGGCTGCATCAAATTAAATCCAGAAAAAGTGAACGTGGATCGGACTTCCGGCCGAAAACGATCGGGTCGTCACCGAAATCACCGCGGTCAGAATGCCGCAGTGTAACGTGCGGTATCCGAGCCGTCCAAAGTCCCCAAAAAGTGCCTGTGAACATGGGTTGCCAAGGGAGCGGCAATACAGCACAATTCCGCACTGACGAAAGTCCACCAGAGGAGCGGTGGCTGAGTGGTCGAAAGCGCCGGTTTGCTAAATCGGTGACCCGGGAAACTGGGTCCGCAGGTTCGAATCCTGTCCGCTCCGCTTTGCAACAACTGCCAAACGCAGTTGTCAGAATGAAATACTGGTGAGTACAAAAGGTTGGCTGATCGCAATGCAGCACCGTGCTAACAACGGTGCTGTTTTTGTTTTCCGCGACCACCCCGGAAGTGTAGCTCAGTTGGTTAGAGCATCCGACTTTTAATCGGATGGTCCTGGGTTCGAGTCCCAGCACTTCCACTTCTTTTCTTTCCCCTGCGGTGTCGATTTCGTACGCCGCGTCGCCGGACGCTCGGCGGTGTCCACCACCCACCGAGCTTCGATCGTGATCGAGCCCATCTGCTCGGCACACTCGGTGCCACCGTCAAATTGCCTACAGTCGCCACCTCACGAGCGGCCTTTTCACGGATCGGCAAACAACTAAAACAGCATCTCTCGAGAAGAGTTATGCTGTAGGTTGTCGACATTCTGCTCATCGAGGGCTCGCCCCAGGAGCGTCCATCGACCGCAACAGCGGTTCATCCGTTGACGCTCCGGCCTCCGACTGTTCGTCCTTCTAACTCAACGCCTCTCTTTTTTCACCTGCAACATGAAACGCGCTCTCATCACCGGCATCACTGGGCAAGACGGATCTTATCTCGCCGAGCTACTGCTCGAGAAAGGCTACGAAGTCCACGGCATTAAACGGCGGGCGTCTTCGTTCAACACCGAGCGGATTGACCACATCTACCAATCACCGCACGCAGAAAACAAACGCTTCCAACTGCATTACGGTGATTTGACCGATACCTCCAACCTGACGCGAATCGTTCAGGAAGTCCAACCCGACGAGGTCTACAACCTAGGTGCACAGTCGCACGTTGCGGTTTCATTCGAGTCCCCCGAATACACCGCCGACGTTGATGCGATTGGAACCCTCCGTTTGCTCGAAGCAATCCGCTTCCTCGGACTCGAGAAGAAAACTCGCTTCTACCAAGCCTCCACTTCGGAACTGTTCGGATTGGTACAAGAGATCCCACAGAAAGAAACCACTCCGTTCTATCCGCGCTCTCCTTACGCGTGTGCGAAGATGTACGCCTACTGGATCACGGTGAACTACCGAGAGTCGTATGGGATCTACGCCTGTAACGGAATCCTTTTCAACCACGAATCGCCTCGACGAGGTGAAACGTTCGTGACCCGCAAAATCACGCGTGGCCTCGCCAACATCGCTCAAGGACTCGAACCGTGCCTGTACCTCGGCAACATGGACGCTCTTCGAGATTGGGGACACGCAAAAGATTACGTGCGGATGCAGTGGATGATGCTGCAACAGGAATCCGCGGAAGACTTCGTCATCGCGACCGGTCAACAAATCACGGTCCGCGAGTTCGTCAAAATGTCGGCTGCCGAGGCGGGCTTGGAAATTGAATTCAGCGGTGAAGGCGTTGACGAGATCGCAACAGTCACCGATGTGACCGATACCGAGAAAGCCCCCGAAGTGTCGGTGGGAGATGTTATCGTCCGAGTCGACCCGCGTTACTTCCGCCCGGCGGAGGTCGAAACCCTTCTCGGTGACCCATCCAAAGCCAAAGACAAACTCGGCTGGGAATGCGAAATCACCGTCGAAGAAATGTGTGCGGAAATGGTCGCCAGCGACCTCGACAAAGCCCGCCGTCACGCACTGTTGAAACTCCACGGACACGACGTCAGCGTTTCAATGGAATAGCAACACCTTCTCATCGCGACCTCGCGGTGCGTCAACGCCTACTTTTCGGGTAAAGAAACTCGCCAGGAGTTTCGGCGGGCCGCAGTATCATCAAGAGGCTTGTCGTCGTCGCTACCGCGCCACCCCCACCCTTGATTGCAATGCGTCGCAACGCATCGTTATCGAAGATGGATTGCATGGACTCGCCTTCGCGTGGCCGTCCAGGTGCAACTGCCTCGCTTTGATCCGGTGCATTGATTGGTAACCCGTGCTTCGCCGCGAGTGTGTCACGTTGCCGCCTGCGTCGTTTCCACATCGCACGACGGCACTCCCGGTAGCTTTGCTACTGCACCACCGTGCAAATGACCGCAGACAGTCCCCGCATGACATCCCGCGAATGACAGTCCCCGCATGACATCGGAGCAACCGCAAAACGACAATTGCTCTTTGCACGCAAACTTACTCTTCCAACACCGTTTTCAACACGCGATAGGCCTCGATGCTTTCTTCGACCTGTTCGCGACCGCCCGCGTCTTCGACGTGTTGGAGAATCTCGAGTAAGTTTTCGCTCCCGCCTGCCGCTTCCACGGCGGCTTTGAGGCTCTCGAGTTGTTCTTCCATGGGGAGGATTCCGGCGCTGGACTTGTTGGACGCATTTTTACCAGCGACGTTTTTGCCGCCGGCCGCCGCCTTCTTCGCCCTCGTGGTCGATTCCTTTTTTCCGCCCGCTGGTTTGCTTCCCGATGCAGCGGACTTCGCGGCGGGGGCGTCTTTGGCCGGTTTGTTTTTGGATGAGGGCGTTTTGCTCTTCTCGGAAGACGCGGGCTTCGCGTCTTCAGTTTCCGATGCCGCGGCTTTCGGATTCGATCCGCCGGTCGTCTTCTCGGTCGGCTCCGGTGCCTCGGTTTGCGGATCCGATGAAGCGGTCTGAGCCTCCGCCTCCGTTGCGGTATCGGATGCTTGCGGGGATGCTTCGGATTGCGAGGTTTCAGTCGCCATAGTGAATCTGGGTCGATGCGAAAAAGAGAAAACCGCCTTGCCTTCGTCGGCAGTCTGCCGATGCGTCGGCGACGGTCGTGATATCGACGCGGTCTATATCAATATCGCTCTCACCGGACAAGAGATCCTGAAAAACCGCAACCCGAGGTGTCTGCTCCCGGACAGTCTCGCGGCACCGTCAAACGCATCACGCCGGCAGCGAACAACCGGTTCATCGATTCCGAGGGTTTGCGTTATGCTGCTTCCATCACCCGCATTTCCCAATCCGATCACGTCCATGTCAGACCCTACATCCGCAACGTCTTCAACCACTTCCGATCCGGATGC
>JBICHZ010000396.1:0-49172 GCA_043101355.1 Rhodopirellula sp. JB044
AACTTGCAAAGCCCACCGACATCCGCAAAGAGAAGCATTGCTCGGCAACGCATGTTCAACCAAGTTCCCATCAGCCGATCCTGCTCCTCCTTGCGAAGCGCGGTAGGGAGTGGACGAGGCGACGAGTCCTGCAACACGGGACTCGTTGCCTCCTGGTGATTACCCACAAGTCGGTTTTATCCCGGAGGGATTTCAAGCCATTAGCCCCAGGTCGCGCCGGCGCACCTGGGGCGATCGATCGTACGAAGTTCTGACCGACCCCCAAGGTGGTCGCAGCACAACCGCCTTGACGAATCTGCGACCACCTTCGGGGTCGAAACCAAGCGTTGCTATGAATTCCGGCGGTGGTCGCTTCGCTCTACCGCCGGCTATTTGCTAGAACGCCTTCGGCGTGAAGAAACTTGTGGGTGAAACAAAGCTCGTTGCCTCGTCCACCACCAAAGTCGTCACTTGTTGTTCACACGCTGCTTAGTCGACCAACAAGTCGATCGTCGTCCCGTCAGCGGTGGTGGCGTCCATTCTGCTGTAGTCCCAACTTCCATCGGCTTTCGTTCCGATCACGTGAACCGTCGCTGATCCGTTTGGCCCGCTGACTGAATAGTTCAAATCCGCTTCGCCGTCATCGTTGTTGAGATTGATGTTGCCTTGGACCAGTGCGGAGGCCTCGATCGGATCGCCGATCACGGACTGCAATTCGACGTTGGATTGTGCTCTGGAGAGAGACTCGGTGTACGGTTCACTCGATTTGATCATCGCAAAGACACCAAAGACCCCAGTTCCAATCAGACCGCCGCAGACCAACAAAACGATGAGACAGCCACCACCGACGCCAAGCAGAATACAGCCTGTGTTTGACTTTTTAGGTTCGGTGTACGCATGCGGAGGTTGGATCGGATCGGAGACTGGCGATTGGGACATAGGTCGACTGCGTGTGGTAGAGGAAACGGACTGCGAGAAAGATAGGTTGATCCATAGCCTCATCGAGGCGCGCAAAACCAAAATGAACGAGGATCTTTCGACCAACCTGTTCGCACAGCGTGAAGGATATGCTGCGGCCACTGAATTTTAAATCATTTCAAGCGATATCACGCAACGGGGATCACCGTTCATGCGGGCTGGATTGTCGCGGGCGCAACCCAGCAGACGCTCTCCCATCGACAACACTCTTGCGAGAAAACTCATTGTTTCGAAAGACAATTGAGACGCATGTTCACCGGCGTGCTGTGGCAGCAGAGGAGCCTCGCTGTTGGTATACCGATCGGCGTTTCCTCAGTCTGGGCGAAGGCGTGCGGAACATGGTTTGCAGCATCCGAAGCAACGAATTGTTGCGAAAATGTCCCGCGTAAGTTTGCTGTCGCGGTAGTTCATGATGCGGCCGAGAGGTATCGGTTGCCATGCATCTCACGTCGAAGCGGGACGTCACCTAGAAAGGAAGAACCATGTTGATTTCCACTGACAGATTGCTCGGGGTTGAACTGAACGGAACCGATGAAAGTGTCGGCTCGATCCACGACCTCATGTTTGACGATGAGACTTGGGTGGTACGGCACATTGTGGTGGATACCGGACACTGGTTGCCCGGAAGGCAGACCTTGTTACCACCGGCGGTGTTGGTTGATACCGACTGGCGTGCTGGGATCGCGAACGTGCCGCTGACGCGTCAGCAGGTCAAAGACGGACCGTCGGTGGAATCGGAGCGACCGGTTTCGCGTCAAAAAGAAATGGAACTCTATCAACACTATGACGTTCCGTATTACTGGGGACCTGCCGGCGCCTCCTTGGTCGGCGGTGCCTACATGCCGATGCCCCTCGCGGCCGGATTGCTGCCCATGAGTGAGCAGCCGACGCAAGAGGGAGAGCGGATTCATCTACGTAGCGTGAACGAGGTGAAGGGATACTACATTCGAGGCAATGATGATTACGTAGGCCACGTCGAAGAGATGATGATCGATGTGTCTAACTGGTCGGTCCAGCAACTCGTGGTCGACACTCGCAACTGGCTGCCCGGCAAGAAGGTTCTCATCAATCGTGATCAGATCACCGCAATCTCATGGGAAGAAGCCACGGTGACCGTGAGCATGTCCCGCGACCAAATCAAGAACGCACCGTCTTATGAACCATCAATTGCGACAGCTTGATTGTCATTTCGGCTGGCGTCGGTTCAACGCTGAGACGCTTCACCGGGAGTGATAAGAGAACGCTATGCGGGGTCCAGAACCTATAACAAATTGCGGATGGCAGTTGCGGATGGTGCCACCCAAACACCATGGTTTATTCGCAGGCCAAACCAATCGCGGCGGTGTTCCGGCGATTCACAACCCAATGCCGGAGCGGCGTCACGCTGTTCCTTGATCTGGCCTACTTGGTGGCAATGGGAAGGTGCGAGCACCCCGTTGAGTGGCGGGGCGTTCGACCGCAAATGAATACGCCCAGAGAAGTACTTGTGTTCCTGTTGGTGAGAACACGGGCCTTCATCAATCACGCACGAATGTACCCGTCGTGGCGCAATGGAAAGGCAACGAGGGCATTGGCGAGATTTCGCATCGCTGTTGGAAGCTCGGTCCCGTTGCTTGTCCGCAAAGATTCATCTTGCGACCGCGACTGGCTTCACCGCGGCAGGTATGTTTTCGGTAAGCTGGAAACGTCGTTCTCATGGTTTCCCGTCCGTCAGTGAGGCGGGCGTTTTACGCACAATAGCATGTTGCACAGGTCTTCTCATGTTCGCTCGTCCTTTCATTGCTGCCGCGTTGTCGCCGTTCCTGCTGCTATCGATCGCAGCGACAACGGCCAGCGCCCAATCGAGTGATGGCTCAGTCCTGCCGTTCCCTCCCGTGCCATCGGCCAGCCACGCTGGGGAAACCATTCTTAAATCGGAAATGCAGTGGCGGGAACAACCGCAACGCCTCCCCGACGACGCGCCCAACGTTCTGATCGTCTTGATCGATGATGTCGGATTCGGGCAGACTGACACTTTCGGTGGTGAAATCCACACCCCGACGCTGTCGCGACTGGCTCAGGAAGGTGTCAGCTACAACCGATTTCATACCACTTCCATTTGCTCCCCGACTCGAGCGGCGTTGTTGACGGGACGCAATCACCATCGGGTCGGCAACGGAACGATCGCGGAGCGGGCATCGGACTTCGACGGGTACACCGGCGTCATCCCCAAGTCTTCGGCGACGCTGCCTGAGGTCTTGCACCACTATGGATATAAGTCGGCCGCATTCGGCAAATGGCACAACACTCCCGCCAACCAAACTACAGCGATGGGCCCGTTTGATCGCTGGCCGACGGGGCACGGGTTCGATTACTTCTATGGTTTTCTGGCAGGAGAAACATCCCAGTACGAGCCACGTTTGTACGAAAACCTTGATCCGATCGAGCCGCCCCATGAGGAAGGCTATCACTTGACGGAGGACATGGTCGACAAGGCGATGGCGTGGCTGAAGCGGCACCAGGCGTTCTCGCCCGACAAGCCTTTTCTGATGTACTGGGCTCCCGGGGCCGTGCACGGTCCGCATCATGTCTTTTCCGAATGGGCCGATAAATATCAGGGCAAGTTCGACGATGGCTGGGATGCTTACCGAGAACGAGTCTTCAAGCGTCAGAAGCAGCTCGGATGGATCCCCGCGAACACCAAGCTGACTCCTCGCCCTGACTCGCTGGCGGCTTGGGATCGCATCCCGGAATCACAACGAGCGTTCCAGCGTCGGTTGATGGAGGTCTTCGCAGGCTTTGCTGAACACACCGATGCTCAAGTCGGCAAATTGGTCGATGGTCTTGAGCAATTGGGAGTCCGTGAGAACACGCTGATCTTTTACATTTGGGGCGACAATGGTGCCAGCGCCGAAGGGCAACAGGGCAGCATCAGCGAAGTGCTCGCCCAAAACAACATCCCGAACACGGTGGAGCAGCAAATCGATGCTCTCGACCAGTTGGGCGGCTTGGCGGCGCTCGGGACATCCAAAACGGACAACATGTATCACGCGGGATGGGCTTGGGCGGGCTCCACGCCGCTGCGGTCGACGAAACTCGTTGCCGCCCACTTCGGCGGCACAAGAAACCCGATGGTCGTTTCGTGGCCGAAAGGGATCCAGCCCGACGAGTCGCCGCGTTCCCAGTTTCATCATGTGAATGACATTGTGCCGACGGTGTACGACATCGTCGGCGTCCCAGAACCCAAAACGGTGAACGGCTATGAGCAGGACCCGATTGAAGGGGTGAGCATGGCCTACTCGTTCGCAGACGCCAACGCCAAGGGGCAGAAGAAAACCCAGTACTTTGAAAACAACGCCAGCCGAGGCGTCTACCACGATGGTTGGTTTGCCTGCACGTTTGGGCCGTTCCTGCCGTGGGATACGCCGAGCACCGCAGCGCGGCTGCAGGCGTGGAACCCATCGGAGGAGAAGTGGGAGCTTTACAATTTGGAAAGCGATTTCTCTCAGGCGAATGATCTTGCAGAATCCGAACCCGGACGGCTGGCCGAGATGAAGCAATTGTTTCTTGACGAAGCCAAGGCGAACAAGGTCTTGCCCATCGGCGGTGGGTTGTGGACTCGCTTTCATCCCGAGGACGTAATTTCCAGTCCGTACACCTCATGGCGTTTTGACGCGGCGACGCAGCGCATGCCCGAGTTCACCGCGCCCGGCCTGGGCAAAAAGAGCAACGTCGTGACGGTTGAATTGGACGCGGGTGCGAACGCGTCGGGAGTGCTCTACGCGCTCGGTGGCAGCTCGGGAGGACTGACGCTATACATGGACGAAGGCAAGTTAGTCTACGAGTACAACATGTTGCTCTTGGAGAGGTACCGTGCCGAAACCAGCAAGCCACTTTCGCCGGGCGAGCACACCATTGAGGTCGATACCACCCTCGCCAAGCCAGGTGCTCCGGCGACCGTCATTCTTAAAGTCGATGGGAAAGAACTCGCCCGCACGATTGTCGAGAGAACAGTGCCGCTCGCGTTCACTGCGAGCGAGACTTTCGACGTCGGCGTCGACCTAGGGGCTCCCGTGTCGCTTGACTACGCCGAACGTCGGCCGTTCGAATTTGACGGAACCATCAAACAAGTCACGGTGGTGCTGAAGT
Organism: Rhodopirellula sp. JB044; assembly: GCA_043101355.1. GTDB lineage: Bacteria > Planctomycetota > Planctomycetia > Pirellulales > Pirellulaceae > Rhodopirellula. The sequence continues at coordinate 5,086 of JBICHZ010000396.1, forward strand.
GAGTGCCCAGGCGGAAAATGTGTTCGTCGCATACTTCCGTTCCGGCTTTGCTGACAAACACCCATGGATGACATTGGCAAAGCAAGACACTTGCCCTCACCGCAATATTATTCCAAGTCGATCTCGAACAGCTCGCCTGGGATTTCGATGAGATGGACGAGGCGTGGAGATAAAAGTTCTCCCGCGTTCACATAGACCTCGTATTTATTCGACGAAGGGTCGAATGTGATGCAGTCGGTTATCGTCAGTGCTTTGGAAAAGGCATCACGACTGCATGGGGCACCATCGCAAAACTGTTCGACATACGTTTCGTAAACCCGTTCCGCGATTGACCGTATCCATCTGTCCTGGTTCGCAGCAATGAAAGAAACCGCAGCCGCCTTATGTCGCTCAATCGCCGACAGTTCGTCGTCTGGCTCGCCCTCGATGAGCAGAGGATACTGGTAAGGCCCAAGTTGGATGCTTGTGCGCCAACCGATGTCCCAGGTCATTTGACCTGACCAAACATCGCCTTGGAAAATCAACGCAGAAATATCGCTAATGACTTGATCATGATCGAAATCAAGACCACGAACACATAGCATTTGAGTGTCATCATCCCAGCTGACAGTCAGGGAATCTTGCCGCGCATAAGTATTGATCGTTTCCCAGGATTGGAGAATGTCCTGCTTGGGGAAAGAAATCACGCAAACTGATCCAGGATCACCTTGTTGCATTTATTCTCGCCTCATGAGTGTTCGCCGCAGCGGATGTCAAACGCAGTTAGGCACGTTTGGTGCGATGCGTCATGCTGATGACCGGCAGCGGTGGGCTGAAGTCTACTTCGGGCCGCGACCGCGCCGTGTCGGGAGAGTGTTCTGTGTAACGAAGTCCTGGTGGATTGATCACAAAGTGTGTGGTGGGGACACCTGGGATGTACCCGATTTTGATCAGGTTGTTGGGCTGTCATCCTGAGAGATTCGCCGGTGGTGTAGACACGAAAACAGCCCGCGGTGTGCGGGCTGAGTCGGCGTTTTTAGGTAGTCGGGATGACAAGATTCGAACTTGCGACCTCTGCACCCCCAGTGCAGCGCTCTAACCAGGCTGAGCCACATCCCGTTGTTGGTCGGATTTCCCGTTTGGTGGGTGGGAAGTCCGGCTTTTGAACGACAAACTCTACCGAAACCGGGTCGGTTTCGCTAGGGTGGACGGATTCCCCGGGTACAATTCGCCGGGGTTTTTTCTGGTTCCTGGGAATGGGATTTCCTTGATGACGGTTTCGGATCCGGCGGGTTCTCGCCAGCAAAATTTTACGAAGAAACGAAGTCCGAGCCGGTCGCAATTGCGTGCCGACGGGGGCGAAACGCATGGTGGCGCGGCCGGTGCGACGAACTCTGGGGCGGCCGGTCAGGTATCCCGCGGGCCAACACAACGCGTTGGTTTCGGCGGGAGGCTGCGTCGGTCGTGGCGGTTGCTCGTGTTCGGGATCGCGATCGGGGCCGGGTTGGGGATTTATTTCCTCGGCGGATCGGATCGGGGACTCGACCGACCTCTGGAGTTGACGCTGCGCCCGATCCCTGCGGTCTACTCGCCTGAACGGGCGATGGGGTACCTGGAGAAAATTTGCGACTTTGGTTCGCGTCCCACGGGCAGCGAAGCGATGAAAAGACAACAGGAATTCCTGACGGAGTTCTTTACCGCCAATGGGGCGACGGTGGAACTGCAAAAGGAGTCGATCCGACATCCGTTGACGGGCGAACCGGTCGAGATGGCGAACCTCATCGCGAGATGGTACCCGGAACGACCGACGCGATTTCTGTTGTGCGCCCACTATGACACGCGACCGTTTCCTGACCGGGATCGCGAGAACCCCAAGGGAGTCTTCGTGGGTGCGAATGACGGAGCGAGTGGTGTGGCGGCGTGGATGGAGATGAGCCATCAGTTCGCCGGTTTGCCGGAAGATATTGGCGTGGATGTGGTGTTGTTTGACGCCGAAGAGTTCGTGTTCGCCGAAGGACGCGATGACTACTTTCTCGGGTCGACTTTCTTTGCGCAGCAATACCGCATGTCGCCTCCGGCGGTTCCCTACAAGGCAGGTGTTTTATTGGACATGGTGGGCGATCGTGAGTTGCAGTTGCTCTATGAACGTAACAGTCTGCGGTACGCTCGCGACGTGACTAAGTCGATTTGGCGTACCGCACGTCGTTTGGGCGTGCGTGCGTTTGTGCCGCGAACTCGGATGCAAGACATCCGCGACGATCATTTGCCGCTCAATCAGATTGCGGGCATTCCGACAACGGACCTGATCGACTTTGATTACCCACGACCGGGATTCCGCGCACCGCAGTATTGGCACACGACCAAGGACGTCCCGGAAAATTGTAGCGGGACGAGTCTCGCTGCGGTAACCTGGACGGTGCACGAGTGGATTCTGGAGCAGTCGGACAAATAGAAGTTGTCGCTGATATCGCGGTCTCTCTGTTTTGCGACTGACTCTTTTGCAGAAGGATTATTGGCATGTTTGCCGGCGGACTGATTATAGCGGCGACCTTGATGTTCTTTTCGGTTTGGTTGTTTCGAACCGAGCAAATTGGTTGGCCCAACGATTCTTTTGATGATCCCGTCGATGAGACCTATTTGCGTCGGCGCACCCGTTCGCGTCGCCGAGTTAATGCACTGTTCTTTGTGTGCGGTCTGTTGATTTTAGTGGCGACGTTGGCAACCCCGGAGCGTCGGGTGTGGTGGATTGCGTGTTGGATGAGTGCGATGTTGGTGCTGTGCACGATCGTCGCGCTCGCGGGAATCGACGTGGTGCGGACGATGTTGCACCATCGCCGACGGTTAGAGCAGATGCGGAAGAGGTGAGTCAGTTCGTTGCTAGTTGTTCGGTTTCTTCTTTCCAGCAACGGACGTAGAAGCCCGCGTCGAGTTTTCTGCCTTCGAGATCGGTGAGCGTCATACGTCCGGTTTTGAGTTGCGGTTGCATTCGGCCGAGACGACTGTTGGCTAGCTTTCGGCGCATCCATTGCCGTACGTCGGACTCATCCATTTCAGCGGAGTGGCCCGTAACGAGAATGCGGAACGACTTGCCGGAGATGAGATCAAAGCAATTCTCGAGCAGGAGAGGTAGGTCGCGTTGGATACGCCACGCTTTGGCTTGTCGAGCAGGGCGTTTTCCTGGAGAGCGATTTTTCTCAGATGAACGTGGGGCCCGTTTGCTTTTGGGGCCGTGTCCGTATGCGGGTGGGTCCAGCACGATGGTGTGATAGCGATTTCCGCGGCGGATCTCGCGTTGGACAAAAGCTGCCGCGTCGTCGACGAGGTAGCGAATCGGTGCATCCTCCAACCCGTTTGCGACGGCGACTCGTTTGGCTGCTTCCACGTTGGGTTTGGCAGCGTCGACATGGGCGACCTTCATTCCATCACCGGCAATGGTCATCGTCGAAGCACCGGTGTAGGCGAACAGGTTTAGAGCCTGACCGGACTTTAAACGCATTATTGAATCCGCATCGGGGGCGGTCCGGTGCAGCCAACGCCAGTTTCCGATCTGTTCGGGAAAAATCCCGATGTGTCCGAATGGAGTCGGCTGAACAGGGACACGCAGTAGAACGTTTTCGGTCGAAGAGTTGGACGCAGGCTCGGGCGATGATGTTTGGCGAGCTTTCGGAATCTCGACATGCAGTTGTTCAGGCCACGGTGTGCGATGCGTCCAGGTTTTCGAATCTAGGTCGAAGTAGCTGTCGGGGTTTCGCCAAAGGGATCGGTTGTGGGGCGGAATATTGTCAGCCGCGGGGCAAGGCCGATCGACGACTCTGCCCGCGAGCGACTCGAGTTTGCGTCCGTTGCCGAAGTCGAGAAGTTGGTAACGGCGAGACAAAACAGAACCGAATGAAGAGGCGATGTGAAGGAGAATGCAGTCGCATGTTATCTCGCGAAGCTATTGATTGGTAGCGGCACGTGATGCAGTTTCGTGCGGTGTCGATGCGGTTCTGCGCAAAAAAATCATGGGGGGCTGACGGAAGAAAAGTTTTAATGTCCGCGGCGCGCAGAATCTGCCACCGAGGGGCACTATGAAGGTTACGTTGATTCGATCGTACCTGCGTGTCTCCACCGAGGCGGTTCAGATGTCTGCACTCTTTTTCATCCTAGTGGTTTGGGCGTTCGTTACTGTTTTCGGACACTTTTCCTGGGTGGCTGCGCGAGCGGTTTTGCGATTTCTCACCGGTCAATCCGACCCCGTTGCGAACGTCTTGGAGACGCCGGGTCACCGAGAGGCGGACGAAGAACGACGGTTGCCGAGGCATCATCCACGGCCGACGGATGAGAGCGTGACGCGTCTACACGATCCCGTGGAGGACATCGCGGCGTTCGAACGGATGATCGATGCCCTCGCGGCGACCGACAAGGTGTCGGTGGAAACTGCGAAGTCGCTGAAGGCGGAGGCTCGCGCTTTTGCGGGGATCGCTGCGGTTACTGAGGACGGCGTCGAAAGTGCTTCGCTCGCGGATTCCGCCAAACTTACGCCGTTCGCAAACAAGGAGTTGCTCGCTGAGAACGATGTGGTGGCCGGACAAGAGATGGTGGCCGAAAAAGATGCAGTGGCAGAAGCGATTAGCGTCAGTGAGGCAGGCGACGAGGAGCCAGCGGCAACGAGGCAACGCGTGATTGCTTGGGAGGCGGATGGCGAATCGATCGCACCGCGTGAGGCCGCGTTCAGTGCAAACACGGAAGCAGCGGTTCTTCCGGCCGGGCCCAAGCGTGCGTTGTCGGACGTCATTTCGTCGTTCTTAGCCGACCACAATATCCGGTGGGGCGAATTGGTAGCCGGGTTGATGATCGTAATTTGTTCGATCGGGTTGGTCGTCAGCTTGTGGAGCACGATCACGTCGACTCACCGAGTGGTTCCGTCAATCATCTTCATGTCCGCTGATGCCGCGATTTTTGCTGCGGGCTTGTACACGATGCGCCGTTGGAAGTTGGAGCATACGTCGCGAGCCATTTTAATTATCGCAACGCTGTTGGTACCGCTCTCGGTGTTGGCGGGGATGTCGGCGGCGGGAGCGAACGTGGATACGGTTTCTCTCGCGTCGCCGATGAATCTCGGTGTGATTGCACTGGCATCGGTGGGCGTCGGATGGCTGTTGTGGCAATCGTCGATTGCCTTGATGGGGCCGAGTGGGGCGACCGCATTGACCGCGAGTGTGATGGTGCCGTCGATCTGTTTGCCGCTGTTGCCCGCGGTGGGGCGATGGTTGGAAGGAAACGCGGGAGGTTTCCTGATCGTTCCGACGCTCGTCAGTGCGTTGTCGGTTCTGATTCCGGCACGGAGGCAATTTCCATCGCGGGAACTCGGAAAGCCGGTGCGTGTGAAAGGTGGCGTCCGCTTTTGGGAGAACCATTGGTTGCGTTTGGGCGTGACGGTGGCTGCTCTCGCCAGTGTCATCGCGTACGCCGCGTTCTTGTATCGAGCCGATGGCCGGGAGGCGTGGATTCAAATTGCGATCGCGACCGTGCCTGTTTGGGTTGCGATCGCGATGCTGCACGCTGGATTCGCGAGCCTGATTTCGTGCCAGGCTACGCTAGTGGCGAGGGACGCGCACGCGACCAATCGCTTTCTCTGTGTTGTCTTTGCTGTGATCGCTGTGGGGTGTGCGTTGTTGGTGTTGCCTGCATCGATTGAACGCGTCAGTTGGGTTTGGGCTCACGCAGCGGCGGTCGCGGGTGCCGTCTCGATCACGGGCTTTGTTTTGCAAGGACGATCGCGATTCGCCGAAGCGAGCGTGCCTCTTGGTATCGCGGCATTGTTGACCGCGCCGGTCGGGATCAGTGGGGTGAGATGGAGTGGCGTATCGCTTTGGCGGGCACTGATCGGTGGTGATCAGTTGATGGTGGCAATCGGTTTGATGATCGTTTCAGGCATCGTTTGGGCGGGGCAATCTTGGCGGGCAGGCGATCGCTTTCGGTTGAGCAAGCCGGAGGCTGGGCAAACGAGCAATGCCAGCTGGATGATGGTCGGTGCGATTTGGGCAACGGTGGTCTGCGTTCAATCCGTCGTGCTCAGCGTGGCACCGCAGAGTTGGCTGGGGTTGGTCCCGGTTTGGGTGTTGGCATTTGTGTTGCTGAGCGTCATGTTGGTTGCCTTCCGGATCGCGATCACGTACCCGCGGTTCGGATGGAGCGTGGCGGGGACAGGCATGTTTTTCTGGACGGTTTGTTTCGGTCTGGTGCGTTGGGAGGCCGGTCGCCCTATCATCGCGTACGAGTCCGGTGGTTTCGCGCTGATCGGCTTGGCGGGATCGCTGTTGGCTTTGGCGATCGTAGGGGCGTTGATCTGGCAGAAAGAGGCTCGGCAAACTGTTGCGTTATTGTTGGATCACTCTGCCGGGGCAGCGTGCGGAATCGTTGTCATCCTTTGCGTCCAGTATTCGGTGGCTCGTTGGAATGAGGCTGTTGCATTTCCGACGTGGGGGATGGCCGGTTGGCAAGCGGCCGTAGCAAGTGGGTTGATCGCGGGCGGGGTATTGCTTGTGCCGAGACGACTGCGTCTGCAAATTGCGATGCTGCTATCGTTGGTTTCGGCTTTTGGCGGGGTAACGCACTACGGAGGAGTCGAACTATGGCTACGTTCTGCTTCATCGAATTCCGGTCTTTTGTGGAACGCGGCGATGGTGTTGATCGGGACAACTTTCGTTTGGTCGGTTGTGAGAGAAGCCGTTCGTTGGCTGCCAAGGAGACGGCACGTTTTGCTTAGCGAAGATCGGGAATGGTCTCGCCTCCAAATGCCGGATGGTTTCTTTGTGTTGTTGGCAGCGATGTTGTTGGTTGTCGGTGTGCTGTGGCAATATCTCGATGCGCTGCGTGCTCCATTGATGCATCCTGATGCGTTGGTCGATTTTTCTGAAGACGTAACCCGGGTGGCAGGGCGATCGTTCCGGCGGGGTTTGCTGCTCGTTGGGGTAGCCGGATTAGTCGGTGTGAACTGCATGCGAGAGTCGAATCGTGTCTGGCAGATTGCTGGTCAGGTAATCGGAGGTGCGATCGCGAGTTTTCTAGCAGTGACTGTTTCTAATGAATGGTTTGTGTCCCCTTCGGCGCGATTGATCGGCACGACCTCGATGGCAAGCGTCGGGGTACTAGGGTTTTGGTTGTTGGGATCGCGTTATCAGCACCGGTTTAAAGGCACGATTCGCTGGAGCGCGGACGTGGATCAGTTGAGTGAGTTGATGCTCGGGATGTTGTTGTTGCTCGCTTCCGTTGTGCTCGTGCGCGCCGATTGGTGGGACCCGCTGATGCGTCGATCGGAACCGGTGATGATGAGCACCCTCGCGGTTGCGGTTTGGTGGGTGTTGGCGTCCATGGGGTTGCTATACCGCAGCGGACAAAGTCATTTCGATCAGGTTGATGAATCGAACGCTAGCTCTTGTCACCGGTCTGGCTCCTCTAAGCGGTCTGGCGATGGAGTCGGTTGGGCTGACCCGCGCCGGATTCTGTCGGCGATGTTGCTTCCTGCAGCGGTAGGGTTGTGCGTATCGGTGCTCTCTGAGACGCCGGCTGTGGTTTGGTGGCAGGCATCTGTTGTGGGGGCTTTGGCATGGTTGGGGATTGTTGCCTTTTCGCGGAAGAGGGATCTGCAGGCGAGACGTGAGTTAGTGATTGAGAGCAGCGATATTGACTTGGGAGCCTTGTTTTCGTGGGGTTGGATGACTCTCGTTGGGCTCGTTTCGGCCGGGGTGGTTTTTGTGGGAGTGCTGAACCGTTCGGGTTGGGTGGCGGAGTGGAGTTTGCCGATTGGCGCGGCAACTTCGTTGCTCGCCGTTTGGGTTGGATCGCGTGAGGGCTCGTTCCTATCGCCACTTTGGCGGGGTGAGGGGACGTTCGCATCGCGGTTCGGGCCGTTTGTTCCGCCAATGATGAGCGGTCATGTCGCCGTGGTGGCTATCGCTATGGGCTGGATTAATGCGAGCAGCGCGTTGTTGGTCATCATGCTATGTGGCATCGTCGGTTGTCTCGCGTCTGCGATCCTGGTTTGGCGTAAGACCAGTTCGTTGCAGACCAGTTCGTTGCAGGCTTGGCATGTTGCGGGGCAGGCGGTCGTGATCTTCGTGCTCGGGTTGATGGGCCTCGAGAGCGATTTGGCGTTGGCGATGCGTGAGGAATACGGGGTGCTGTGGTTGATGCTGATTGCACTTGCGATTTCCGCAGTGGGGCTGATGCGTTTTGCGAAATGCGATTCGGTTCAGCCGATGCGTTCGATCACTGTATTGCCGTATCTGCTCGGTTGGTTTGTCGCGTTGGGAGGAGCATTCGTGCTTCTTGTGCATCCGCAGATTTGGGACCAAGATCTCGTTCGCGTCACCACCGCCGTCGTCTGGATAGGGGCGTGTGTGTTGTTATGGCGAAGTGATCGCCTATCGAAGGGAGGATTCCAGCAATCGTTCCGACCGGATGTTGGCGTGTCCGTTCTTTTGATGCCTCTCATGATTTACAGCATCATTTTGTTGGATGCCGACTTAGGGAGAGGGGCAGTGACCCGAGTTCCGCTGGTTGCGTCGATGGGTGCGTTGCAGTTGTTGGTGGCATGGGTTATTGCGTGTTCCTGTTTGTTGCGATCATCGGTGCGGTTTTCTCGCGGGGTGTCCATTTGGAACGTCTCGGTAGGCTTGTTCGCCTTGGGGGCTGCCGTTGGTGCTGCGAGTCTTTCTCGTATCTGCGAGTTGGAGAGCGGGCCGCGGTGGGGACTGCTTGTCTTCACTCCGACTTTCGCGACGAGCGTCCTCGTGTGGGGACTGCCGTCAATCGAGCGTTGGAGAGCGAAATTGGAGGAGATCATTGCGGCGGACAAGGTTCATGGTCTCGTTGGGGCAGATCGTTTCGGCACCGCGTCGGTTCAGGTGATCGTCGGATTGTTCGGTGTGGGGAGTTTCGTCTCGACCGGTTTGGCGTTATCGGTTCAGTCACGAGAGGAAACGAATTGGGGCGTTGTCTGTCTGTTCTCACTCGTCATGTTGGTTTGGGCGTTGTTCATGCTCGCCGAGCAGACTCGTCCGAGTGATTCGGGGGCAGCAAATCGTCGACGGAATCTGAGTGTCTTCGGCGGATTGTGGTCGCTGGCTTTGATGGCGGTGCTGGGGCAACCGGGAGGTGAGGTCTGGTTGCTGACTGCGGCAATGCGCTTGTTGATCGCATTTGTTCTGTCGACGGGGTTGATCGCAGTCGCCTTGCCTCGAATGTTGGCTGGCCCTTTCTTTGATCGTTGGAAAGGGGCAATGAGACTCGGGAGTCTCGTCTCGGCGTGTGTCGCGGTTGGTTCTTTGGCGGTCATGCTGACGACCGAAATGGCTGTTCGGCAGGCGGGAGTGGGCATTCCAGATGTCGCGACATCTCTGGTCGTCGTTGTGGCAATGACTTTGGGTGCCCTCGCGGTGATGTTCGCGGTGGTGGTTGTCGTCAGCGGGCGTCGTTCGGCGCAGTCGCAATACCCAGCGATGCAGACGCTAGCAGCGACGGAGGATCGCGGATCGAGCCAGGGTCCTGCGGCGCGATCACACTGGTTGGGGTTGGATGATGCGATGCGGAGGAGTTTGTTGTATGCCGCCCAAGTGATCGCGGCAGTGGCGTGGTTGCACTTGTATCTGTGTCGCAACGAGATCGCCTTTATGGGGCTTCGAGAGGTCTGGCCATACATCGTGATGGGGATCGCGTTCGTCAGTGTTGGAGTGACACAGTGGGCGGTCCGACGCGGTGATGCTGTGGTGGCAGAGACGATGCGCAAGACGGCAATGTTTCTGCCGATGGTTCCGATCGTCGGATTCTGGTTGAGCGGTTCGTTTGCTACGAAGTGGCAGTCAGGCGTTGGGGACTGGGCGTTCGGTGAGGGAGCGGTTCCGTACGAGGTGCTGCTGGTGATTGGGGCGATGTACTACGGTTTGATGTCGGTGATGTGGAAACAGGGACTGCCGCGAGTCGCGACCGTTGTGCTCGCCAACGCGGCGTTGTGGGTGACGTTGACTCAACTGCCCGGTTGGAATTTTCTGGCGCATCCGCAGGCCTGGCTGATTCCACCGGCGGCTTGCGTGCTCGCGGTCGCTCATTGGCAGCGTGGCAGTTTGGATCCGGCATTGGGGGCGGCCATTCGATACGGTGCCACGTTGACGATCTATTTAAGCAGTACAGCCGACATGTTGCTCGGTGAGATCGGGAGTTCATTGTGGGGGCCGGTCGTGTTGGTCTGTTTGGCGCTGCTTGGAATGCTGACCGGTGTTGTGCTGCGGGTGAAACCGTTTTTGTTTCTCGGAACAGTGTTTGTGTTCGTTGGGGTGACGAGCATGGTTTGGCACGCCGCTCAGTCGATTGACGCGGTTTGGCCGTGGTGGGTCTTCGGTATCACGACCGGAATGCTGCTGTTGACTATCCTGGCGGGGATTGAGAGACATCGCGAGCGGCTGCAACAACTGGCGACGGAGCTGGCGAGGTGGGAAAGTTAGATGTTTGTTGATTTGGCGGCGGTGGTATTGGATCGTTGGAGACTCTGATGCATGAGGGTCTGGTGCCCGAGACTCAGGTGCACGAGGATCTTTGACAAGTCCACTGCTTGAGAGTTGAGATGCGATGAAGGTGATGGGGTCGCATAAAAAACGCCTCGATGGAATCGAGGCGTTTGGGTGAACTGTTTTTTCGAGGCAAGTGCCTCACCGCGACCGGTTTAGGTGGTTGCGGTTTCTTCTTTTGGTTCAGTTGCTGCTTCGGTCGAGTCGCCGTCTTCTGGAGTCGACTCGAAAGCAGGTTTGGACGCAGTGCGTTTGACCTTGTCGTTTTCGTTACCGACGAATTCGAGGATCGCGCGGGTGCCACCGTCGCCTAGGCGTGGGGTGGCCAATCGCATGATGCGTGTGTATCCACCTGGGCGGTCCGCAAAACGAGGTGCGACGGTGTCGAAGAGGATGCCGACAGCTTCGCGGTCACCGATCAGTTGAACGGCGCGACGTTGAGCGTTGACGAACGGGGCGCGGGCGTTGGCCCATTTTTGCCACTGATCGCTTTTGCGCCATTGCTTGTAGGCATCCGTGCCGCGTTCGGCGTCGGTTGCGTATTGTTGAGCTTCTTCGCGAGCGAGGTTAGCTTTTTTCGCCAAGGTGATGCACTTTTCAACCAGGGGGCGAACTTCTTTGGCCTTTTGCAAGGTCGTGATGATTCGGCCTGGGACTTTGGGCGCGTTGTCGTCCAAGCTGGCGTCTCGCTCGGTCAGGAACAGCGCGGCGGACAGATTCTTAAGCATTGCCTTGCGGTGTGCTGGAGATCGACCAAGCACGCGGCCTTTGCGACGGTGACGCATATCAGATGTCTATAAAACGGGTGGAATGAATTGGTACAGTGAATTTGGGCCGTACTCGTTCGTGTCCGGCCCGTCGTATACGGTTGGCTCTCTTAGAAGAGAGGCTGGTTCGGCACTCGCATGCCGAGGTGAAGACCGTACTGCGAAAGTTTTTCGCGGACTTCGTTGAGGGTGGTGTCACCGAAGTTGCGGACTTCCAACAGGGAGTCTTCGTTGCGTTGGACGAGATCGCGAACGGTCATGATGTTCTCGCTCTCGAGGCAGTTGTTGGCACGCACGGACAGTCGCAAATCGGCGAGCGTCATGTTGAGTTTGGCCTCGAGTTGAGCTTCCGGTGACCCGGCACCACCACGGGCGGCCGAGAAGATACTCGGTCCGAGTTCGCGGTATTGGACGAACGGGTTGAGGTGTTTGCGGAAGATCTTGGCTGATTCAGTCAACGCCATTTCCGGGTTGATTGTGCCGTCGGTCCAAATTTCGAGGTTCAGACGGTCGTAGTTCGTCTTTTGACCGACACGGGTGGCTTCGACTTCGTAGCGAACGCGGACGATCGGGCTGAAGACGGCATCGATCGGGATGATTCCGATTTCGTGATCGACGCTGCTGTGTTCGGTGCTTGGAACGTAACCGCGTCCGTTCTCGACGACCATTTCCATCATGAATGGTTTGTCGTCGGTCAGGGTGGCGATCACGTGGTCTTTGTTGATGACTTCCACGTCGGCATCGGTTTCGATGTCGCCACCGGTGATCACGCCGGCGGAGTTGCTTTCGACAGTGATGACACGGGTGGCGTCACTGTTGTTGCGAACGATGAGTGCCTTCACGTTGAGCACGATGTCGGTGACATCTTCGAGAACACCGGGGATCGAGGTGAACTCATGCTGCGCGCCGCGAATTTTGATCTGGGTGACGGCGCTGCCCATGAGGCTGCTCAGGAGCACGCGACGCATGCTGTTTCCGATGCTCGCACCGAACCCGCGTTCGAACGGTTCGGCGGAAAATTTGCCATAGGTCTGAGTCAGCGTGTCGCGATCGACTTCGAGCGTGCTGGGCAGTTCCATGCCACGCCAACGGATATGCATCGACATGTTGAGGTGCTTTCGGCGTTGTGAGGTTGCGGGATTGGATTCGTTGGAGACAACGGCGGCGGGAAGGACGCGGCGAATTAGACGCGGCGTTTCTTGCGTGGGCGGCAGCCGTTATGCGGGATCGGGGTCACTTCCTCGATCAATTTGACGTTCAAGCCAGCAGCCTGGAGGGCGGTGATCGCACTTTCGCGACCCGAACCGGGGCCTTTGACACGGACTTCGACATCACGCATGCCGAACTTGGTTGCTTTCTCAGCAGCCTGTTGGGCGGCACATTGTCCGGCGAAAGGGGTGCTCTTGCGGCTGCCCTTAAATCCGCTGGTTCCGGCACTGGCCCAGCAAAGCGTGTCGCCTTTGGTGTCGGTGATGGTTACCGTGGTGTTGTTGAAGGTTGCGTGCACGTGCGCGATGCCATTGCTGACATTGCGACGGACTCGTTTTTTCTTGTTGGTCTTTGCCACCGGTGGGTCTCAAACGAACAGAGGTGAAGTTAAATGGGAATGGGAACTGCGTGAGAAACTAGCGCAGATCCTTGACGCCCTTCTTACCGGCGACGGTCTTACGTGGACCTTTGCGGGTGCGGGCATTTGTTTTGGTACGTTGTCCGCGGACGGGAAGTCCGACGCGGTGCCGAATGCCGCGGTAAGCTTTGATCTCGCGCAGGCGGCTGATGTTTTGGGTGACTTGGCGGCGAAGCGGGCCTTCGACCAAGTAGTCACGCTCGAGCAATGCGGCGATCTGACCGACTTCCTCGTCGCTGATTTCGCTCGCCGGCGTGACCGGATCGATTCCTAGCTTTTCACATACTTCTCGCGCACGAAACAGGCCGAGTCCGTAGAGATAGGTCAGGGAATACTGAATCTGTTTGTCGTTGGGGATGTCAACGCCCATCAAGCGGGGCATGGCAAAACTCCGAGAGCAGCTGCGTGATTTTGAAATTTGAATCGCGGACTATAGCAGTCCAATCCCGTTTTACTCAAGTGGAAGCTTCATAAGGAATTTGGATTTTTTTCTCGAAGGCCCCAAATGTGCTCTCAGACGTTGACGAAATAGGCGATGGCTGTTTATTCTTCGCGATTGCTCAAAACAAAAACGGAATTTTCCCCCTCACCTATCTCTATCCTGGACCCCTGTCATGGCAGTCCCTAAACGCAAACACAGTAACAGCCGCACCGGCAAGCGGCGTAGTCACGACCGATTGAAGAAACGTTCGATCGGATATTGCCCACAGTGCAGTGCGGCTGTTCCGACCCATCACATTTGCCCGAAATGTGGTTACTACCAAGGCCGCACGGTCGTCCAGCAGGAAGAGTCCTGAATTGTCTTTTGATGTTGCCAGCCCGGGGATTCTGTTTCCCGGCCAAGGAGCTCAGGTGCCTGGAATGGGCACGTGGTTGTGTGAGAACTATCCGGCGGCGAACGATTTGTTCGAGCGTGCCGGTGAGGTTCTCGGGTATGACCTGAAGCAGCTTTGTGCCGATGGGCCTGCGGAAAAACTGAACGAGACCGTGCACTGCCAGCCTGCGTTGTTTGTCACGGGAGTGGCGGCGGCGGAGGTCTACACGCAGTTGCATGAAGACGTGGCGTCGAAAATCCGTGCGGCGGCGGGCCTGAGCCTTGGCGAATACACGGCGGTGTGTTTCGCGGGCGGTCTGTCGTTTGAGGACGGTGTGCGTTTGGTGCAAAAACGCGGTGAGGCGATGCAGGCCTGTGCCGACGTAATTCCTTCGGGAATGTCGAGCGTTTTAGGCCTCGATCTGGAAAAGCTCGACGAAGTTTGTGCGGAATGCCGCCAAGATGATGAAATCCTGAAGCCGGCCAACCTTCTGTGCCCAGGCAATATTGCGGTTTCGGGACATCAGACGGCACTCGATCGGCTCGAGCCGGTTGCGACCGCTGCGGGGGCGATGAAGGTCGTGCCGCTGAGCGTTGCGGGCGCGTTCCACACGCCGCTCATGCAGGACGCGGTGGCAACGCTTTCCGAAGCCCTGGAAACCGTGGAAATCAAGACGACCCGCATTCCGGTCTACAGCAATGTTGATGCCTTGCCGCATACCGAACCAGGCGAGATTCGCGATTTGCTGTCGCGTCAGGTGGTGAACCCGGTTTTGTGGGAGGCATCGATTCGTCGCATGCTCGAGGACGGCGTGGAGGGTTTCCTCGAAGCCGGAACCGGACGCGTTCTTCGTGGCACGATCAAACGGATCGCTCGGAAGACTCCTACAGATGGTTTTGGCGACCAGCCTTAGGGTTGCACTGGTGTTGTCGATGACGCGAACGAGCCTGTTCTCGGTCGGCTCTCGCGTGTTTTGTTCTTGGCCGGTCGGCTGCGTTTCAGTCTTGAGTCAGCGGGCGGTTTGCCCTGCAGGCCAAGGCTCGCTTTTGCTCGAAATTTCGAGCGAGTTCATAGCCGGCGTGGTGGTCACCCCCGAGGTAGAGCAGCCCGTGTTGTGATACGTTTTTCGGCTGCTGGTTGTTTCTAAGTTTTCTTTAGCCCCACATGTATCTGAAATGAATTTATCTCTGTCGGTCGACCTCAAGGGCCAAGTTGCGATTGTTACCGGTGCGAGTCAGGGACTCGGTCAGGCGGTAGCAGTTGCATTGGGGCAAAACGGTGCTCACGTCGTTTGTTTGGCTCGGAATGCGGAAAAGTTGGCCAAGACGGTTGCGGAAATCGAAGCCGCCGGCGGTTCCGCTGAGGCGATGCCATGTGATGTCACCGATCGTGCCGCTGCGGCGGAAGCGATCGAGAAGACGAGCAAGACCCATGGCCGGCTGGATATCCTCGTAAACAACGCGGGAATCACCCGCGACAAATTGATGCGTGGGATGTCCGACGAAGAGTGGGACTCGGTCATTGCGACGAACCTGACGAGTTGTTTCGTTTGCTGCCGTGCAGCGGCCGGCGTGATGCGGCGTAAGAAATACGGCCGGATCATCAACATGGCCAGCATCTCCGGATTGATCGGCAATCCCGGCCAAGCCAACTACTCCGCCAGCAAGGCGGGGATGATCGGGATGACGCGGACGATGAGCAAGGAGTTGGTTTCTCGCGGTGTGACGGTCAACGCGGTCGCTCCTGGCTTCATTGCCAGCGAAATGACTGCCGAACTCGGCGACGTCGTGATGGAAGAAGTCAAGAAACGGATTCCCGCCAAGCGTGTGGGACAGCCCGAGGACGTTGCCGCCGCGGTTCTGTTCTTGGCCAGCAAGGACGCAAGTTACATCTCCGGTCAAACCCTGGTCGTCGATGGCGGCATGGTCGGCTAGAGGGTGGTTTTGTTCGGCGGGCAGTTTGGTCTCGTCCGCCGACTGCAATTGGTCCCGTGTTTCGGGTAGATTTTCGAACGTATCTGATGTCACGGGATATTGACGGGTTTTAGCCGTTTCCCCTATCTTCACGCCCCGGCGAGAAGGGAATCTCGGCAATACCTGTTGTGAGGAGCCTGGGCCACCACGCTTTCGCGAAACAACACCAAGTCCATCGAAGCTTTCGATCCTGGCGTTTTTCCCGTCCTATCGACCAACACAAGTTTACTCTCAACCCCCATCCATTTTTGGAGTTACGCCCGTGGCGTCTATTGAAGAACGCGTTATCGACATTGTTTCAGAACAACTCGGTGTCGACAAAGATAAAATCACACGCGAAACCTCTTTCGTGAACGATCTCGGTGCCGACTCGCTCGACACGGTCGAGTTGGTCATGGAGCTCGAAGAAGAGTTCGACATTAGCATTCCGGACGATTCCGCTGAGAAGATCCAAAAGGTTGGAGAAGCGGTTGACTTCATCGAGAAGGAAAAGGGCGACGACGCTTAGTTTCCTAAGCAGTCTGCTTTTTCAGTAACCGATTCTTAGGCGTCAGTCACCGTCCCCAGTAGTGCGCACGGTGGTTGACACCCTTTTGCGAAGATAACCGGCCCACGTATGACGGTCTCAACGGAACCCTTTCGACTCGTTCCCAACAACGGAAATCCACGACGTGTGGTGATCACTGGAATCGGCGTTGTTACATCGCTAGCCAATGACGTCGAATTGTTTTGGGAGCGATTGACCGCTGGCCAGAGCGGTGTCCACGAACTGTCGATCATGGATACGAGTCGTTACAAAGTTCACTTTGGCGGCGACATCCCCGACTTTGACGTGACCGAGCACGTGGAGGCGAAAGAGGCCAAACGGCTCGACCGTTTCACGCAGTTCGCGGTTCACGCCGGTGCTCAAGCGGTCGCCGACAGTGGCATCGATTTTGATCAAGTCGATCGTCATCGCTGTGGCGTTGTGCTCGGGTCCGGGATTGGCGGCCTCAACGAGATTGAGGACCAGATCGAACGGATGCTCAACAAGGGCCCGGAGCGTGTCAGTCCGTTCACCGTTCCGAAGATGATGGTCAATGCGGCGGGCGGGAACCTGTCGATCCGTTACGGTCTGAAAGGGCCGAACTTTGCCGTTGCAACGGCGTGTGCCAGTGCGACCAATGCGATGGGAGATGCCGTTCGAAGCATTCGTAGCGGCGAGACGGATTTGATGATCACCGGCGGCAGCGAAGCCGCGATCACTCGCATGGGCCTCGCTGCGTTCCAAAACATGAAGGCGTTGTCGACTCGCAATGACGAGCCGCAGCGTGCCAGTCGCCCGTTCGACACCGATCGCGACGGCTTCGTACTCGCCGAAGGTGCGGGGTTGATGATTTTCGAAGAGTACGAGCAAGCGAAGGCTCGTGGCGCGAAGATCTATGCTGAGGTACTCGGTTATGGGACCACCAGCGATGCCGGGCACATCACCGCACCGGACCCCGAAGGCAACGGCGCTGCCGAAGCGATGCGGCTCGCAATTTCTGATTCGGGCCACGCGGTCGAAGAAATCGACTACATTAATGCTCACGGAACCAGTACGCCGCTCGGTGACAAGGCGGAAACTCGGGCGATCAAAGCGGTGCTCGGCGATCACGCGAAGAACGTCGCGATCAGCAGCACGAAGAGTGCTTTGGGTCACTCGCTCGGAGCGAGCGGTGGGATTGAGGCCGTGATTTTGTGCAAGACGATTCAGACTGGAACGATTGCTCCGACAATCAACCTCGAGTCGCCTGATCCAGAATGCGATCTTGATTATGTGCCCCTCAAGGCACGCAGTCAAAAGGTCGATATCGCCATGAGTAACAGTTTTGGGTTTGGCGGCCACAACGCTTGTGTTGTGCTAGGACGTATTTAGCGGTTCGAGCGGCACGCAAGATTGTTGCGGATCGGGAACGCGTCGTCCGGCAAGTCCCGAGGTAAGTTTCGATACCTAACCTCTTCTATTTGGAAGAAACAGCATGCAACCGCAGTCCACAACTAGCTCGGACGAAGCAACTCAAGAGGAAGGTCCCGAACCTACCGTCTTCTTGGTCGACGATCACGAAGTCGAGCTCGACCTCATGCAGCGTTGGTGCCAGCGAGCTGGGCTGGCGACGCAAACGTTTGACGATCCGCTGCGGCTGCTCGAATCCCTCGATGTCGATGCGGTCGGTTGCGTCGTCGCCGATTTGCGGATGCCGCGAATCAGCGGGTTAGAATTGCAGGCTGAGATGGCAAAACGGGATTTGATCGTCCCGGTCGTTTTGGTCACCGGTCACGGCGATGCCGAGAACTGCCGTACCGCGTTCCAGCAAGGCGTGTTTGACTTTATCGAGAAAGGCTTCGACTCGGTTCAGTTCATTGACTCGGTGGAACGAGCGATTCGAAAGAATCAACGTGAGCGTTTCCGCCACCAAGTACGTCGCGACGCACGCAGTTTGCTCGAGACGGTTTCCAAACGCGAGCGAGAGGTCGTCATGTTGCTGGCCAACGGGATGCCTCTCAAAGGGATCGCTCACGAACTGAAGATCAGCGTGCAAACGGCATCGAAGCACCGCAGCAGTATCTTTACGAAATTGCACATTGATAACGAAGTCGATCTCTACAAACTGCTGCTCGCCGCTGAGGTCAGCCTCGAAGACGCGCCGACTGAATGAGCACGCAAAGCGGGCGGTTTTCAAACCGCGGGTAACCGTCTGATTGCAAACGTTAGCGTTGGCTGATTCATGCATGTTGCATGGCGGATCGTGTCATCTCGCTAGCGACTCGAGCCATTCACGAACCACTTCATCTCCCCGCATGCGAGCAGTGGGTTCGTCGAGATGGATCAGATCACCGTGGTTGTTGATCGGACCGAGTGGAGACACGGTTTGATCCAGTAGCGAGAATCGTAATCGTATGCCAATTGCTGCACCGGAGTGAACCAGCGGGTGGATCGAATCCTTGCCACTTCGCGGCGGTAGCAGCACCACGTCCTTGCCGATCAGGTTGGAGACGGAGAGTGTTCTGCTCTGCAGTTGATCGGTCGATGTGGATCGCAGGTCGAGGCCGTCGAGCTGCGAGGGCATGGATGGCGAGAGGTTGCACGCGGCGAGTAACGTCGGCAACCAGTCCGCGTGTGTTGTCGGAGCACGGATGGATCGGTCCACGATCCCTGGGCCGGATAGGAATCCTGCGACACGTGTTTGCACCAAGGAGAGCTTGGTTCCGTGGCCCACGGTGCCGTCATCCAAAAACGCTTCGCCGTGATCTCCTGTGAAGATCGTGACTCGATCGGGGCGCAGGAGACGGGCGACTGCGTCATCCAACGTTCTCGCTGCGTTGCGATAGCGATTCCAAACACGGTCGCGCCATGATGGTGTGAACGGAATGGGGTAGTTCACCGTCGCCGCGGGAAGGTTGGTCGCATTCCGGGCATCGACTGCGAAGGGAGTATGTGTGCTGTAGAGGAATAGAATCGCGAGTCGCGGTGGGCGATCCGAATCGTGAGAGCGGGTAAGGAACGACTCGGTTGCCGCGATGGCTCGCCGGTCGGATTCGAGCCAGTCCATCGGTTCGATCTCGAATCGGTCGAACTGATGCGGGGATAGAAACGCGTCCATTTGGAAGGTTTCCCAATCGTCGTGACCGGCGAAGAAACCGAGTTCATATCCCGCCTGACGAAAGAGTCGGTTGAGCGATGGTGCGAACCGCACGTCGGATTTGTAGAACCAGATCGCCTCCATGCCGCTGACGATGGAGAACATCCCCAAACTCGTTGCGTTCCCCCCGGAAAAATGATTCCGCAGGATCAGTCCGCCGGATGCTGCGCGAAACGCGTTGGGCATGACTTCAGGCGAGAGCATTTCCGGTCGCAGCGACTCACACACGATGATGAGTGCATCGGGAGCCTGCGTCGTTTGGCGATCGGATGTCGACTGTTCTGAAGTTGGCGGTTCTGAGATCGGCAGCGCGACATTCATTCGCATCTGTGCGATTCGAGTCTGTGCTGTTTCGGCGAGTTGTTCTGCGTCGTATTGGAATGTCGGGATTTCGCGTGGTGGATGCGGTTGCGGAATGACTGCCGCCCACGGATGGCGAGTCGGATGCCGGCGCATGGATCGCTGCAGTCGATCGCTCGTTTGGATGATGAGTGCCATCGAAATGGCGATGACGAGCCCGCCTGCGGCGATCACCGCGACGATCGCGGTTTGGTAGCGGTCCCAACGTGGCGAGGGGGGCGGCTCACCGCGAAATTCGATGGCACGCGCGGCGAGGCGTGATGAGAAACCGCCTGCGAGCAAGGCGACCAGAGGGATGCCGATCGGGCGTAGCATGCCCCACGAGAAGAACGGTGTCACGCGAAGGAGATGGTCGGTCAGTATTGTCCAGGATTCGAATGACACCAGATGCAGACCAGTCCAGCGGTAAGCCACGACGTCGATCGCGTACCAAGTCGGTGCGAGCGCGAAGAGCCAGGGGGCGATCCGGACGGCAAATCGGGACCGCCATCGATAGCAACCCAGCACGACGAGCAGTGGAATGAGTTGCAGCGAGGCGCACTGGAGGGTGATGGCTGCGACGCGGAAAAGAAAGTTTTCATCGGCCGCAGGGCTTTGGGCCGAAGTGGCGATTTCGGTTTCCTGAAGCTCATTTCTTGGCAGATCGAACGGATGCCACACCGCGAACAGCAGCATCCATACGCACCAGATGCACCACTGCGAAATGAGAATTCGGTGCTCGGTCGTGCGATTCAAAGAATGCTCCTTTCACGTTCTGACCAAGGACGCAGCGGCACGTGCGGTCTGATTGCTTGTCGTGATTGCCTCTCGATCAATTCTCGTCAGATGGTACAACGGACCGTTGGGTGAAACGAAGTCCCGGTTAGAATTGTCTTCATGAATGCACGTTTGAATGTTTCGGATCGCTGTGATGTTGGATCCTCGGGATCGAGCCCCGAGGGGCTGCGTCCGCTGACAATTGGCAATGTCGAAATCGGGTTTCCTGTTGTCCAGGCGGCGTTGTCCGGCTACAGCGATTTGCCTATGCGTGTGATTGCTCGGCGGCACGGTGCGAGCTACAGCGTTTGCGAAGTCATGCTCGACCAATTCCTATTGTCGCTCACCAAACGGCAGAAGACGAAGCATTTTCTCGATATCGCGGAGGAAGAGCATCCTGTTGGGGGGCAATTGATGGGGGCCGAGCCCGAGCAGTTTTCTCTCGGTGCGATGAAGTTGGTCGAAGCCGGATTTGACGTGATTGATGTCAACTTTGGTTGTCCGGTGAAGAAGGTGCTCGGCCGATGTCGCGGAGGTTTTCATCTGTCCCAGCCGTCTGTTGCGATCGATATCCTTAAGCGAACACGCGACATCGTCCCTGACGAGATTCCGGTCACGGTGAAGATGCGACGTGGTATCGACGACAGCGACGAGGCGCGCGATCAGTTCTTTGAAATCCTCGATGGTGCGATGGATGCCGGGCTCGCGGCTGCCACGGTACACGGCCGGACGGTGGTCCAGCGATACATCGGGCCGAGTCGATGGGAGTTCTTGAGCGAGGTGACTCGGCATGTCGAGGGACGCGGCTTCAAGATTCTCGGCAGCGGTGATTTGTTTACTGCCGAGGATTGTTTGAACATGATCCGGCAAACCGGGGTCGATGGCGTTACCGTGGCCCGCGGAGCGATCGGAAACCCATGGATATTTCAACAGGCACGCCGTTTGGCCGATGGGTTGGAGTTGTCGCCTCCTCCGACGCTGCGTGAACAGGCGGATGTGATGCGAACGCATTTCGACCTCTGCGAGCAGACCTACACGGTGGAGCGTGCTCCGTTACTGATGCGGAAATTCTGCATCAAGTACTCGCAAAACCATCCTCGCTACGAGGAGGTGAGGTTGTCGTTCTCGCGCCTGAAGACACGTGCCGACTTCGAGAACGCCGTTGCCGAGCATTACTCGGTCGATGGTCCGGGGCGGTACATTCCGCGCGAGCTGCACGGTTCGCAAGAGGAAGGTTAAGCGGGTCTCGCGAACGCATGCGGTTCCGCGAAGTGCCAACCCGTCTGCGTATTCTACTTGCGAGGCCGTGTGCTTCCCTGCCCGTGTGCTGCGATCGCGTCGGGGGTGAAGAATGGTAACGGGGCGAAATGTCCCGTGAAGTCTGTCTTTGGTTTGCTAGAAACACATCGCTATGCGCGGGGCGTCTCGTTGATGCGTTTTTGAGGATACTCGGGGTATAACGTGATCCGCACGGGAGGTCCTCTTTTGTTGGGCAGTACGTGCGTTTCGTTCCGTTTTGGGGAATGAATTGGTTTGGTTCGCAGCCGCGAATCACGTGGTAACCCCCACCGATTTGAGATCGTAGACTATGCCTGAATCCAACACTGTCCACTCGTCAACTCCCGCTGTGATGTCGGCCTACCGACACACCAAGATCATCGCAACGATCGGTCCAGCGACCGAATCCGAAGAGATGCTGACGGAGCTGATACGCAGCGGTGTGGATGTGATGCGACTGAACATGGCCCACGGCACCGGCCAATGGGTGAAGGACGTCGTCGGACGAGTTCGACGCGTGTCGGAGAAGATCGGTCGGCACGTCGCGATGATGATCGACGTGAAAGGACCTGAAATTCGAACCGGTCCAGTCGAAACACCGATCGTTCTGGCGAAAGGGGACATCCTCCGTTTGTGTGTTCGCGAGGAAGACGTTGCCACGGAAGAATGTGCGAGCGTCACGGTCAACTATCCGCTGCTGCCTCAGGACGTGGAGGTCGGTGCGACGGTGTTGGTGGACAGCGGTTTGATGAGGCTGCGGATTCTCGATACCGACGAGCACACCGTTCGCTGTGAGGTGCTCACGCCGGGAACCTTGGGCTCTCGGCGGCATATCAACTTGCCGGGTGTGGAAGTCCGTCTGCCTGCGTTGACCGAGAAGGATCAGAGCGATTTGCGAGCGGGCATCGAGGCCGGTATCGACTTCGTAGCCTTGTCGTTTGTGCGTCGTGCGGACGACGTGGAAGCACTGCGAACGTTCTTGCAAAAGCACGACTCGCCGGCCCGCATCATCGCCAAGATCGAAGAGCAAGCCGGTGTTCGCAACATGAAAGACATCATCCACGCAGCCGACTCAATCATGGTCGCGCGAGGAGACCTCGGAATCGAAATTGACTATCACCGTTTGCCCTTGGTGCAGACGGAGTTGGTGCAGGCGTGTCAGGCCGAAGGAAAGCCGGTCATCATTGCGACTCATTTGTTGGAGTCAATGATCGAGTCGCCGATTCCAACGCGGGCGGAAATATCAGACGTTTGCAACGCGGTCCGCTAGCAGGCCGACGCGGTCATGCTGTCGGGGGAAACAACCACAGGGAATTATCCCGTGGAATCGGTCGAGGTGCTTAAAAGTATTTTGCTGAGCATCGAGCCCTCGGTGAGTAGTCAGCTCAACGGACGGATTGAGCTGCGTGCACCGAAAGACAAAATGCTCCGTTCGTCGGCAATCCTGGCACAGGACCTCGGTCAGTCAGGGATTGTTGTGTTCACGCGAAGCGGTTTTTTGGCGTATGTTCTCGGTGCGCTGCGTCCGCGTGGGATTCCGATTTTCGCGTTCACGGACGTTGAATCGACCTTCCGGCAGATGTTGTTGCCATGGGGAGTGGAGCCGTTCTACATGCCGTTCTCGGATGACCCGGAAGTCACCATTCGAAATGCTTTGGAACGACTGCGTAACAACAAATGGTGTCCGTCCGGCGTGTGGCTCGGTGTGATCACCAACGCGTTAGCAGACGACAAAATTATCGACACGCTGCAACTCCGTCAGGTGCCGTAACACCTACAATGATTCGATGTTCCAAGAGGTATCGAATCGATGAAGGTTGTTTTCCGGTGGCTCGGTTATTTCTGGGCGGGGCCGAACACGTTGTTAGGAATCGCCGTCGGGCTGTTGCTCAGCGGTCGTTTTGAACGCGTCGATGGCGTGCTCTAAATCCACGGACCTCGCGTTGCCGCGGCGTTGGCAAAGATGTTTGTCCCCGCGGCGGCGATGACTCTCGGGCACGTGGTCCTCGGTCGAGATCGCGCGATGCTCGAGGTGACCCGGGCTCATGAACGTGTCCACGTGCATCAATATGCCTGTTGGGGGCCGTTCTTTTTGCCAGCCTATCTCGGGGCGTCGTTGTTTCTCTACCTGCTCGGCCGCGACGGGTATCGCGGCAATCCGTTTGAGGTGGCGGCCTACGCGGTGGATGATCCATCGACGCGGCGTCCGAAGCGAGGCTGAGTTGAGGGTGATCGCCGGTTTGTATTCCGACGATCGGGCGTTTCGGTCGACGAGCTGCCGGTAGCGTGGGCTCAGGTGTCGATCAGGTCTTCCGGAGCAAGGATCGGCAGTTGGTTTTCTTCCGTCTCTTGTTTCTCTCGCCACGGTTCGTTGCGGCGGTACGACTCGAGTTCTTTTTTGAGTTGATCGAGTTGCTCGTTGTCTTCGGCGGCACCTTGTTCGACCGCCTTTTCGCTCCACAGGATTGCGTTCTCGAAGTCACCGCTTTCGGCGTACCCGGCGGCTAGAGTGCTGAGGATGTGGGCTTCTTGCTCTTCGGTCAGTTCGACGGCTCGTTTGCCCAGTTCGACGGCACGCTCGCCGTTGCGAACATCGTCTTGCGGCGACGTTGCCAAGACCCATGCCAGGTTGTTGAGGATACCGGACAGGATTCGTTGGTTTTCTTCGTTGTCGTCGTTGTCGATCGAGCTGAGTGCTTTTTCGTAGTCTGCGATTGCGTTGATGTGTTCACCGACAGCCAAGTAAGCGTCCGCACGCGACCTCAAAACGGAGGCGTTGTTTGGTTCCGTAGCCAGCACGCCGGTCAGGGTTTCGATCGCTTTGCGCGGGCGGTCGTCTTGGAGGTAAAGACTCGCGAGTTGGATCTGACGGAACGTGTCGTTCGGGTTGCGTTCGATCAGGATTTGCATGTCGTTGATCGCGTCCGCCATGCGTCCTTCTTCGATCGCGATGAAGCAACGGACGATGATGGCTTGATCGATTTGTTCCACCTGCGGTGCGATGTCGGTGGCTGCCTTGAGATCGCGTTTGGCGGACTTCACGTCGTCGCGGCCGAGTGCGATTTCGGCACGTTGCAGTAGTGAAATCGGATCGCGAGGCTGCATTGCGAGAGCCTTGTTCAAATCCGCGAACGCGTCGTCTTCTTTGCCGAGCATGCGGTACAGGATCGCACGCAATCGGTAGAGGCCTTCGCTCGGGCTGGCGGCGATCGTTTTGCCGAGGAGTTCAACGGCTTCATCGGCTCGGTCGAGATCGACCAATTGTTGCACGGTCGCCTGCGCGATCTGTTGGTTAGTAGGGTCGAGTTCGAGGACGGCTTGCAGGTCTTTCACTGCACCATCGACGTCACCTTTTTGCAGGAGGGCACCGGCACGTTCGCGTAGTGCGCCGGTGTTTTTAGGGTCGGCCTTGATCGCCGATTTGAGGTCCTTGAGTTTCTCTTCGACATCGGTGTGAGTCACCGCCCGCAACAGATACGCTTTGCTTTGTTCCTGTGGGTTGTCTTCGTAGAGTTTGATTGCGGCAGTGGTCGATTTTTTGATTTGTTCGGTATCCCCATCGGGCAGTAGGTTGAGCTGCGCGATCAGCATGTGGGCTTCGGCGAGTTCCGGATCGTGCTTGACGGCTTCGCTGAGTGCCTCGGCGGCTTCGGTTTTGGCTTGGAGTTGCTGTCGGCCGCGCAGGCGGATGATGGCGGCGGCGAGACCTTGTCCACGTTGCAGTTGGACGCTGCCTAGCATCTTTCGGGCGAACGCATCGTTCTCTTCGCTGAGTCCCTTTGCGAGTGCGGATTCGATGAGGGCGG
Source organism: Rhodopirellula sp. JB044 (assembly GCA_043101355.1). Lineage (GTDB taxonomy): Bacteria > Planctomycetota > Planctomycetia > Pirellulales > Pirellulaceae > Rhodopirellula. The sequence continues at coordinate 30,656 of JBICHZ010000396.1, forward strand.
CTACCGCTTCGAGATCGCGGTTGGTTTCCGCGTCGATTCGTTTGAGGACGGCTTCATCGAGGTCGGCTTGGCCAGGGTCGATCTCGGCGTTGATCGGCGGTGGTGAGGGAACGGGGGTCTCTTGAGCCTGCAACGACGACAGGGCAATGAACCCGCAACATGCCACTCCACAACCGATGGTGATGATTCTAGAAATTCGATGAAAATGCGATGAACCGACCGGGATAAATGCGAATCGACGTGAATCCGAGGACTCCATTCGGTCGTGACTTAGGGAGGACTCCGTTATGATGTTTTCTCGATTCATCCTGTATTCTCGCATAGTGGTTCGTGTTGTGTCCGTCTGAGAAGGCCGACCCATTTGAGAAGGCCAATCCAACTGAGAAGGCTGGCGCAGTGTCGCATCGTATCATCTTACCGCCGATGAGAACTCCACGGTGTAATTATGGCGGTGTCGGCAACCGTAGCGAAGGCCAAACCTACCTAAATTTCGCGGTTTCAGCTAAACGCAAATTCGCGGAGTCAACGAATCGGCTTGGTGTCAAAAAGAAAATGGAACTGAAAAAATGAACGAAACATCCCGAAGCCGAATCTTTGTCACCCGTCAGATCCCCGGTCAGGCATTAGATCGGCTCTGTGAATCACACGACGTTTCGATTTGGCCCGAGGAGTTACCTCCGACGCCGGAACTGTTGCTCGAGAACGTCGTCGGTTGCGATGGGCTCCTGACGATGTTGAGTGACCGGATTGACGCAAAGGTGATGGACGCCGCCGGCGAGCAACTGCGGGTGGTCAGTAACTACGCGGTGGGATTCAACAACATTGATCTATCGGCCGCGAAAGCACACGGTGTGCGTGTCGGCAACACTCCCGATGTGTTGACCGGATCGACGGCTGATCTCGCCGTGACGTTGTTACTCGCGGCGGCCCGGCGTGTTGAAGAAGGTTCTGCGGAGGTGCGTGAAGGACGTTGGGGAGCCTGGAAGCCGGCGGCGTTGCTCGGCGTGGAACCCGAAGGCAAAACCGTTGGCGTGGTCGGCATGGGACGCATCGGGAAAGCGTTCGCGGAAAGGATGGTGCGAGGGTGGAACATGAAACTCTTGTATACGTCGCGTTCCGAACAGGAGGACGTCAACGAATCGCTCGGCGGTCGCCGCGTCGAACTTGACCAATTGTTGGCCGAGAGTGATTTCATTTCGGTTCACCTTGCTCTCACGGACGATACTCGAAACCTTCTGGATGCGGCGGCTTTTGAAAAAATGAAACCCGGCGCGGTCTTGGTGAACACGGCTCGTGGCGAAGTGATCGATCAAGATGCGTTGGTGGAGGCGATCTCGAACAAGAAAATCTTTGCCGCCGGGTTGGACGTTACCACGCCGGAACCGTTGCCGCCTTCGCATCCGTTGGTCGGTTTGCCCGGCGTGATCATCCTGCCTCACATTGGCAGTGCAACCGACACGAGTCGTTGTGGCATGGCTGAGATAGCGGTGGACAATCTTCTCGCTGGGATCGAAGGTCGGCCGCTGCGATGCGAGGTGCCCCTTGGCTAACTGGATTACGTATTTGCGGGATGCGATCCGCAGGCCACGGGAAGAACTTTCCAAACGCCAGCATCAGCTTCGCTACACATGGGAATTGGTCGTCTACTGTGGCAGGCAGCTCGAACGGCATCGTGCCGAGGGAATGGCAGCGGAACTAACCTATCGCACAATCTTCTCGTTGATTCCTGTTGTGGTGTTGGGGTTGGTGATGTTTCGAGTCGTCGGCGGGCTCGAGGATGTTCAAACGCGAGTCGAGAACCAGCTCTACTCGTTCTTTGGCGTCCCGGAAATTCCGATCGAGTATCTCGCCGATGAAGCCACTGAGATCGAAAGAGAAGAGAGGCTCGCGGAGGAGGAGACCGAACGTCAAATCGCCGAGACGCTCGCCCGAGGTGAGCAGGCAGTCAACGAAGGCGAGCCGTTTGACGAATCGCGAGGCGAGGATCAAGAGTCCGACGGTGTCGGGTTGGAGGGGCCGGAGCTTAACCCGTCCGGCGACGATTCATCGATTGTCGGTCAAAGCCAACTCGCGGGGGAAGGTACTGCTGCGGCTGATGAATCTGTTGCCGGTGGAAGCGCTGACGCCAATGAAAATCCTGCGGTTGACGATGCGTTGGTCGATGCGGTCGAGAAAAAAGCGGGAGAAGCCGCGACGGCGATGGAGGCACGGGCGAGCATTCGCAGGACACTGCACGATGTAACGTCGCAAATCGCGTCACTTGATTTCGCATCGATCGGTGTGTTCGGACTGCTGTTGTTTTTGTACGCCGCGGTCGCGCTCGCCGATGCGACTGAGAACCTGTTCAACATCATCTACGACGCCCCGAGCCAGCGACCGATTCACATCCGTCTCGCGATTCATTGGTCGATCATCACGCTCGGCAGCGGGTTGCTCGCGCTGAGCCTCTACATGTCGGGCCAGGTCGTTGATTGGTTCAACACGATCGGGGCGGGGTCTCGCCCGACGTGGATTTTGCAGCACGCCTTGTCACTGCTCGCCGGATGGGTGCTGTTGTTTTTGCTTTACGCTCTGATGCCCAATACCCACGTTTCTCTGAGGGCGGCAGCGATTGGCGCGGCTGTGGGAGCCGTGCTCTGGGAATTTGCAAAATACGGGTTTCAGATCTACGTCAGTAAGGCGGTTCCGTATTCGGCGTTGTATGGATCCTTGGGATTAATACCTCTGTTCCTATTTTGGATTTATGTAACATGGTTAATTGTGTTGTTCGGGTTGATCCTGACCTACACGACGCAGACGATGCGCGGCCGACGGCTCAACGGAAAACTCGATGAAGGCGAGTCGCTGCCGGCGGGGGACCCCGATTGGATGTTGCCGATCATGACGGAGGTTGCCAGCGCGTTTAGCGAAGGCAAAGCGATCGGCCGACAGGAGTTAGCAGAGCAATTGGGGCTCAGTAGCCGGGTTATTCACGAAATGGAAAATCACTTGATCAGTGGTGGGTGCCTATGGCGAGTTCCTGGTAGCGCTGGCGAGGAGGACCGGCTAACATTGGCCCGGCCGGCGGAGCGGATCCTGATCTCCGACGTGTTGAAGTTGGCTCATCAAGCACGCCCGACCAACAGCCATCGGGCGTGGAAAACACTCGCGAACCTAAAACTCGCCGAGCGAAACGCGGCCGGTGAGCAAACGTTGGCGGATGTGATCGCTTAGAACCTGGGTAGGCCTTTGATCCCGCAGGAATGACCTCTGCCGATGTATGACAAACCGGATTCCATAGCGATCGGAATGAGTCGATGCCTATTCAACATGGTCTCGACGCTTGCGTTGTTCGTGTCTGTGAACACGACCACAGTGGCCGATGAACCGTCGGCATCAAAATGGCGCAGCAGCCAGTTGGATGGGATCAACGAAAGGCTTCAAAGCGTCGATTCCGAGCAGACGCGGTTGGAGTTGCTCGCACAGCAAGCTTGGCTTCGCCGGTGGGAACCCGGAGAGATGTCTCAGATGCCGACGACTTCTTCAGTTCGCTGGGACGACGATGAGCAGGGTGAGAGCAAACTCGTCCAGGAACCGTTGCTACTTGATTTGACGCGACCGGAGGGAGTTGCCAAACAGGAGTGGCAACGTTTGATCGCTCTTCAAGCGGTCTTGCGTCAGATCGATACGAATGAAAACCGCAAGGAGAGCTTGAGAGAGATCATTCCTGCTTCACAGCGTTTCGTGGATGCTTTGTCCGAGGCGTTAGCGAGTTCAACACGACCTCATGCAACACCAGTCAAGCAATTGAATACGGACACGGATTGGGTGCTCGCATACGCTCGCTATCGGCTCGGTCGGGCGTTGGCCTATCGAGAGATTCCTGTCGTGCGAGAGCGATGGCCGATCGAAGATCCTGACGCCTATCAACGCAGGCTCTATGAAGTCTATCGCCAACTCAATGAACAAACCGGGGGCCCGAGAGCGGAGTTTATTTTGTTGGAAGACCGGATGCTGCGACGTTCGGGACAAAAGGGCCTCGCGCTTGAGTTGCTCGAGAAGCATCAAGGTTCGATCGATGTGAAGTGGTATCTCAAGAAACGTCGCGATCTGCTGCAGGAACTCGGGTGGGAGCCACCTTATCGAGAGGCTGCGAAGATTTATTTCGATGCCGGCTACCGAGACGATCCATAAGGAATTGCCGCAGTGTTTGTCGGTGAGTCGGCGTGAGTTTTCAGATGCCACGACGGGAGGCCGACGGTCGGTGGCTCGACTCGCGAATGCATGCATCGCATCTTTCCAGCGACGTAGCCGATGTCGCCATGCTGCGTTGATCTGGATTCCGGCGAATTTTACTGCGGGGAGTGATATGTCCAACCGCAAGAAGGTCGGAATGGTCTGATGGGCATCGGCGATTGCCTCCGCGCACGAAAAAAGCACCCGGGCCGTGTGACTCGGGTGCTTGATCGTCAACAAGTAGGGCCGACAGGAATCGAACCTGCACTCCAGTAAAGGAACTGGATCCTAAATCCAGCGCGTCTGCCAGTTCCGCCACGGCCCCGTGGCAGGCTGCTCGAAAGCAGGCCTGTGTTTTTGAATGGACTTGTTTTCGGTTTGTGAGGTGGTTTGAGGGATCTTTAGAAAGATCCACTTTGGGGCACCCGGTGACCGAATGAAGGTTGGAGCCTAGGCTCCGGGTTCGCCGGTTTCCGACGCGACGGTTGGCACGACCCAAACCTTGAGGCTCGCTTCCACTTCGCTGTGCAGGTGCACTTTGACGGTGTAGAGGCCGAGTTCTTTGAGGGGGCCGTCGAGGCGGATTTGGTCTTGGGCCAAGTGGATTCCGACGCTCTTGAGCGAGTCGACGATTTCGTGAGGTCCGACACTGCCGTAGAGGTGACCTTCGTCGTTCGCGTTGGCTTCGATCGGGATCGATTGCTTGGCGAGTTCGTCGGCTTGGTCCTGGTAGCTTTTGAGCTTTTGGATTTCGATTTCGCGAAGTTTCTCGCGGTGCTTCTCGACCATTCGTTTGTGGTGGTCGGTCGCGATGGTAGCGAGGCCTTGCGGCAACAGGTAGTTCAGTGCGAAGCCGGGCTTCACTTCCACCAAGTCGCCTTGTTTTCCGAGGTGTTCGACGTTGTGAATCAGCAGCAACTGAATCCCGCCGTTATTTCCTTTGGGGAGTCGTTTGAAATGGCTGTTGGCTCGACGAGTGGCAGCTTTGGACATAGCGGATTAACTATAAAACGGGGGTGACTGCGAATGGGTTGTAAGAAAGGATGTTTCGGAGTTTGCGGAGCGGGTGGATGATCGTCGGATCCGTTCTCGGCGTTTCGGTGTTAGGCGGACGCCTGTAGGTTAAAACGGAATTTCCGGTTCGTCGTATCCCGGTCCGCCTCCGGTCGGTTGTGCGTCGCGGGCGGGCGGTGGTGCGTTGTCGTTTGTGTTGACATAGCGTTGCGGTGGGGGAGCCGATTCGCGGACCGAGCCGCCTCCGGGGTTCCCGCCACCGTCACTTCGTCCGCCGATCATTTGCATACGCTCGCCGATCACCTTGACCTTGGAGCGTTTTTGGCCGTCTTTTTCCCAGGAATCGTATTTCAGGCGTCCTTCGATGAAGATCGGGGAACCTTTGGAGAGGTACTCGCTGGCGACTTCCGCGGTCCGTCCGAACAGGGTGATGTCGAAGAAGTTGACATCGTCGACCCATTGGCCTTCGCTGTTCTTGCGTTTGTCGTTAACGGCCAATCCGAATTCGGAAACCGCCATGCCGCTAGGCAAGAAGCTCAGTTCGATGTCGCGGGATAGGATACCCATCAACATTACGCGGTTAAAGCTTGCCATGGTTTCGTGATTCCTCTTGTCGTCGGCTGTCGGGCGTCGGCTATCGGTACGTCGTCGTTTGGGGTGACGCGACGTCGCGTTTAGGCGTCGGCAACCGCTGGTTCGTCGGATGCTTCCTCGGCACCGTCTTCTGCTTCACCGCCGGCGGGGCCGTTGAAGTGTTCGCCGCGGGCGTTTGCCAGGATTGGTTCGACCAAGCGAGGGTCGAGGCGGATGGTCAGTTCGCGGATGACCGGTTCGCACAACTGGAAGGAGCGTGCGAGTTTCGGCAGGTTCGGTCCATCCATGCTGAAGTAGATGAGGTAGTACGTACCTTTTTGGTGCTTGTCGATTGGATAGGCAAGCTTTTGCTCCATCCACATCCGGCTGACGAGGACTTCGCCGCCGGCTTCAGCGATGAGTTCCTCGAGTTGTTTGCTCACGCCACCGGGATCGCGGGCATAGTGATTGCTGTCGAGGATGAACAGTGTTTCGTAGGTTTTGACGTTAGCCACGGGACAGATCGCGGGGAAATCGGAAGATGGTTGGAATGGAAAAGACGGAAATTTGAATTTCGGTGAGGAATGCTTTAGGCGGCGTTGGAGTTGAAGCGGCTCATGGCTTCGGTGATTCCTTCGGTCGCCCAGCAACGGATTGCGTCGCAGGATCGCATGATGGCCAATTCGATTTCTGGCCGTTCCTCTTCGTTAAAGTTTCCGAGGACATAATCGACAACTTGCCATTTCGCGGGCGGGCGATCGATCCCGATTCGCAGTCTCGGGTACTGGTCGGTACCGAGATGAGCGATGGTATCGGCGAGGCCTTTTTGGCCACCGGCTGAGCCGCCGCGGCGGATTCGGATTCGGCCGGTCGCCAAATTCAAATCGTCGCAAATTACGATCAGATCCTCGAGGTTAAGTTTGTAAAAGTCGAACGCTTTGCGGATGCATTTTCCGCTGCTGTTCATAAAAGTGTGGGGACAAAGTACCAGCCCTTTTTCCGAGCCGATACGAATTTCACTCATTTCGCCATCAAATTTTTTGCTCGGAGACGAGCCCGAGAATTCGCGGCACAGTTGTTCCGCGACCATAAATCCGATGTTATGGCGTGTTTGTTCGTACTTCCGGCCGGGATTCCCCAGCCCGACGATCAGCTTCACGCCTCTTCGTCGTCTCCGCCACCGCCTTTGCTGATGACTTCCGGTTCGGCACCGATGCTGTCACCGGCATCTTCGGTGGGTTCTTCGGTGCGGGCGGCTTCGACGTGCACGATGACGGTTTCGCCATCGGTGACCAGTTCAACGCCTTCGGGCAGTTGCAGGTCGTTGGCGGTCGCGTGCTGGCCGACGTGCAGGTCGTTGACATCCAGAACGAGGCTCTCGGGGATCGCTCCGGCGGAGCATCGCACGTCCACTTCGTGAAGGTTTTCAAGCAAGATTCCGCCTTCGCGGGTACCCGCGGCTTCGCCGTGAGTTTCGATCGAGACGGTCACTTCGACTTTTTCTTTCAGGTTCACGCGGATCAGGTCGAGGTGCAGGACTTCGATACCGAGTGCGTCCCACTGCATTTCGCTGACCAAGGCGTTTTCGTTCACGTCGCCCGTCAGTTTGATCATTTTGGAGTGGTGACGCAGCAAACCCTTGACCTGAACGGCAGGGATCGCCAAGTGTTCGTTGGATTCGCCGTGGCCGTAGAGAACGGCGGGAACTAGTCCATTTCGACGCAGGCGGTTGGTCGCTGCGGTTCCGGTGGAGTCTCGTTTGGTAGCTTGGATGACATCCGTCATGGCGGGAACCGGTCCGACAAAAGTAGAGGGTGGATTGGTGGAATTTTTTTGAAGCACGGCAGTATGGCGATTTTGCTCTTTGCTGCAAGCCCAAACTGGGGTGACTCGGCATTGACAGATGAAGTCCGCCTCTACAGGCTTTTGGAGCATTTGGCAGCGCAACCACCTGTCGCCTCCGAGGGCGGTGCGGTGACTTCAGCCGACCGGCTCCCCACGCCGCCGCCCCCGCTCGCGTTCAGCACCGCGTTGGGGCTCACGTCCGCGTCGGTGTACGTTCCGCGGGTGTGTCTCTCGAATGTGGGCAACCGTTCGGGCGGCAAACTAGGCGTCCGGCCGGCAAAATAGGCCGCATCCAGATCCAGTTCGACCATTTCAGTAGCCTTCCACACATTAATGTCGGGATTTCCCATGGCAACGATTGTTTACACGATTACCGACGAAGCACCCGCACTGGCGACTCACTCGTTGTTGCCGATTCTGCGAGCGTTCACCGCCGCCTCAGGGCTCGAGATCGAGGCGAAGGACATCTCACTCGCAGCCCGCGTTTTGGCGAGTTTCCCTGAGCGACTCAAAGACGACCAGCGAGTGCCCGATGCGCTCGCGGAATTGGGCCGTCTGGTCAAGGAGCCCGGCGCCAACATCATCAAACTGCCCAACATCAGTGCCTCGGTGCCGCAGCTCACCGCCGCGATCAAAGAACTGCAGGCGAAGGGGTACGACGTCCCGGATTTCCCGGCCGATCCGCAAACGGACGAGGAAAAGGAAGTCCGTGCGGCTTACGCCAAAGTGCTCGGAAGTGCCGTCAATCCGGTTCTGCGTGAAGGCAATTCGGACCGCCGGGTTGCCGCCCCAGTGAAGAAATACGCTCAGAAAAACCCGCACTCGATGGGCGAGTGGACCGCCGATTCGAAGACCCGCGTGGCTCACATGAGCGACGGGGATTTCTATGGCAGCGAACAATCGGTCGTGATGCCCGCCGCCGATACGCTCAAGGTGGAGCACGTCGACGAGTCCGGCAATGTCACGGTTCTGCGTGAATCGATCCCGGTTGAGGAAGGCGAAGTCTTCGACGCGGCCGTCATGAGCTGCCAGCAACTGCGGAAGTTCTACGCCGAGACCGCGGCGGTTGCGAAGGAAGACAATGTTCTTCTGTCGCTGCACCTGAAGGCGACGATGATGAAGGTGTCCGACCCGATTCTGTTCGGGCACGCGGTCAGCGTTTTGTACTCCGAGGTGTTTGAAAAGTACGCCGGCGTGCTGGCGCGAGTCGGCGTCGATCCGAACCAAGGCCTCGGTCAGGTCTTCAGCAAAATCGAATCGCTCGAACCGGATGAGCGTGCCTTGGTGGAGTCGACCATGGCTAAAATCGAACAGGAACTGCCGCCGCTCGCGATGGTGGATTCGGACCGTGGGATCACCAACCTGCACGTCCCCAGCGACGTGATTATCGATGCATCCATGCCCGCCGCGATTCGTGCTGGTGGGAAAATGTGGGGCAAAGACGGGAAAACCCACGACATGATCGCGATGATCCCCGATCGTTCTTACGCGGGCGTCTATCAGGCGGTGATCGAAGACTGCAAAGCCAACGGAAAGTTCGACGTTTCCACGATGGGAAGCGTCTCGAATGTCGGATTGATGGCCAAGAAAGCGGAAGAATACGGTTCGCACGACAAGACTTTCGAAATCGCCGCGGCGGGCGAAGTCCGTGTCGTCAACGCTGCCGGTGAGGTCCTGCTGAAGCATTCGGTGGATGCCGGAGACATCTGGCGGGCGTGCCAAACCAAGGATGTTGCGATTGTGGATTGGGTCCGTTTGGCCGTGGCGCGGGCTCGGGCGACCGGTGCGGCAGCCGTGTTCTGGCTCGATTCGGCTCGCGCTCACGACCGCAATTTGATCGCCAAGGTCGAGAAGTACCTCAAGGATCACGACACCGAGGGACTCGACATCCAGATCCTGTCTCCTGTCGAAGCGACGCTTCACGCCTGCGGTCGGTGCCGAAAAGGGCTCGATTCGATTTCCGTTACGGGGAACGTGCTGCGAGACTACCTTACTGATTTGTTCCCGATCTTGGAACTCGGCACGAGTGCGAAGATGCTCTCGATTGTCCCGCTTCTCGCTGGCGGTGGGATGTTCGAAACCGGTGCGGGTGGTTCGGCGCCGAAGCACGTGCAGCAGTTTGAGGCGGAGAATCATCTGCGTTGGGATTCGCTTGGCGAGTTTCTCGCGATCGCCGTTTCGCTCGAGGACCTGGCCGAGAAATCAGGTGATGAGTCGCTGGCCGTGTTGGCCTCCACGCTCGACGAAGCGACCGGTCGTTTCCTCGATGAAGACAAATCGCCGTCGCGAAAGGTGAATGAGCTCGACAACCGCGGCAGCCATTTCTATCTGGCGATGTACTGGGCCGAGGCACTCGCATCGCAGGACAAGAACGCATCCTTGAAAGAGCGTTTTGCTCCAGTCGCAAAAGCCATGGCGGAGAGCGAAGCGAAGATCGTCGAGGAACTCAACGGGGCACAAGGCGTCGCGATGGACATCGGTGGTTACTACTTCCCTGATCCTGCGGCGGCGTCCAAGGCGATGCGTCCGAGCCCGACGTTGAACCAGATTGTCGAATCGCTGGCATAGACTCGCTGGCATACGAAATCGTTCCCATTGACTGGGCTGCTCGGTCGCAGCCGGGGCGGAATGCGAATGCGAGGTCGCGTGGGATTGTGAAATCTCTGCGCGAAAGGTGGGACTGTGCGGGGTCTGTGACACGTTGACGCGTCACGGGGGCTCAATCCCCCGAAAACGCCTGCGTGGGCGGGGATTGCGGCAGCAATGGCGTGAAAGTGTGCGCCCCTTGCGAAACCAGCCATGGGGGCGATAATTGCCCCTGAATTCGCGGCTAATTGTTCCTGTGGGGCACTCGCGCGGCGGATCGTTTCAACTTAACGTTTCCCCAGTTTTTTTCAGAGGAACTATCCACCATGGCACTCGTACCCCTTCGTGTTGTTCTCGATCACGCAGCCGAAAACAACTACGGCGTTGCTGCTTTCAACGTCAACAACATGGAACAGATTCAGGCGATCATGGAAGCCGCCGAAGAAACCGATTCTCCGGTCATCATCCAAGCGTCTCGCGGTGCCCGCTCGTATACGCAAGACAACTACCTCCGTCACCTGATGGTCGCGGCAACGGAACTGTACCCACACATTCCGATCGTGATGCACCAAGACCATGGCAACAGCCCTGAGACCTGCCTGTCGGCGATCGAAAACGGCTTCACCAGCGTCATGATGGACGGTTCGCTCGAAGCCGACGGCAAGACCCCCGCCGACTACGATTACAACGTTCGCGTTACCGCCGAAGTCGTCAAAGCCGCTCACGCTCGTGGCGTCAGTGTCGAAGGCGAACTCGGTTGCCTCGGATCGCTCGAAAGCGGTGAAGGCGAACAAGAAGACGGCCACGGTGCAGTCGGCGAGTTGACCCATGATCAACTCTTGACCGACCCCGACGAAGCCAAACGCTTCGTGGAAGAAACCGGCGTTGACGCACTCGCAGTCGCGATCGGAACCAGCCACGGCGCGTACAAGTTCACCTCGAAGCCGACCGGTGAAGTGCTCGCGATGGATCGTATCGAAGAGATCCACGCGAAGTTGCCAAACACTCACTTGGTCATGCACGGCAGCAGCAGCGTGCCACAGGAATTGCAAGACATCATCAACAAGTATGGTGGTGAGATGAAGCAAACCTACGGCGTGCCTGTCGAAGAAATTCAACGTGGTATCAAGAGCGGCGTTCGCAAGATCAACGTCGACACCGATTGCCGGATGGCCATCACCGGTGCGATCCGCAAGGTCTTCTCGGAAGACCCATCGGCGTTCGACCCACGTGCCTACCTGAAACCAGCACGTGCGGCAATGAAAGACGTTTGTGTCGCTCGTATGACCGCGTTCGGACAAGCCGGAAACGCTGCGAAGCTTCGTGCTTCGCTCGGCGCTGCTGTTTAATTATCAGCGCTCCTTTTATTGAATCCATCGCACGCGGCGAGGCATTTGTTGTCTCGCCGCGTTTGCGTTGAGACCCCGCTCTTGCGATCGAGACACGTTGTCTAGCCAGCATCCCTCCGAGAACCCGTTGGACATTGTGTGTCGTCGCGACCGGCAACTTGACGCCGTTCGCAAGAAGGTCGGCGAACCTCTCCCGTGGACGCGTCCGCCCACGTTTGCCACCCTTACCCGGATCATCCTCGAGCAGCAAGTTTCTCTCGCATCGGCCAAATCAACGTTTGATCGTTTGAAAAAACAGTGCGGCGGCGTGATCAACGCGAAACGCATTCTCAGGCTCACTGATGAGGATCTACGCGGCTGCGGGTTGAGTCGGCAGAAGGCCCGGTATGTGAATCTGTTGGCGGAGGATGTTCGCCAACGAAGGTTCTCGATCTCTACGCTGGCCGAGATGGACGACGAAGCGGTTCGGGAATCGATTACCGCGAGGATCGGGCTCGGGGATTGGACTGCCGACATCTTTTTGTTGATGGCGCTGCGGCGTGAGGATATTTTGCCGATCGGCGATCTTGCGCTCGTCAAAGGGATCCAAGAACTCGATCCAGCAGTAGGTTCGTCGGTCGAAGAGATCGTGGAGCGGGCGGAGATATGGCGGCCGTATCGGTCCGCGGCGACGAAGATGATTTGGACGTTGTATCTTTTTAACCGAAAAAGATGACCCTCGATGGCTGGTCAATGAATTCCCCAAATAAGCAACCCGATCGTGCCGAGTTGGTATCTCGCTATTGGAGCGTTGCGTTGGCACTGCTGCTCGGCGTGTCGTACCGACTTTGGCTGCCCGGGACTTGGACGCAGAGCGAATACTATCCCGCCGTTCCGCTCTTGGGCGTTTCGAGTTGGCTAGGAACGTTCGTCACGGTCTCGTTGATGCCGTTGCTGGTGGTTGGTTGTGGTGTTGTTTACTTCAGCGGCCGGAATGGGACGCTCCGGCGCACAGGATGGTTTACGATCGCGGTGATGTTGTTGCTCGGTTTTGCTACCGACCAGCATCGACTGCAACCATGGGCATATCAGTCGTTCCTTTACGCGTGTTTGTTTGTTTTGTTGCCGCCGAGTCTTTGGGTGGGCGCACTTCGTGTGTTGACGATCAGTGTTTACCTTTACAGTTCGATCGGGAAGTTCGACTTTCAGTTCTTGCACACCGTCGGGCAGGATTTTCTCGGTGCGGTGACTCGGTGCGCGCCGGTTGATATTAGCCTGTGGGATCATCGCACGCGTTTGATTGCCGCAGGAGGCTTTCCGGCGGTGGAATTGTTGCTAGCGATCCTGCTGGTTTTCCCACGTACGCGTCGAGGAGGCGGTATGCTCGCGATCATGATGCACTTTGGGTTGATTGTGATTCTGTCACCGTGGGGAATGCATCACAGTCTCGGTGTGCTCTGTTGGAACGCGATCCTCGCCGGGCAAGCGTATCTGTTGTTCATCATGCCAGAGGACGGCAAACCGGACGAAGTGCACGGGACGCCACGAGGGGACGAATTGATGGCAGGTCGTTCCATTCGCGTCCTGCTCGCCTCGGTGATTGTGCTGGCAGCCGTTGTGTTGCCTCTGACCGAGCGTCGTGGTCGATACGATCAAGCAAATTGGCACTGGGATCACTGGTTGTCGTGGGCGTTGTACTCGCCGCACAACAGCCGTGTTTCGGTGCAGGTCCACCGCAGCGTCATCGCGGATTTGCCGCCCGGGCTTCGCGACGCGTTTGGAGAGGACGACGATCAGGAAGCGTGGCGCGAGTTCGATCTCGGCGCGTTGTCGTTGCGTTCTCGGGGTGTGCCGGTGCTGCCTCAAGCACGTTATCAGTTGAAACTCGCGATTGCGATCGCGGAACAGCAAGGCTGGACCCATGAGATCCGTGGTGTGCAGCGTTCATCGTCGGATCGCTGGGACGGGACCCGTGAGGAAGAATGGATGAATCAGATCGGCGCGATGCGAAACGTCGCCGTGAAGTACTGGTGATGCCAGATGCCAGATGCCCGCTGGCTAAGCAACTTGCCGAGCGTTTCGGGCGGGCGCTTAGTATTCGGTTCCCATCATCGCGCCGTCTTCGCGGTTGCCGAGATTGTGAAACAGAACAGGGGCAATCGAGTGAGTCAGGAATCGGATGGACCCGTCAGCAAAACAAAACTGCGCGCCCCCTTGGTGCTTGCTTGCGAAGCCGCCGACGTATTCCTTGTTTTCTTCCTCTTTGGTGGCGTTTGTTTCGGTGGCGTCGTTCATGTTTACTGCATTGTTGCTCGTTGTTCTCCCTTCCGCTGACATGATGGATCCGCCGAAGGTGCCCGTGTTGCGCAGCGACGCTCGGGTGCCCGATGCCCAGCCGAGGCTCGATCGTTCAGGGAGCATTTCGCCGATCAGGATCGTGTGCGAACTGCCGTCGGTGATGTCGCCGTAGCGTACCTTGCTGTTGAGAAACAAGAGTCCTTGATTGTCCGCATCAATGGGGGCTTCCGTGTCGTGTTGGCATCCCGCGTAGTTGGTCAGGCCTGAAGAGTCGTCCTCATTTTGGTCGAAGGGAAATGACGGACACAGGAAAGTCGAGATCGATTGTTTTCGTGCGGGCGCGTTTTCGGGAGCGTACGTGCCCAAAGAAATGTCAAACTGGTTGGCGATTCCCTGTTGTTCAACATAAGGACACAATTGGACGAGATAGCCGACGTGCTGACCGATGGGTTCGTTCAAAATGGGGCCGTCCGGGTTGATGCAGCCGGAAGGCAGGTGCTCCATCGAAAATTCGTAGTTGTGTGCTGCCAGCCCGAGCTGAGCGAGATTATTGGCGCAGGAACAGCGACGGGCTGCTTCCCGTGCGGCCTGCACTGCCGGCAGCAACAATCCGACGAGAACACCGATGATCGCGATCACCACTAGCAGTTCCACCAAGGTGAAGCCGTTTGGTTTGCGATAAGAAAGACGTGTCATGATGAACTCCTAGGGATTGATGAGCGGGGTGGCGGTTGGTTTGCGATGGACTCGAATGATTTGAGAACGTTTCGTTTGCACCGGGATGCGGTCGCGGTTTTGGATCAAAGCCGTGACGCGATAAAGTTGCGAGTTGCCGTCATCGGAGGCGTCGTCTTGGGTCGGGCGAATCTCAACGTTCGCTACCGGAAATGCCTCCAGTGCGTCATCAACACTCCATGATTCACCTGCGTAGTCAGGGTTGTCTGCACTGCGGGCCAAGGCACGTCGAATCCCGGCATCCAGAAGCAAACGAGTTTGTTCGAGTTGCCATTGGACGTTCATGTGACGCCGCGAACGTAGGCTCGACTGCAACGCGACACCCGTGATGGCTGATGCAACGGTCAAGCAGACCAACACGGCAATCAGGACCGTCCCGCGATCGCTTCGCGAATGCGTGCGATGTCGATTTGTCACGGCAGAGTCTCCTCACGCGGTGGGGCTTTGTTGTCAGATCGCTCATCGGACCAACGCCCTATCGCTGCCCGAACGACGAGGTCGGTCGCTAGGCCAACTTTTTCCGATTCACGTGGTGTTGAATCGGCAGACGCGTCGGGATTGCTTGTGCGTGGTTCTGCTGCGGAGGATGGTGGGCGGCGACGTACGGTGAGGGTGACCCAATCTGAATCGGGAGGCAGATCGAACGAAGCTTGGCAGCGAACGGCGAGTTGATAGCTTTCGCGATGGCGTGGTTCATCGTCGGATGGCGTCTGATAAATCCGAGTGACCGTCGAATCGTCGATCTGATATCGGATCTCTGAGTCTTCTGCCCAAAACCGAATCTCGTTCTGATTCTGAAACACCTGAGCGGCCAAGTGTGCGTCGTCACGGAATTGTCTCGCCAGCCGCAGCACGCTTTGGTGGTGGCGTTCGTGGCTTCGCAGGATTGAGGCGAGCCGGATTGACTGATGGATCCATCCGACCGCGAGGACCAGAAGTGTGGATGAGACCGATAGCACCACCATAATTTCGATCAGCGAAGAGCCGCGCCGTGCTGTGGAACGCGATGTCATGGTGTCGACTCCTTCGAGTTGATCCAGCCTACCAATCGAACCGGAGGAATCGGGTGAGGTGACTGCCATCGCAAGGTAACCGTAATCCGGTCGCCTAGTTCATCTTGAGTGCGTGTGGCGGAAAGCTCCGGATGGTCCAGGTTGATCGCGGCGATCGCGGAAGGAGCGATGCCGGCGATCGCGTCATCGACTTCATTGACCGGCAATTGCGTGATGAATTCGATTTGGTTGGTCAGTTCGTTCATCGCGATGCGTTGATCGGCGACATCCATCCATAGGCGATGAACGCGATACGCGATGGTAGCGACGGTGCTCATCGCTACCATTAGGATCGATGCCGCAACGACGCATTCCAGCATCGTGAACCCCTTGCGGGGCCTGTTCCAGCGTCCACGGTTGATTCGGGGTTGGGTGTGTTTCATCCGATAAAGCCCACGCAAGCGAGTCCACTCACCAAACCGTATACCGACGTGAAAACTGCGACGGACGCCAGCAGGACAACCGCGGCGAGCAACAGCAGCGTCGATAGCGAAATGCATCTAGCGAGGAAGTTGCTGCGGAGGTCGATCCAGGTGTTGGTGCGGCGGGCCTCACGTCGTAGCAGCCATGCCTGTGCGGTTGGGTCCTGCGTCGTTTGGAACGCGTTCATTTGGGCGTTACCAATGAATTTCTGTGCCGAGAGGGCTCGCCAAGTGTCTTCACCTTGGTCGATCGATTTGGATACTTTGACCAGGCGCGTGCGTATCGGACGGACCGGATGAATGCGAGACAACGTGTCGATCCCGGATGCCAGCGGGCGGCCCGACTGCATAATTGTTGCCAGTAGCGATAGCAGGTCGGCACGGGCGTGCAAACGTCTGCGCCGAAATTCCATTGCCCATCGCGGTCGTCCGATAGCCAGCGGACCGAAGATCAATATGGTGAATAGCAACACAAGGGAGAGCAGCATGAAGACCGGCCAATAATCACCGATCGCGATCAACAGCAACATCGAACCAGGTAGGTCAATTCCGAACTCCTCGAACATCTTTTGGAACGTTGGGGTGATGAACGTCAGCAAAAACGTGATTAGCAGCCACGCCATTAAGAACCCAACTGCAACTTGATAGAGTTGGTTCTCGATCGAGGCTGTGCGAACTTCTTTCGCGGCGTCGGTTTGTTCGTCTTCGGCGATCAATGAATCCAGTGTTTCGGAGAACGTCCCGGTTTGGGAGGCTAGCCGCAGTAGCAACACCGCAGTCGGATCGAGCGCTCGCGGGGTTTGTTCGAGTGCGTCAACAATCGGTGTGCCTTCAGCGAGCAATCTCGCGACTTGATTTAGCGTCCGTGCGGGGCGTCGTTTGAACTCGCACGCCAACCGTTCCACCATCCTCGCGGCAGGGAGACGTCGACGCGTTGCCATCGACAGAACACGAATCAGCGCGCGTTCGTGGGGAAGAGTGACTTGAAGAAAAGAGGGTTCGCTGTTGCTCATGTTAACCCCGTAATGAGACTCACCAGCGGAGCGAACAAGGCGATCACCACGAACCAAATGATAAAACCGACACCGAAAACGATCAGTGGCGATACCCAACCTAAACGCCAGATGGTGACGTGTCGGTCCCGATCCCAATACAGTTCCGCGATTTCACGAAGGATGTTCGCCTGGTATTGATTCAGCGTCTCGGGAGAATCCAAAGTTGCAGAGGGTTTGCTGGGTTCCGATTGCAGTTGTGGGGCAAGAACGATGTCGATCGAGAGAGCATCCGCGAGCATGTGGCACGGCACCCGGTGGAAATGAGTGACACCGTGAAAAGGATTGTCTCCCATGCGAATCGCATCGGCCCAATACCGACTCCCTCGACATAACCACTTTTGTGCGGACGCGACGCCAGCAATTTCGATGGCATCCGCCTTTGAAAGCCCGGAACGCATCAACAGCGACAGGTGCCACGCCCAATCGGCGCACGTGCCTCGTGCTGAGCGAGGTGCGGTGGGTCGGAATTGCACGCTGGTTCCTCGTCGAGAGGACCGGGCGTACAACGGCGAGTTGGTTCCCCAACGCAGCCAGGCTGCTAACGCAACGAACGCTGCGAGCGCAATCAGTACAACGTAAGTGAATGGCGACTGAATCACGTTAGCGAATCGGAACAATAACTCGGTAAAGAACGGGAGTTTCAAACCGAACTCGTCGAACATTTGTTCGAACGTTGGGACGATCAAAAGCCCCGCAAAGATAAGGATGCCCGTGCAAACCGACATCACGACGAGCGGATACGCGATTACGGCGAGGATTCGTTGGCCACGTGATTGGATTCGAATATGAGTCAGAAGCGTGGAGTTGACCGCCGATTGAATCCGGGATTCGAGATCCAGCGGCGGTTCGACCGTGCCAGTTTGCGCAGGGTCAGTTTCCGCGGGGGTTGGCGAAGATTCTTTTGGCACCGAGGGTGTGAAAGGCCCGTCGAGGACGGGGACGGCTTCCAGGTTGAGGAAGATTTCCAACGCGAACGGATTGAGAAGGACGTCGGCATCTTCGTTCAGGAAGGCTACTTCGTCGGCGAGATGGTGAATTTTTCGTTGAGATGACCCGGAAACAGCATCGGCGGAAAGCGTTAATGCCGAAACGATTTTGTCGCGGTGAGGTAGCCACGCGCTGATCCATTGAGGTGGCTGCACATCGGTTCGAGCAATATCGGTCAAGGTAACATCCCTTGCTCGATTGGAATGGTTGCCATGTCGTGGATGAGCCAGATGAGTGGACCAAAAAGGATCAGGCAGTAGATAAGAACACCGCCGCCCCCGAGTATCGCGATCAGGATTGTGGGCAGGCCGATGCGTAGGCGGGAGAGTCGATGTTGTGCGAGCGTGGACGCGTGCGCGGCCACTAACGACAAGCGACTGTTACGTCCGTCGGGCTCTGATTGCGAA
>JBICHZ010000397.1:0-24714 GCA_043101355.1 Rhodopirellula sp. JB044
GACCGGCGGTACCCAAGAAGGATTGTTCGGCGGAGTCTGCCAGGAGAGAAACTCGCCGGGGCGGCTACGACGCGACGCGGCGACGTTGCAGTTCTTGTCGAGCGGCTTCGCGGATCGGGCCGAGGTCCCGGTTGATGATCGACTGTTTGATGCCGAGTTGCGAGTTCTCTTTGCCATCTTCGCCCGTTGCCGCTCCGGTATCACCGCCGAGCGCGGCGAGTTGCTGCAGCAGTTTGGGGGCGAGTTCATCGCGAGTGTGCTCCATCACCTCGAGCAGATCGGCAATGATCGAACCGGCCTGCTCATCTCGATCTTCGCATGCTTTTGAGTAGACGGTGATCAAACGGTTGACCAACAACGGAATGACGTGTCGGTCGTGGATCTTGACCGAGACCGCAACGGCCGCGTCGTTGAGCAACGCCATCTTGGCTTCGTTGTCGTGAACGTTTCGCGAGATCTTCAGCAGCGTCCCGCGAGCCTCCTTCGTGCCGACGCGGACGACCAGTTTCAACGCGACCGGGAAACCCATGCGGGTTCTCGAAAGTGCGATCAAGTCGACGAGCGATCGGTTGTCGACATGCATCTTGTCGAACGCTTTGCAAATGTCCTTGTAGATCGAGCAATCGCGGATGTTCAACACGCAGAGCATGCGGTGAAACGTCTTGTCCGAACGCCAATCGTCGGGCAACAACGACAGCTTGCTGCGCAGTGCTCCCTCGGCCCGGTGCAACGCTTCCTGCGAACGTTTGATCTTCTTCAAGCAATCGCCGCTCGGGTCGAGCAAACGCAATTGCTGAAACAAACGACCGCCGTCGCTGTCCTTGATCCCGAATCGCTGCATGGGCTCTTCGTGTGCGCTTATACAGACACTCACCGCTCGCTCGTAGTCGTCCCACAAATCGGGCCACTCGAGTTCTTCGATCAGTTTGTAGTCTTCTGCACTCCGCCAACTCATTCGTGGTCTCCCAAGGAACCCGGCAGCAACGACAAGTAAAAATATATAAGAACTCGATTACCAATCGCTACGCCGAGTTTGCAATGAGTGCAAAACAGGCGTGATCAGTTGCTGCGGAGCAGGTGAGAAACGACTGAGAATTTGTCGTGAAGTCTGCCCGATAATTCTCCTCAACCCGCCAACGGGTGTCAAACAGAGCGAATCATCAGACGTCGAGAACGCGTGTCAGAAACGACAAAAACGAAGCGGTTGTCGTGTTTCGGGCGAAGGTGCCGGGCGTCCGGAAGGTTGCTCGTTCTGTGCCAACGCGGCACATCGGTGCACGCGAGACGGACTACTCAACACGCGAAATGGATGACGCAGATACAAAAAGTCACGTGTAAAATGAGCGGGCGGTTTTTTCGTTTTAACTGACCTTTCGACGCGTTTTCCGCAGGCGACAGCGTTGTGTTATTCCAACCTCGGCCAGCGCCGAGCGGCAGATGTGTAACCAGAACGGTTCTCACTCGCGTGGCGCCGAAAGTTCAGAACACTTTGTTGCCCGCTACAGAACCGGATCAGACTGCGGATCGCTTGCCGGCGACGGTTGCCATCGGCATACGAGATTGTTGCTTCGAAAGGCCAACGTTCTTTTGTGGGTGACGTTTGCGATTATAGATGCGGTGCATCAAGTTCTCGTAGCCGTCGACCATGGAGGTTAACGATCCGGTTTCCGTCACGAGTTGGCGTCCTGTTTGTCCCATCGTTTGTCGAGTTTCCGGTTCGCTCAACAGACGCGAGATGGCGTTCGCGAATCCGTCCACGTCTTCACTGTCGACCAACAGTCCGGTGCGTTCGGGCAGCACTGTTTCCTTGATCGATCCGACGTCGGTCGCGACCACCGGCGTGCCACACGCGAGCGCCTCGAGGATCGATACCGGCGAGGCTTCGTTGAGCGAGCACAGCGTGAACACATCCATCGCCGCGAGTAAACGGGGCGTGTCGGACCGGTTGCCGAGCAAGTGCACGCGGTCGATCAAGTCGAGTTCCCTGCGGAGCGGTTCAATCGTTTCCCGTTCGGGACCTTCGCCAACGATCAGTGTATGAAGCTCGGGATGTTGCTCTCGAAGTTTTGCCGCGGCTTTGACGAGCATCGAGTGGTTCTTTTCGTGCCGCAGTGCCGCAACGAGCCCGATGATTTGCGCGTTTTCGGGCAAACCGAGTTCGTCGATCACGGAGGCACGGGCGTCGGCGTCTGGGCAAAATCGGTCGCAGTCCACGCCGTTGCGAATCACGTTCACCTTTGACGCGGGGAACTTTTCGAATTCACGCAGGAACTCGCCATGTGACTCGGCGACGCCGATGAACGCATCGGTAATCGGAGTCAACAACCGGTTGAGTTTTCCAACCCCGTCGGGCCAACCGGTCGAGTGCAGTGCCGATGCGATAACGGGGACACCCGCTAATTTCGCGGCGAGTCGTCCCCAGAACATTTTATCGCCGGCGCCGACGGTAATCACGACGTCAGCTGATCGCTTCTTGAGCAGTTTCGCGATGCGTGGCACAACGGCAACGTCGTACTTGCCGCCGATCAATTCCGAGTGCACCGGAAATTCCTCGGCAATTTCCTCGCCGAGCGGACCGGCCTCTTTCAAACAGATGACTTCGGGACGCACTCGTCGCGGATCCATTCGCCGCATTAGATTGACGAGCAAAACTTCCGCACCGCCGACGGGCATTGATGTGATGACGAAACAGCAGGTCAGCGGATGGCTCGAGTGAGTCATGGGCGAAGCGTTTAAGTTTGAAACGTTGAATTGGGAAGCAATGAAGCTCCACCGAGCAATGAAGCACTGTCCATCAAATCGGCGGTTGCCGAAAGTGTTGCATCTTTTCCCGTTCCGTTTGCGGAAGTTTTATCGCAAACACCGGTTTCCTCGAGCACATCATCGGTGGGCAGCGTCGGGTTATGACGAAATTTGCGTTCGTCAAAACTGAGCCAATTACGCAGGCGAACGAAGTCGGGGTCGCCGTGGATACGCCGGATATGAAACGGATCTTCGCCGACCATGTTGTAGCCACCAAAGGCACTGCAGATCCCACGCAGCCCGCAGGCTTTGGCGGTTTGAATGACTGCAGGACGCATTTGCTGGGGCATTCCGTACGGCACGGCAAAGTAGTCGACTTGTCGGCCGATCATGATCTCGAGATCCATCTTGGCGTCGATGATCTCGCTCTCCAACTCACTACGCGTCGTGATGCAATTGAAGTCGACGTGATTGGCGGTGTGCAATCCGATTTCGACACCGCATTGCGATGCCGCGCGGAGTTGCTCGACGGTGTTCACATCGAGCGGTCGGTCGTTTTCGATATCGTGCCGAAACGGCCATCCATGACGAACGTTCTCGGTGGTGACAAAGTACGTGCACGGTATCCGGTTGCTGATCAACCACGGGATCGCGTACCGCATGTTTTCGGCGTAGCCGTCGTCGAATGTGATCACGACCGCCGGTCGAGGCGAGTGTTTTTTCTGCAGTCGCGATTGGGCTTCGGCGAGCGAGATGATTTCGAAGTGTTCGCGGCAGTAGTCGATGTGCCGGACGAACTGTTTGCATGAAATGGTCCAGTCGTTTGGATAGCAATCGGCAACCCGGTGATAGAACAACACCGAGATCGGGGCCCGGTTCTCCGCCACCAAATCGCGCACCCGCATCTCCCGCCGATGGCGGCTGAGCGTGTAGCGGGTGTTCAATGCGAGGGAACGCAGGAAATTCACAGCAGGGCAATAGCGAACGAGCAGGACCGAATACAAACGGGGAAGCGAATCAAATGAGAACGGATGCCGATGGCGATCCGCTTCGCTATCTATTTTCTAAGTCACGCCTGCCCCCCGAGCGGTATCCCTGTCAAACTGTCCGATGCTCCTTCAGAAATCGCGTTTAGTCACACCGTTTGGTCCGGTAATGCCGGTTGCGTTGATTGAAATAGGAGCGTCGTGTTCGCCAGCGGGTTCGCCTGCGTGTTTCTGCGCAAAACCGTCCTTTGTCGCCATACCTTTTCCCATTGCCGCTCGTGTCTGACTCCACCCGCCTTCCTCGAATTGTTGTCATCGGTGCCGGTGCGGCAGGAATGATGGCGGCTGCCGAAGCCGCGAAACGACAGTGCGAGGTGATCCTGCTCGAGAAGAATCGCAAGACCGGCGTGAAAATCCTGATGTCCGGCGGGACGCGGTGCAACGTGACGCACGATACCGACGCGAGAGGAATCACCGAAGCGTTCGGTCATGCCAAAAGGTTTCTGCAACCGAGTGTTGGCAAGTTTGCTCCCGCCGATGTGATTAACCACTTCTCGCGCCTGGGCGTGCCCACCAAACGGGAAGCGACCGGAAAGATCTTCCCGCAGAGCAATCGTGCTCTTGATGTTCGTGACGCGTTGCATCGTGACATGATTCAGTCCGGCGTTCGATTGTTCCTGGAGTCGCCCGTGCAATCGGTTCGTCCGGCGGAGAGTGGCGGGTGGATGGTTTCCACGGACACCACCAAAGGGGTACAGGAATTGTTTGCGGACCGAGTGATCGTGACCGCGGGCGGTCGCAGTTGGCCGGGGTGCGGCACGACGGGAGACGCCTATGAGTGGCTCGCGAATCTCGGGCACACGATCGTTCGAACGCGTCCGGCGTTGGTCCCCTTGGTAGGAGGCACCGAAGCGACGCGCGGGTTGTCCGGATTGACACTCGATGACGTCGTGGCGGAAGTTCACGACGCGGCGAGCCCTTCGTCAAAACGGCCGCTCATTCGCCGTCGTGCGTCGTGGCTGTTCACGCATTTTGGTTTCTCGGGACCCGCGGCGATGGACGTCAGCGGCGTGATGACGGCTTGCGAATCGATCCGCGACCGGCGTTTGCAATTGGATTTAATTCCCGATGTTGGCGAGGCTGAACTGCGCGAACTGTTCTCACGTCGGTCGGGCGATTCGGGAAAGCGAACCGTCGCTTCGGTCGTCGCTGAGTGGTTGCCGTCCCGTTTGGTCAACGAAGTCGTTGTCGCCTGCGGGGGACGGACCGACGATGGTGATAAACCGATCGCGGAATTTTCTGCCGCGTCGTTAAACCTGCTCGTCGAGCATCTCAAGCGGTGGGTGCTGCCGGTCTACGACACGCGAGGATTCGCCAAAGCCGAAGTGACCGCCGGTGGAGTGTCGCTCAAAGACGTCGATCGAAAGACCATGCGCAGTCGACTGGCCGACGACCTGTACATCGCCGGCGAGGTGCTCGACGTGGACGGGTGGATCGGAGGTTATAATTTTCAGGCCGCGTTCAGCACGGGACGAGCCGCGGCGGTCGCCTCATCGGCGCCGCTCGACGTGTCGGCCGATCGCTGATTCCGCGGCCCCGAGACTCTTTCCCGGTCAACGGAGTCTGTATACTTTAGGTTTCCGCTAGCGAACCATTCCTCACACCAAAAGACGAAAAGATGAGCGTTGCCGCCATGACCGAATTGCTTCCCGAAGTCGAAGCGTTTTTGAGCCAAAGCCCGTTTCCGAGTTTCGTCGCGGGCAAGAACTTCCCCGCCGCCAGCGGCCAGACGGTCAAAACGATTGACCCGGGTTCCGGGGAAACGATCGCCGAAATCCATGATTTGAGTGCCGAGGAAATCGATCAGGCGGTCCAAGCCGCATCGGACGCGTTTCCGGCGTGGGCGGGGATGTCGAAAGAAGAACGGGCGTCGATCCTGCTCAAACTCGCCGACGCGGTCGAAAAACACAAACCGATCATCGCCCAAATCGAAGCCCTCGATGCGGGCAAAATCGAAGCCCAAGCCCAAGGCGACGTGCAGAACCTCGTCGACACGCTGCGTTACTTCGTCGAGTTGGCGTCCCAAGTTGAAACGCGAGAGAAGATCGACTCGCCCGGTTTCGACGCGTGGAAGTACCGGCAACCGTGGGGCGCCTGTGCGTTTATCTTCCCGTGGAATTTCCCTTTCTTGTTGATCGGTTGGGGAGTCTCGCCGGCGCTCGCCGCAGGCAACACTGTCATCATCAAACCCGCCGAAGACACTTCGCTGTCGGCGATCTACTTGGCTCGTTTGGCGAAGGAAGTCGGCGTGCCCGACGGTGTGATCAACGTCGTCACGGGCCGCGGAGCCACCGCCGGTGCCGCGTTGTCGGCAAACGATCAGATCAAACGCATGTCGTTCACGGGTTCGCCGGAAGTCGGTCGATTGGTCGGTGAAGCCTGCGGTCGCAACCTCGTTCCCGTCAAGCTCGAACTCGGCGGCAAAGGTGCCGCAGTGGTCTTTGATGACGTCGACGTCGCCGAAACGGCGGAGAAGTTGGTCGGCGCGATCACGTTCCATACCGGCCAGGTTTGCTGTGACGCGACCCGTTGGCTCGTGCACCAGGACATCTATGACGAGTTCGCCAAAGAATGCGTCAAACGGATGGAAGCTGTTCAGGTCGGCCACCCGCTCGATCCGAACAGCCAAATGGGGCCGGTCGTCAACGCGAACCAACGCTCTCGCGTGCTCGGGTATCTCGAGAAGGGACAATCCGAAGGTGCGAAGTGTTTGTGTGGCGGCGGAGAAGCGAGCGTGGACGGATTGCAAGGCAACTACGTGCAGCCGGCGCTGTTGTCCGGTTCGCTCGATAACGTTGCCGCTCGTGAAGAAATCTTCGGCCCGGTCGCCTACATCGCGACGTTTGAATCGGAAGAGGAAGCGATCGCGATGGCGAACGACACCGACTACGGGCTCGCCAACAGCGTTTGGACGAAGGACGAAGAGCGAGCCAACCGTGTCGCCGAGGCCATGGTCGCAGGCAACAGTTGGATCAACGCACATAACGTGTTCGCGCAAGGCGTGCCGTATGGCGGCGTGAACAAGAGCGGTGTCGGTGGAGGTGTCCTTTCGCCCGAGACGCTGATGGATTATTACCGTAGCACTTCGGTCGTTCGGCCGTTGAGCTGAGGTGACCGCCTCGGCGGATTCTACCTCCCCACTCGAAAGACAAAATGCTCGCCAAAGATGTGAAAACGGGAACCGTCGTGGTTCACGAAGGCAACCCGTGTGTGATCAAGGGCATCACCGTGAACACGCCGTCGGCCCGTGGTGCGGCGACGTTGTATAAATTCCGCGCCCGCAATTTGCTGACGCGGAACACAGTCGATATCACGATGAAGGGCACCGATAACCTCGACGAAGCGGACTTTGCTCGGCGAGAGGTACAGATGCTCTACAGCGATCCGACACACTTGTTTGTGATGGACAAGGAAAATTTCCAACAATACGAAATTCCGATCGACGACGTGGAGGAGGAACTGCCCTACATCACCGAAGGGTTGGAAGGCATCCGTGCGATGATCTACAACGACGGTTGCGTGGGATTGGAATTGCCGACCGCGGTCGAATTAACCATCACGCAGTGCGACCCGGGAGTCAAAGGCAACTCGGCAACGTCGCGTACCAAACCGGCGACGTTGGAAACCGGTCTCGTCGTTCAAGTCCCCGAGTACATCAAAGAAGGTGAGCGTTTGAAGATCGACACGCGAACCGGCGAGTTCCTAGCACGGGCGTAGCAGTCGACGTTGAGCAAAGTCAAAAAGGTTCGTCATTGAATGGATGGGCCTTCCGTCGGGCTCGTCCCGGCGGAGGCATCGTGTCGTCCGCGAGCTGGTTGGGCGTCTTGGGTCTGGATGATCGCTCGACGGTTCGACCCGAGGCCTTGCGGCCGTTCGGCTCACGGGGGTGAGAAGAACGAGTTGGCGGTTATGGCGTATCAAGAAATCCGAGTGATTCCAGGAATTGCTCGGTCGATTTCATCGCACGTTCATAGTGTGAAATGTCTTTCGTTCTCGGACGGAAGCTTTTGCTGTTGAAGAACCCGTGTCCTTGTCCGCTGAACGACACGAGTTCACAACGATTGCCCGCTTCGTTCATCAAGCGAGTGAATCGCTCCGCGTTCTCGTACGGAACCGTTGTGTCGTTCGTGCCGTGCAGAATCAGCGTCGGGGGCAAACCCTCGCGGACGTGATGACATGGAGAGATCTCCGTTTGCCGATCCTCGCCGACTCGCGTCAGCCCGTATCCTTTGGCGGTTGTATCGATCACCGGGTTGTACAACACCATGGCGTCGGGAATTGAACTGACCGACGTGTTCTCGGTGGGCTCATCCAGTCCTTCGATGACTCCCGTGCAGGCCGCAACGTGCCCGCCTGCCGATCCACCGGACGCGACAACTTTCTGTGGATCGATGCCATACGTTTCCGCATGTTCTCGGATCCATCGAACCGCGGATTTGCCGTCGCTGACGCATTCAAACGGCGTCGTCTTCTGGCGGCTGCGGACGCGGTAGTCGGCCGAGAATGCGACCATGCCGCGATCCGCCATGCGACGTGCCTGCTCGTAGAACTGCGCCGGCGTGCCACTGTTCCATCCACCGCCGAAGAAGAACACGATCGCCGGCGACTTACTGCTTTGCGACTCGCTGTTTGGAGACTTGCTGTTTGGCGATGAATCGGCAGGGCGAAAGACATGCAGTTTCAACTCCACGTCGCCAACGGTCTTGTAGGTAACACGTTCATCCGGCTCCAACGCGCCGTTGTCGTCTGCAAAAACAACACTGCACTGAGCAGAAACGACGCACGCGAAAACGGCGGTCAACGTTGCGAGCAACCGAACCGAAGACCGGGAAAGCTCCATCGGGAACGAGATCATTTCTGCGCCTCCACCATCTCGGTGTACTGTTTCTCGGTCATCCAAACGAGATCCTCCCAGTAGCCGGAGTCGTTCGGTTGAGCGGGACCGGGGGTGGTGCGGCCGGACGTGATGATGTCGTTGATCTGTCGAGTCAAACGTTCGACTTCCTCGGGATGCGTCGCCACCAGGTTCTTTTCCTCCTTCGGATCCGATCCGAGATGAAACAACTCGGTGTCGAACTTCGCACTCTTGAGCACTAATTTCCAATCCCCGTCGGTGATCGAATACCGGAACGTGCCGCCACCGTTACCGTGGTTGATTAGTGGCAGGCGGTCGTGTTGCGCATCGGGGTCGGTTAGCACCGTTGCGAAGCTGTGGCTGTCTTCGGCGGCCCCGGCAGGCAATTCTGCGCCCACGATTTGCGCGAGGGTCGCGAGCACGTCGACCTGGCCGACGGGTTCGTCCCAAGTCCGACCCGGCTGCGCGATTCCCGCAGGCCAGCGGACCAAAAATGGAACACGGTGACCGCCCTCGTAGACGGAACGTTTGCCTTGTCGGTATCCACCTCGACTGTCGTGGCCGTATTGGTCGATGCGACCCGACCATGACTTCTCGGGCCCGTTGTCGCTCGTGAAAACAATCAGCGTGTTCTCATCGAGATCGTTGTCGGCAAGGAACTGCAGAATTTGCCCAACCCGGTGGTCGGTCTCGATGACAAATTCACCATACGCCCCGGCATCGCCTTTGCCATGAAACTCCGGCAGCGGGCAGACCGGATAATGGGGCGATGTGAACGGCAGGTACAAAAAGAACGGCTGTCCCTGTTTGGCCGATTCGACTTTGGTCCCCATCCACTCGATCGCCTTGTCGGTAAAGCGGGTCAGGCATTGGTTGTCAATGAAATCGGGAGCGACCTCCAACCCACGCAGTCGAGCGTTCTTGCCCTCGAGTTCCGGGATCGGTTGATAGGGTGGCATGATCCGATAGTCAACGTGCCGAGGGTTTTTCTTCTTGCTCGTCAGCAACGTTGGAGGCACTTTGGCATAACGGCCTTCAAACCACGCCAACACGCCAAAATTCAGTGACGCGGGGATGCCAAAGAAGTATTCAAATCCTTTGTCGAGCGGCATGTCTTTGACGGGTTGCGACCAATCACGCCTTCCGGCGACACCGGGAAAGTCCATCCCGAGGTGCCACTTACCGACCATCGCTGTCTGGTATCCCTGGTCTCGCAGCATCGACGGGATCGTGACACGACCGTCGGCGATCAAACACTCGGCTTCCGCACCGAGAACATTTCGCTTCATCTTGGTTCGCCACGAGTAACGCCCGGTCAACAATCCATATCGCGACGGCGTGCAAACCGAATCGGCGCTGTGCGCGTTGGTAAACGCGATCCCTTCGTTCGCCAAACGATCGAAGTTGGGCGTTTCGAATTTCGCGTCGGGATTGAGAGCGCTGACGTCGCCGTATCCCTGATCGTCAGTATAAATGACGATTACATTGGGTTTCGTTACCTCGGCGGCAATGGTTGCTGAGGCAAAAAGAACAAACGGGGTGAACGCAAGCAAGATACGTGGTGAGACGGCACCGAAGAGCAGACGGTCGCAGAAGAGCATAGGCGGGGTGTTCCAACGTAGTAGATAGTTCCAGGAGGCGGCGAAAAACGCATTGTAAGCGAGGCCGCCGTCGGAGTTTTGTCGGGCTCCCATGTTGTCCCGCGGCAGGCCGAAGAGAAAGACGCAAGTGCGTCGCGGAAATATCAATCTGCGACATCGGCGCAGGGGCGATTGGTATCGCCGTGTGGCGAAAAGGGACACGAATGTTAGTCGTGTCTTGGCATTCCGGCGGGGCGGAAACGCGTCATGAGCCGAACGGCCGTAAGGCCTCGGGTGGGAACGGCCGGGCGATGTGGAAACGGCCGGGCGATGTGGAAACGCGACCCGCCCAAAAACCGTGTGCTCACGCACTTCGGCGCGCGCGTGCAGTCGCGGTTTCACCTGTTGGCGAGTGACGGCAGCGAAAGAACGTTGCTACGAATAGTCTTCCATCGGTGGGCAACTGCAGACGAGGTTTCGGTCGCCGTAGGTGTTGTCGATTCGTCCGACCGTTGGCCAGAATTTCGCATCCCGCAGCCAAGCTTTCGGCCACGCCGCTTGCTCTCGCGTGTACGGGTGGCTCCAGTCATCGCTGCCGATTTCGCCAACGGTATGCGGAGCGTTCTTGAGCGGATTGTCTTTCGCGTCGAGTTTGCCGTCTTGGATGCTTTGGATCTCTTCACGGATCGCGATCATTGCATCGCAGAATCGATCGAGTTCATCTTTGCTTTCGCTCTCGGTCGGTTCGATCATCAACGTTCCCGGCACCGGCCATGACATCGTCGGACCGTGGAATCCGTAGTCCATCAAACGTTTCGCGATATCATCGATTTGCACACCCGCTGATTTTTCGAACCCGCGGCAATCGACAATGAACTCGTGAGCGACGTAGCCGTTGCTGTCGGTGTAGAGAATGTCAAAGTGTTCGCTCAACCGTTTCGCCATGTAGTTGGCGTTTAGGATCGCGACTTGCGTTGCTTTCTTCAGACCCGATGCCCCCATCATCGCGATGTAGACATAGCTGATCGCGAGGATGCTCGCGCTGCCATACGGTGCCGCCGAAACCGGACCGATCGAAAACTCGCCCGCGGTGTCCGGCCGTTGCACCGGGTGTTCGGGAAGAAACGGTGCGAGTTGCGGGGCAACGCCGATCGGGCCCATGCCCGGTCCGCCACCGCCGTGCGGGATGCAGAACGTTTTGTGTAGGTTGAGGTGGCAAACGTCAGCGCCACATTTCCCGGGGCTCGTCAGCCCGACTTGCGCGTTCATGTTTGCCCCGTCCATGTAGACTTGTCCGCCGTGTTCGTGAATCAAGTCACATACCGAACGGATCGTCGTTTCGAACACGCCGTGCGTTGAAGGATAGGTGATCATCAAACAGGAGAGTTTGTCACTGTGTTGTTCGGCTTTCGCTTTCAAATCATCCACGTCGATATCGCCGCGTGAATTGCATTTGACCGGAACGACTTGCATTCCCGCCATCACAGCCGACGCCGGGTTGGTTCCGTGGGCGGACGTCGGAATCAAACATACGGTTCGTTCATTCTTCTCGCCCTTCTTGGCGGCCTCGTGTTCGTGGTAGGCACGAATGACCAACAACCCCGCGTACTCACCTTGGGCACCCGCGTTGGGTTGCAGACTGACCGCGGCGAAACCCGTGACGCTGCACAACCACGCCTCGAGTTCACGGAACATGTACGTGTAACCTCGCCACTGAATGTCCGGTGCAAACGGGTGAATGTCGGCGAATTCCGGCCACGTCACCGGGATCATTTCACTCGTGCCGTTCAACTTCATCGTGCACGAACCGAGCGGGATCATCGAATGAGCGAGAGAGAGGTCGCGGTTCATTAGTTTGAAAATGTAACGCAGCAATTTCGTTTCGCTGCGATATTGATGAAACACTTCGTGCGTCAGGAATTCACTCTCGCGAGCGAACCCGGTCAGATCGCACAACCCATCGGCCTGGGCATCAGCGAGCAGTTCGTCGATGTCGAAACCGGTGTAGTGACCGAAGTTAAACGCGGCGAGCAGATCGGCGACTAACCCGCGGTCGGTGGTTTCGTCGAGAGTCACGCCGAGCGAACCGTCGTCGTATTCACGCAGGTTAATCTGTCGCTCGCGAGCCGCATCGGCGACTTGGCGGGCCGCGTGCGTACGGCCTTTGCCGAGTTGAATACGAATCGTGTCAAAGACCGGACCGTCATGGGTCGCTTTGTGTCCGAGACGTTCGAGCCCCTTGGCGAGCGCGGCGGTGAAGCCTTGAACGCGACGTGCGATGTGAACCAACCCGTCGGCGCCGTGGTACACCGCGTAAAACGAGTTGATGATCGCGAGCAACGCCTGCGCGGTGCAGATATTGCTGGTCGCTTTGTCGCGGCGAATGTGTTGTTCGCGAGTTTGCATCGCCATCCGCAACGCCGGGTTGCCGTGGCTGTCTTTCGAGACACCAATGATACGGCCGGGTAACTTGCGGGCGTGCTTGTCGTGAGTCGAAATGAACGCCGCGTGTGGTCCGCCGAGCCCCATCGGAACGCCGAATCGCTGCGCGCTGCCGACGCAAATGTCGGCTCCCCATTCACCCGGCGGCGTGATCAACGTCAACGACAACAAGTCCGCGGCCGCAACCGTCAGGCATTGTTTCGACTTTGCTTGTTCCGCCAACGCTTTGTAGTCGTTGATGCGTCCGTCGGTGGTCGGATACTGAACCAACACGCCGCACAATCCGCCTTCGCCATAGTCGAAATCGATTTCGCTGATCGTCCCCACTTTCAAATCAACCCCGAGGCCTGCAGCGCGGGTTTGAAGAAGCGCGAGCGTTTGAGGATGGCAATCATCCGACGCCCAGAAACCCGTCTTCTGATGACGAGCGATCGAAACGCACATCCCCATCGCTTCGGCCGCCGCGGTGGCTTCATCGAGAAGGCTCGCACCGGCCAACGGTAACCCGGTCAGGTCGGCGATCATCGTTTGAAAGTTCAGCAACGCCTCCAAGCGACCTTGCGCGATTTCGGCTTGGTAGGGAGTGTACTGCGTGTACCAACCGGGATTCTCGAGCACGTTTCGAAGGATGACCGGCGGCGTCACGGTGCCGGTGTAACCCATCCCGATGCACGACCGGTAGACTTTGTTTTTGCTCGCGATGGTCCGCAGTCCCTGCAACGTTTCGCGTTCGCCACGTGGGTCAGGAATGTCGAGCGGTTCGTCCAACCGAATGTCGGCCGGTACCGTCGCGTCGGACAAGGCGTCGAGGGAATCAAACCCCAGCGAGCCGAGCATTTCGGTTTGTTCGCGGTCGGACGGCCCGATGTGACGCCGGGCGAATCCGTCGACGAAGTCGATCGCGTTGGTGGTGGTCGATGGGCGATCGTTCGATAGCGTCGAGGGCGTGGTCGTGCTGGTTGTCATGCTTTGCTCGTGGCAAAAGTGGGGTATCGCGAAACGTCGGCTGCGGGACAGAAATCGCACGTTCAATTGCGGGGGCATGCCGTGCCCACAATCTAATTGTGTTTCCACGGCGAGAGAATCCCTCGTTTTTTTAGGCAACGACGCGATCAACGCCCTTACCGCGATCGGACCGGCGGTCGCAATCGAACGATGCTACCGCGTACCCGAACCGCCCGTTTGCGGCGATTGGATCCACCACCCGTGCTGGTGCGGACGCCGCAGTTTGAGGGATACTCTGTCACAAATACTTTACCGCAGCGGCACGCCCAACTCTCACAGTGAAGGCGGTCTTGGCATCGAATTCGCATCGGCTCACGTCAGTATGCTCGCATCAGTTGGTTCCCCCGCCATCGGTATCGCTTGCCTAGTCCGTTTAATGACGCTTACGACAATCCCCCTCACCTCTTAGAAAAGCAACGAAATGAAACTTCGACCACTCGGTAAATCACAAATTGACGCCTCCGCAGTCGCCTTCGGAGCATGGGCTATCGGAGGTTGGACGTGGGGCGGAACCGACGAACAGGCATCGATCAAAGCCATTCACGCGTTTCTCGACGCCGGCGGAACGCTGATCGACACCGCACCGATTTATGGATTCGGACGCAGCGAAGAGATCGTGGGCAAAGCCATCGCCGATCGCCGCGACAAAGTCGTTTTGGCGACCAAGTGTTCGATGCGTTGGGATCTCAACGATCAGCAAAAATCCCGAGCCAAGAAGAAATTCTCGACCAGCGAGGACATCTTCGACCAACCCGGTCAAGAATCCGAAGACAGCTTCGACGTCTACATCTACGCAGGTGCTGATGGCATTCGCGAAGAAGTCGAAGCCAGCCTCAAACGGCTCAAGACCGACGTCATCGATCTGTATCAAACTCACTGGCAGAGCGATGATGTTGCGATCGAAGAAAAGATGAGCACGCTCGAAGAGCTCAAACGCGAAGGCAAGATCCGCGCGATCGGCGTCTCCAACGCGACCGTGGAAGAGATCGAGGCGTATCAAAAGTTCGGCCAAGTCGACACGGACCAGGAAAAGTACTCGATGCTCGATCGAGCGATGGAGGACACTAATCTCGCTAAATGCGATTCTGACCAAATCGGGTTCCTCGCTTACAGTCCGCTCAGCCAAGGATTGTTGACTGGCAAAATTGATCCCGATCGCGAGTACCCCGACGGCGACCAACGAAAGTACAAAGACCGCTTCCAAGCGGACAACGTGCGGAAGGTGCACGCGATGCTCGAACCGATGCGTGGTATCGCGGAAAAGCACGGCATCAGTCTCGCACAACTGGCCATCGCCTGGACTCTCGCCCAACCAGGCTGCTCGCACGTCCTCGCCGGAGCACGCACGCCGCAACAGGCGATCGACAACGCCGGTGCGGGTGCCGTTGAGCTATCGAAAGACGACCTGGCCACCATCACCAAAGCCGTTCACGAATACGACGGCGTCTGATTTCACAACGCGTCGGTGATCGGCGGGTCTGCAAACGACGGCGTTGCTTACGGAAAAATGTCGCCTACGGCAAATAGGGCCAGTAAGTCAGTTTGCCGTTTTGGTGGGCGACGAACCGGGCATCGCCGTCTTGCGAGACCACGACCGCGATCGCTTGGTTGAGGCCGTTGACCAGTCGGTATGCCGATCGGTGACGCGTGCCCGCGGAATCTGCCCGCTCGGCAACCGAACGAGTAGCCTCGATGTCGAGCGCCCGGTGGATTTCGTGCACCGGGGTGTCGCCAAGGATCTCGCCACCAAACCCGATCATGCGAAAACTGTGATCGAGCACCAAGGCACCGTCGACGCTCATCATGTCGGCGAGCAGATGTCCAAACTCAATGAGGTAGTCGTCGAACCTCCGCAACTCGGGGTCACGTATTTGTTGGTAGTGATTCCAC
This sequence comes from Rhodopirellula sp. JB044, assembly GCA_043101355.1. Lineage (GTDB taxonomy): Bacteria > Planctomycetota > Planctomycetia > Pirellulales > Pirellulaceae > Rhodopirellula. Next base: position 15,561 of record JBICHZ010000397.1, read on the forward strand.
GTCAGTTCGGGCATGTTCATTGGCCCGCCGACTTCCAGTGCCCGCGAAATCAATCGCAGGATCAGATCACGGTAGATCATCGTCAGTTCGTTCGGATGGAACGCGACGCGGAACCGCAGCCAGTCGTCGGTCGTTCCGTCCCGGTGCGATCCCTCCGGCAGGAAAACCAACATCCCACCTCGCCGGCGATTTCGCATCTGACGCAGCACCCGGCGGACGACGCCCTGAGCGACATCGCGGACGAACGATTCGCAAACCCGCGTTGTGGGTAATTCGGTGGACGACGCGTGCAGTTGATCGAGCAGCGATTCTCTGACGTTTGTAAAACGATCGGAAATCCATTCGGATCGAAACGGATCGAACCCGTCGGTAAGCAGTTGTCCCTGCATCGTTTCGAGGACTCGCGAATATCCCGACGCGGCAACCAAGTGACCGGGCCGGACCGCTTGGACGACCAAGTTCTCAGGCAGTTGAACGCCTTCGAACCGACTGCCCTCGACGCGGTTCACCCACTCGGTCCCCGTCACCGCCATCCCCCAAATCACCAACCGACCGTCTTCCTGCTTCTCGACCGCGAGCAGCGACCGATAGAAGTCAGCCGCTCCGGCGAGTTTGCGAAGGTTGTGCGCCGACAGAGTCGTTGGTTCGGAGAACGCGAGGATATGGGGCCGTGTCCGATCGGAGAGACACGTCATCAATCGATCCGGTGCCGCGTAAATAATGCGGCATCGAACCGGATCGTCCTCCTCCCGCAACAAACTCGCCTGATAGCAAACATCGAGAATCGTCGTCAGCGACGCCTCGTCAGGCAGCAACGCGAGATCGTGCCCCTTCACTTCCCATTGACGCGCGAGAACTCTCGCGATTTCCGATGGATAAGACGATACGGTGTGAGTCGAGAATGGAGGCATCTTTTCCAGGTCGACATTCCCGTTGTGTCGTGAAGGATTTGGGGACGTTTGCACAAAGACCGACAGTTGAATCAACGTGCCGGAAATCAACGTGCCGGTAAACAACGTGCCGGTAAACTCGGAGAGGCAGTGTATTAGCTAGGCAACCTAGCCGCGAGCGAGCGTTCCATCACGTTACACTGATTGAATGAGAAATTTCGTGGCTAATGGAGAACCCGACCGATTCGATTTCGCACCGAGGGAGCGTTTTCTTTTGTATCGTTGGTTGTGTCCAGATCGTTTACGTGAACGACCATGCCGGCCTGGAATGACCATGCCTGACCGCGGCGACCGGACGCTCGGCCTGCACCGAACAGCAACACCGATTTCACCCAAACTTCATCCGATTCCGCACCGCGGTTGGTACATTCTCCCTGACAAACGAACACTAGCTGCCAACGGAAACCTCCATGACCAAAATTCTTATCGTCGACGATAACGAAATGGATCGTGTGCTCGCCGGACACCTTTTGACCGACCACTACGAGCTGACCTACGCGTCCGATGGTGCCGAAGGATTGGAGGCAGTTCTTGCGGAGAATCCAGATTTGGTGGTCACGGATATGAACATGCCAAAAATGGACGGCATGAGTCTGCTGACTGAGCTTCAGAAACAGCGTCCTGAAATTCCCGTGATCATGATCACGTCGGAAGGTAGCGAATTGGCGGCCGCAGAAGCACTTGATCGCGGTGCATCGAGCTACGTTCCAAAGTCCTGCCTTCCGGAACGACTGAGTGAAACGGTTGACCAGCTCGTTGACCTCATGCGAGCGGACCGGGAATACGTCAAACTGCTCGAACGGTTGACCTATTGCAAGTACACCTACGTGCTCGAAAACGACTTCACGCTCATCGATCCGTTGGTCGAGTTTATCCAGCAGATCGCATTCGCCGAACGACTCTGCGACCATGGCACGCGGGGAAGATTGGGGGTGGCGATCAACGAAGCCCTGTTCAATGCCATGTATCACGGCAACCTCGAACTGCCGATCGATGGGATGCAGGCAGCGAGAAATCTGATGCGGGCCGGTTTGCCGATTCCCAATGTGCAAGAGAGACGCAAAGATTCGCAATATGAACAACGGCGTGTGGTTGTCGACATCACCATCTCGCTCGAAAACATGCGGATCATTATCGAGGACGATGGGAACGGTTTCGATCACGAACGATATCGCCGTGAATCAGATCGGACGGACACGGACCTGCATCGCGGGATTCTGCTGATTGAGAGCATCATGGATACGGTGATTTTCAACGAAACAGGCAACAAACTGACGCTGATCAAACATCGCCAGAATCCTGCGGACAAACTCGAAAATTCAAACGAATCGCTCGAACTGAGCGTTCCATAAAGCTCGCCGATCGCGACCGCGGCAGATGGTTGGCCAAGCATCCTATCTCACCGCCCAAGCATTGTTCCATGATCAATCGCACGTTTCCTGGCCGACAACCAACTTGCAACTCCCTATAGACGTGTGAACAGCGGGACGAATCCTGACGACGACTTTCAACTTCGCCCGATTTCAGCGAAGCCCCGCAACTGGCACGTCCGCCCATCGACGCAATCGGCCTCGGCGGGAGGTGACCGGGTTTGGATGAAGCGTTCGAACGTCAGTTGGAAAAACCCTCACATCGCTCTTTTCGATGTTGATCCGGCAGTGTCGCTGTCCGCTGTGTCCCCGACCGCTGTGTCCCCATTATCCGATGTGGTGTCTCCAAACGGAGATGACGAACAATCGTGCCCCGACGCGTCCGTCGCCACACCATCCGATTCGACAGATTTTCCTCGCTCGTTCGCCAGAATTCCACGCCTGAAACAATGGACTCGGACGTTTTCGGTGGTTGCGCTCGCGTCGATTTTGATTTACCTCACGCTACGTTTTATTGCCCTCGCGTTTTCTTCTGATGAAGATTTTGCGACCGAGCTTCCGGGATTTTTCACATACTCTATTCTGATGATTTCCGGCACCGTCCTCGTGACGGCAACCCTTGCAGGTTTTATTGAGTTCTTGGAACTATTGCTCGACGTGAAATCGGATCTCGCGACCGCACGCGCGATGGACCGTCAGCTTTGAAAGCCGCCGCTTTTCGTGGACTGGCTCTTCATCGACGACGTTCGGCTTCGAGGCATCCCGAGTTGTCCTACCGCAGCACACGTTCGATAACATTTACGCAAATTTCAGTGGTTTCACGAACGCCTTCGTAGCGATGGAAATGGCGTCTTGCAGCCGGGCTGAACTTCGGACGAATCCGAACCACTCATGTTTGAACGCAAAAACGCCTCCAAGCCTACCGTCAATTGGACTGAAAAGCTCCGGTTTCGCTACGCGATTGCTTTTTTCATCGCGGTCGCGTTGATCCTCGCCAACGGTTACACGAGCAACCAGCAACGAACCGAACTCGAGAGTTTTCTCAAGCTCGCCAAGGGGCACGAGGCTGGTCACTCTGACGCGTTCATCTATCTCAAAACGGTGACGATGGCGAGGCTCGATGAATTGCAGACACGTGAAAACCTGATCCTTGGCCTCATCGTCGTGACAATCTTTGTCTCTTATGTGTCCCTTTTTGAGCCGGTCGGTAGGCTGCTGCAACACGCGATCGAGCAACGCGAACACGCCATGCGCGAGGCCCAGGAAGCGTCCCGGCAAAAGAGTCATTTCCTCGCGAACATGAGCCATGAAATCCGAACGCCAATGAATGGGATCATCGGCATGGGGGAATTGTTGTCGGCCACACGTCTCCAGCGAGATCAACGTGACTATCTCAATATGATCCGCCAGTCCGCCGACGCGTTGCTGCGTTTGCTTAACGACATCCTCGATTTTTCCAAAATCGAAGCAGGCAAATTGGAGTTGGAATCGGTTTCATTCTGCCTCCGCGATTGCATCGAAAGCACGACACGCACCCTCGCGACCAAGGCATCTGAAAAGGGACTGGAGTTGGCTTGCCGGGTTTCGCCCGATGTCCCCGCGCGAGTCATCGGTGACCCCGGTCGTCTTCGTCAGATCGTTTCGAACTTAGTCGGCAACGCGATCAAGTTCACCACCGAAGGCGAGGTCGTCGTGGTGGTGGAAACGACGGAACCTTCCCAACCGGACGCGGTGCTAGTCGACTCCGAAGCGGAGGCGGAATCGACTGCGGCAGAAAATTTGGAAACCAGTCAGTGGTTGAAGTTTTCAGTATCGGATACCGGAATCGGCATCCCCGCAGACAAGCAAGCGTTGATCTTCGAAGAGTTCAGCCAAGCGGATACGTCCACGACGAGACAGTACGGCGGAACCGGGTTGGGGCTGGCAATCTGTTCCCAACTCGTCTCGATGTTCAATGGGATCATCGGCGTCGAGAGTGAGAGTGGAAAGGGGGCAACGTTCTGGTTTCAAATACCGCTTACCGTCGACGATTGTTCTCACGAGGCGGTCGATATCGGCAGGCTGCACAAGTTGCCGGTGCTCATCGTCGACGATAACGCAACCAATCGTTTGATCCTCAAGGGAATGTGCGAATCATGGGGGATGCGTGTCGTGCAAGCAGCCAGCGCGCGCGAGGGCTTCAAACTGCTGAAAAAATACAGTCAACAGATTCGGTTAATCTTGACCGATTGCATGATGCCGGAAATTGATGGCTTCCAATTTGCAAAACACGTTCGCAAGTACCGTTCTGCTGAGCAGTGCACGATCATCATGCTCTCTTCGGCGATCAAGCCTGGCGATTTGGCGACTTGCGAGAGCCTACAGATCGCGCGGTGTTTCCCCAAACCGATCGTGCAATCCGAATTGCTCGATGGAATTCTCGCCACGTTGGAGCATCGGTCGCAGCCCTCTCAGGGCGAAACGGAAACATCGAAACAAACTCAGCCGCGAACCATTCTGCTCGCTGAAGACAACCCGATCAATCAACGGGTCGCGACAGACTTCCTCCGCAAACGAGGCCATCACGTGCATGTCGTTGCCGACGGCGAGCAAGCTCTCGATGCCGTTGCTAAGCAATCGTTTGATTTGGTGCTGATGGACATTCACATGCCGGCGCTCGATGGATTTGAAGCGACCAAACGGATTCGCGAGAGCGACGATGAACATGTCGCGGCACTGCCGATTATTGCAATGACCGCAAACGCGATGAAAGGCGACCGTGAAGAATGCCTCCGCGCCGGAATGAACGGCTACGTCAGCAAACCGGTTGTGCCGAAGGAGTTGTATGATGCTGTCGAAACAATCCCTGTTCGTACAATCACAGGCGCACCATCCGCTCAAAGGGTTTCTGTTCCCAGCGATCCGTCGACTCGGAACGTTCCTCCCAAGAGAAATCGTGAACCGGTTCTCGACGACAAACCCTTCATCGATTGGGATCACGTGCAGGGAAGGTTCAGTGGAGAAAAGTCGTTTGTGGATGAATTGGCCGCGATTCTGCGGCATCAATCCATCGATCTGTTCGCGGAAATGCAAAAGGGGGCTCAGTCTTCCGATACGAAATCCATTCACCTGGCGGCCCACACGTTAAAAAGTTCTCTCAGTGCCTTTTCGATCGAGCCCGCGATCTCAATCGCTCAACAAATCGAATCGGCAGCGGGAGACGATAGCTTGGATGACGTGCCGCAGCTTCTGGAGACCTTGCAACCGATGCTGTCCCAAGTCCGTGTTGAGCTCGATCAGTTCTTAGGCAGTTAGATGTTTGTGGCAACGACTTTGCGCGTCGCAATCGGCTGATCATTCACGCGTTCTCAGTATGGCTGCTAAGTTTGAGCGGGCAAACGATGCGCAAAACCGATCGCTCATTCATTCTTAACCAACATCTCATGATCTTAACGTGGTCGGTTGTATCCTCGAGCGATAGACTCCTGGCTCGAGACGAACAGCAGATGAAAGTTTATCCACCGCGTTATCGCGTGTACCACAGATCAACTGCTGTGCTCTTGAAACGCTACTAGCTCATCAAAGTCGATGTCAGCGATCGACTGTTCTTGGCGTGCGACAACGACGCGCGATCAACCAACGTGTGACCGTCGCCGTACCATGCAAATCGACGACCGGTTTCGCCTTTCTATCGTATCTGAAACAACGATTGGACCCTCGGATGTTGTGGACTCGTATCGAAAATGAAACGCTCAGTACACTATGTGAACGTGTCGGCGTGGCCTTCGAAGTCGGGTTAGACCCGCACCGAGTTTTCGAACGGGAAGCCAAAGGGTCGGCAACGACGTATGGCCGACGCATGCGTAGCGTTGCCGAGCAAATTCGTGAAGGCACTGCGCTCTCCGACGCGGTGAAAGCGCAAGGGAATTACTTTCCGCCGCACTTTGCAGAGATGATCGAAGGCGGCGAACGATCGGGAAAACTCGACCGGGTCTTAGACCGGCTCAGCGAATACTACCGACAACTCGCTGAGTTCCGCAGTATTTTCTTTCAGTCGATCATGTGGCCGATCGTTCAACTCGTTCTCGCCATTTGTGTCGTCGGCGCGCTGATCTATCTGCCTTCCGTGTTGTTGCCCGACGCCGACGCAGGACGCCGCGATCTGATCGGCATCGGACTGGTCGGCGAACGCGGACTGATGATCTATCTTTCGATCGTTAGTCTTTGTGCGGCGGCTGTGTTCTTGCTCTACGTTTTGGCAACGAATGGATTTCTGCGTTTCATTCCCGAGTGGATCGCTCGGCTACCTTGGATCGGCCACAACCTCCGAGTGTTTGCGGAGGCTCGTTTTGTTCAAACGCTCGCAATCACGATCGAGTCCGGGGTCGATGCGGCGGCCGCGGTCAGTCTGGCGTTTCGCAGCGCGGGGACTTCGCTGTTCACGTCCAAGGCGGAACCGTGCAAACATGCGATCATGCAAGGCCAAGACATGCATACCGTTTTGGCCGATACCCACCTGTTCGGTGAAGAAACACTCGAGGTCATCGAGCTAGGGGAAGCATCCGGACAGCTAGCCGAGTCGCTCGACAAACACTTCAACCATCTCAAGTCCAAAGTCCGCAAGTCGATGGCACAGTTGACGTACGTGGCGTCCGCGTTGATTTGGTTCCTGATCGCCGCAGCGTTGATCACGATCATCTTCCGAGTCTTCTCAATGTACGTCGACGGTCTGGGCAATCGTGCTTCGGACGTGATGCGGGGCGACGCCGGTTTCTAACCTCATACTGAACCTATCGATGGCTCGATCGACGTTTCTACAAAAGCCTGCGTGGCACTTCACTATGTTAAGATCACCGAAACAGCGGACCGCGACGATACTTGGCAGTGCCCAAGAGACCGCGACGGCCGATTCTGCGGAAGCGGCCAATGATCTGCTTCAAATGGTCGAGCGGTTGGACAACGAGATCCGTGCGTTGCCCAATAAGTCGCCGGCGTATCCGACCGAGGTCGTCAATCGCCTTCTCGAGTTCGCGGCACTCGCCGGCACGAGCGATATGCATCTGCAGCCTACACCGAGTGGGCTCGATATCCGTTTTCGTCATGACGGCGTTTTGCACCCGATCGGAGTCTACGCGGAAGGGGCAAACGCATCGATCATCTCGCGTTTGAAGGTGCTGTCGAATTTGCTGACGTACCAAAATGACATTCCGCAAGAGGGTCGAGTTGCCGACCCAGGAGAATCCGCGGAAGTCCGTGTCAGTACGTTCCCAACGCTCGACGGTGAGCGTGCGGTGCTGCGGTTTTTTGGACATGGGCTCCGTGCCGGGACGCTCGACGAACTCGGGCACACCGACGAGGTCACCCAGTCGCTCAAAGATACGCTCGCCGAAACCAGTGGAGCGATGTTAATTACCGGACCGGCGGGCAGCGGCAAATCCACAACTCTCTACTCGGCCATGAGGCACCTCGTCCGCACGACGGGCGGCAACCGAAGCCTGCTGTCGATCGAGGATCCGATTGAGGTGCCGGTCGAAGGTGTCGCGCAAAGCCAAGTCAATAACGCCGCCGGGTTTGACCTGCACCGCGGTTTGCGATCGCTTCTTCGTCAGGACCCCGAAGTGATCATGATCGGCGAGATCCGCGATAAACTCACCGCCGAAATCGCGATTCAGGCTTGTCTGACTGGACAACTGATGCTGACCACTTTTCATGCCGACAGCACCGCGACTGCGATCAGTCGGTTGATCGACATGGGGATTGAACCGTATCTGCTCCGCAGTGGCGTGATCGGAATCGTCAGCCAACGTCTGCTAAGGGTCTTGTGCGACTGTGCGGTTGAAACACGCGAAGGTGAGCACTTTCATGGTCTGCCGATCGATTGGTGTCGCATCCCGACCGGTTGCCAAGCATGTCATCAAACGGGATACCGCGGTCGTGTCCTGACGAGCGAGTTTTTGAGCCTGAAAGACGCCAGCCTCGCGGATGAAATCCTGACAACAAAAGACTCCCGCGCGATTTACCGCCTCGCGGTCGACAGCGGGATGAAATCACTATGGCATCGGGCGACGGAATTGGTCCGTGAAGGTGTCACGAGCCCGTCTGAGGTTCGACGCGTGCTCGGTATCACGATGCGAATCTAGGATCATTGCAAACTATTCATGACCGCGATCTCATCGTCCGATGCCGTTGGCCGCACTCGCTACTGTACTGAATGCCGCAAACAGCTCAAGTTCTCCGCCGCGCCGGGCGAAGGATCGCGTGAAGGAAAGCAGCACGTCACGTGCATCTATTGCGGGCATGTCAACCGAGTGAACACGAGCCTTCCGACGAAACTCCGTCCGAGTCCGACGGAGTTGGGCGACCACGATCCCACGCAGGTCGGCTCGGTAAATCCTGACTCAACATCGGGCACAGAGGCAGACGAATCGCGTGCGCTGTCCTTCGATAACGCAAACTCGACACCGGACGGAACAATGTCGGAATCGCAATGGGAGGCTGCCCTCGACGGCGACATCAAACTCAAACCACCCGTCGAACCGACTCGATATCAATCGCACGAGACGATCACCGAAGCCGTGTCGGCGGACTCGTTCGCATCGGCCTCGCCTCTTGATGGGATCCGAGTCGATCCGCCGCAGCAGGATTCGATGGCGGACGATTCATTCCGTCAGGAGCAAACTCGCGACCGGTACAACCAATCGAGTGGCCTTTACCCACGCGAGAGGCATTATCCGACTCTCGAGGCAATGCAGCGACTTTATCGGCTGTTTGGGTATGTCATCATCGCAACGGTGTTCCCCTACCTTTGCTTCCGACTGGTCGCGGTGGTCATCGGTGCCGAGGAGGGTTTGCTGC